>CAXUFG010000005.1:42856-51283 GCA_964250265.1 uncultured Pseudonocardiaceae bacterium | reverse complement strand
CCAGTCCTACCGCCCAGACCCTCCCAACGCAAAAGCGAGGTACCGTCCGGGTCCCGTGGTCTGGGCGCCGGGTGGGAGGCGCCAAATGGAACCGAATGGTGGGTTGGATGCGAACGGCATACGTGATGGAAGGGGGCGGTGACGATGCTGGGTGATCGGGTGCCGTTGCGGCGGCTGCCGGCGTGGACGTGGGCGGGGCAGGTTCCTACCTGGCGGGAGGCCCGGCCGGGGCTGATCGAGGAGGCGCTGAAACGGGCGCAAGCCCGGCCGGCGGGCAACTGGTACGTGCTCGCCGCGAGCCGGGAGATCCCCGCTGATCGGCCCTTCGGTCGCACCATCGCGGGTGTAGAGGTGGTGGCCTGGCGCACCCCTGACGGTGCACTGCACACCGGTCCCGGCGAGTGCCCGCACCTGGGCGCGCCACTATGCCGCGCAGCGGTGACCGGTGGGAACCTGGTGTGCCGCTGGCACGGTCTGGCAATCGGAGCCCGCGGGGTGCCGGGATGGGACCCGTTCCCGGCCCATGACGACGGGGTGCTGGCCTGGGTACGGCTGGACTCTGCAGGTGGGGAGGATCCGTTGCCCGCGCCGGTGCTGCCTCGCCGTCCGGACCCGGAGACCAGCATGGACGCGGTGTTCACCGGGATCGGGCGCTGCGAGCCGGAGGATGTGGTCGCCAACCGGCTCGACCCGTGGCATGGTAGCTGGTTTCACCCGTATTCGTTCGTCGGGCTGCGGGTGATCGAGGAACCGACTGAGGAGACCGATCAGTTCGTGATCGAGGTTGCGTTCCGGCTCACCAAGCGGATCGGGGTTCCGGTACGGGCCGCGTTCAGCTGCCCGGAACCGCGGACGGTGGTGATGGAGATCCTGGAAGGCGAGGGCGCCGGCAGCGTCGTCGAGACGCACGCCGTTCCGCTGGGCGTCGACGGCGCCGGTCACCCCCGAACTGCGGTGATCGAGGCGACCATCGCCAGCTCGCCTCGCCCGGGCTTCGCCGTCGCCCGCCGCGGAGCGCCGCTGATGCGCCCGGCGATGCGCTGGGCCGCCGCCCGGCTGTGGCGTGACGACCTTGCCTATGCGGCGCGCCGCTATGACCTCCGCATCACCGGCCGCTGGCCAGGCTGATCCCAGCGAGCTGTGCCGCCGAACTCATCGGTCCTGCCTCCCGTTGCGCCGTGGCTGCGAGCCGACGCCTCTCAGGCGAACCGGGCCGCGGCGGCTCGTAGCGGGGCGAGCCGGCCCCGGACCGGAACCGTCCATAGGGCGTGTCCATGCAATCCCCAACTGGCCAGCAATGCGTTCGCGGCGAGCAGCCCGCTAGTCGCGGCACGTTCCATCAGCGCCACGGGGAGATCGACCCGGGTGAGGTCCCCGGCCAGAACCACTGCCGGATCGGGGGTGGTGACGGTGGGCCGGTCGCCGAAGGTTCCTGGCGCGAACAGTGGGCAATCGGCGCGCAGTTCGTGGCGTTCGTCGACGATCGTGGCGGCGACGGTCTCTGGGTAGAGCCGGTGGAGTTCGTCGACGAGCTGGCGTTTGCCCTGCTCCGGATCGGTGGTCAGCGCGTAGGCGTGTAGTTCCACCACCGAGCCGCCGGTGCGGCGAGCCCAGCGGGCCGCTTCGCCCTCGAAGCGTTCCAGCACGCTGACGTTGTCCAGCGGGCCGAACCCGCTGGTGCCGAGGAAGCCAGGCCGGTCGGGCCGTACCGGCCGGTCCAGCCACAACCGGGACACCAGGAACGGTGGAGCGGTCCGCAACCGTGCGATGCGCGCCCGCCACGGCGCTTGCCCGAGCTCGGGGGATGATTCGAGTAACGCTTGCAGCCCAGTGACATCGGTGGCGAGCACCACGGCGTCGACATCGGAGCTGCCGCCCCCGGCTCGGACCGTGAAGCGACGTTCCCTCCCAGGTGTTACCCGCTCGACGGCCACCCCGGTGCTGACCACCACGCCGAGTTCGGCCAGATAGTGGCCCATCGGCTCCCACAAGGACTGTGGGAACGGCTCCGCTGTCACGTCGAACACCAGGCCCTCGGCCGAGCCCAGGAAATAGATGTGGAACATCGTGGCCAGCTCGGCCGCTGACAGCTCCCGGGGATCGGCGAAGAAGCTGCGGGAGAACACTGAGAAGGCCAGGTGCCGCGCCGCATCCGGGAAACGCACCCGCTCCAGGAACGTCATCGCGTCCTGGTCGTCCAACCGCCAGTAGACCTCCGGCACCGACACGTCGACCAACGGCAGCGCGGCCACTGGGTCGATCCGGGTGACCAGATCCCGCCACTGGAAGGTGGGGCTGAGCAACGCGAAGGCCAATGCGTTCCACGGCGGCGTGCGCGGCAGACCCTGGAACGTGTCCCGATGGCCGTCGGCGTCGACCAGCGGGTAATCCTGCATCGGCACCAGCGCCCGGTCCAGCGGATCGGCTCGGTGCAGCAGCGCTCGCAGGTTGTAGTACTGCCGGAAGAAAGCGTGGAATCCGCGGCTCATGGTGACCGCTGACCCATCGGCGAGCATGATCGGCCAACCACGCAGCCGACCGCCCAGCTGGTGCTCCCGCTCCAGTAGCTGCACCTGCACGCCGCGTTCGGCCAGGGCTACCGCTGCCGCGATGCCGGCGATCCCACCGCCGACGACGGCGGCTCGGGGAGGCGGTCCCTCGGGCCGGGGTCGACCACCCTGTGGCGGGTGCCGCACGGCCCGCCGGTCCCGGCCTGGCCGACGCCCACCGCCGCTGAGCGGCGCCATGTGACCGCCGCTGAGCGGCGCCATGTGACCGCCGCTGAGCGGCGTCATGTGGTTCTTGCCGTTGCCTCGCGACGTCATTGGGGCTTCCTGGCCACCACGGTGTGCACGATGCCGCGTTCCCACCCGGGCATCGTGTCGATCTGGGTGTCGACCAGGCCGTGCCTGCGCAGCCGTGCGGCGAGAGCGTCCACGGTGTCGAAACGCAACACGCTGCGCCACAGGTAGCGGTAGAGCTGAGCCCGGCCGGTCACCACCTTCCCAGCCGGGATGATCACACTCCAGCACACCGCGGTCCAGATCGCCCGGCTGAGTGCCCGGCCGTCCAGTGCGTAGTCGTGCACCCCTAACGGCGCGCCCGGCGCCAGCTGATTGCACAGCCCCGCCAGCACCGGATCCGGATCCGGCAGGTTGCGTACCAGGTAGGCGGCGAAGATCCCGTCGAAGGGCCCCTGCACCCCGACCTCGGTGAGGTTCTCAGCCCGGGCGTGCACGAACGACACCCGCGACGGCCAATCCGCCTGGCGGGCCTTGGCGAGCATGCCGACCGATCCGTCCACCGCAGTGATCCGGGCCTTGGGCGCCGCTGCCAGCAGCGCCAATGTCGACGCTCCGGTCCCGCAACCCAGATCCAGCAGGTGCAGTCCGGCGCCCTCGCCCGGCAGCTGCATCCGCCGGGCGGAGCGGGCCAGGTTGCGGTAGTAGCCCGGGCTCGCTCCCACCAGCCGGTCGTAGCTGGCCGCGGCGGCGTCGAACTCCCTCGTTAGGTTCACCCGCAGCAGCCTACGGCTGCCGGGTCGTGAGTGGCATTCGGTGCTGGAACACTGTTATGCACTCACGAGCGGGCTGTGGCCCACAAAATGTGGGCAACAGCCCGCCACGGTTGCAGCTGCACGAAGTTGATCTCTCCCCATCGGTAGGTTTCGCCGCTGACCTCGTCGTGCACGTCGAAGCGATCTGACCAGTCCATGCCCAGTGCAGGCAGGTCCAGTGAGACCGTCCCGCTGACCGTGGTGAACGGGTCCAGGGTGACCACGGAGATCACGGTGTCACCGGTGGCCGGATCGGTCTTGGAGTACGCCAGCAGCGAGTCGGTGCTCGCCCGGTGGAACCGCAGCGTCCGCAGCTGCCGCAGGGCGGGATGCGCCCGCCGGATCGCGTTGAGTTGGGTGATCCACGGCTCCAGGGATCGGCCCTGGGCCAGTGCGGCGGCAAAGTCCCGGGGCCGCAGTTGGTATTTCTCACTGTCCAGGTACTCCTCGCTGCCCAGCGCAACCGGCGTGTGCTCATAGAGCTCGAAACCGGAGTAGACCCCCCATGAGGGGGACAGCGTGGCGGCCAGCGCGGCACGGATGGCGAATATGCCTGGTCCCCCCTGCTGCAGTGACGCGTGCAGGATGTCCGGGGTGTTGACGAAGAAATTCGGCCGGGCTTCGTCGGCTCTGGACGCCAGCTCGGTGGCGTACTCGGTGAGCTCCTGTTTGCCGGTGCGCCAGGTGAAGTAGGTGTAGGACTGGGTGAAGCCCAGCCGGGCCAGCCCGTAGAGCCGAGCGGGGCGGGTGAACGCCTCGGCCAGGAACAGTACGTCCGGGTACCGGTCCTTGACCTGCCAGATCAGCCACTGCCAGAAATCCGGCGGCTTGGTATGGGGGTTGTCCACCCGGAAGATCCGCACGCCGCGTTCCACCCAGAACAGCATCACCCGCAGCATCTCCAGGTAGATCCCGCGCGGGTCGGAGTCGAAGTTGAGCGGGTAGATGTCCTGGTAGCGCTTGGGCGGATTCTCCGCGTAGGCGATGGACCCGTCCGGACGGGTGGTGAACCACTCCTGGTGCTCCTTGGCCCACGGGTGGTCCGGCGCGCACTGCAGCGCGAAGTCCAGCGCGACCTCCATGCCGAGCTCGCGAGCCCGCGTGAGGAAGGCCGCGAAATCCTCGAGAGTGCCCAGCAGGGGGTGGACGGCATCGTGCCCGCCCTCGACCGAACCGATCGCCCACGGCGACCCGAAGTCATCGGGGCCGACGTCCGTGCTGTTGTTCGGGCCCTTGCGGTTCACCTCGCCGATCGGGTGGATCGGTGGCAGGTACACCACGTCGAAGCCCATCCCAGCGATCCGGTCCAGCTCACGGGTGGCGGTGGCGAAAGTGCCGTGCACCGGGTTGCCCAGGGCATCCCAACCGCCGGTGGAGCGCGGGAAGAACTCGTACCAGGAGCTGAACAGGGCCCGGGGCCGGTCCACCCATACCTTGTGCGTAGCACCCCGAGTGATCAGGTCACGGAGTGGATCGGAGGTCATGATCTCGATTACCGGCGCGGAGACCGCCTGCTCGACCCGCTCGTCGAGTCCACGACCGGTGACCCGCAATGCCGCTGCCGCAGTGCTGAGTGCCGCCCGGTTGACTTGCTGACCGGGCCGGCGAGCGGCGCGCTCCAGCAGGCGAGCGCCGGTGATCAGGTCGTTCTCCAGCTCAGCCGCGGTCTGCCCGGCGTCGATCTTCACCTCGATGGCATGCCGCCAGGTCTCCCACGGATCGGCCCAACCATCCACCCGGAAGGTCCACCAACCCACCTGGTCCGCCACCACGGTCGCGGTGAACTGGTCGGTGCCCGGAGGTCCGGGCCGCATCCGGACCTGACTGGTTGGGCGGCTGCCGGGACCGCGCCACACTACGGTGGCGGCCACCGCATCGTGTCCCTCACGCCACACCGTGGCGCTTACCGGAACGTGCTCCCCGACCACCGCCTTGCTCGGATACCTCCCGCATGAGACTGCGGGCGTCACCCCGTCAATGGCGATCCGACCACTCACCGCTGCCCGCCCCTTCGCCCGATCCTGATTCCCAGTGTGCCGGGACAGGCGCCCGGTGTCGCCTCCTACGTGAGATCCGCGACTGTCTCGATCGGGGGCAGTTTGGATGCACACTGCTCTCGCCGCCTGTCCTGAACGGGCGGGCCGCCGGTGAGGTTTTGCGGGCTTGTAAATAAATCCGGCCAGCGCGACGGCGAGGCGGTGAGTCATCGGGCGTCGGCCCCGTTCCGGGATAAAGTCCGCTCGTGAGAGCACTGCGTCGCTTCACCGTCCGCGCTCAGCTGCCGGGACCACTGGCTCCGTTGGAGCTGCTGGCCACCAACCTCCGGTGGACCTGGCATCAGCCGACCCAGGATCTGTTCGCCTCGCTGGACGAGCGCACGTGGGCCGCGGTCAACGGTGACCCGGTACGGCTACTCGGAGAGATCCCCACCGGCCGGCTGACCGCGCTAGCCGCCGACGAGACTGTGGTGTCCCGCACCGCAGCGCTCGCTGAGGACTTGCGCCGCTACCTGGACGAGCCCCGGTGGTACCAGCAGCATCCGGGGAAGCTGCCAGCTGCGATCGCCTACTTCTCCATGGAGTTCGGCGTCTCGGAGGTGCTGCCTTTTTACTCCGGAGGACTGGGTGTGCTGGCGGGCGATCACCTCAAGGCCGCCTCGGACTTGGGGGTGCCGCTGATTGGGCTCGGGCTGCTCTACCGCTCGGGCTATTTCCGGCAGTCTTTGTCGCTGGACGGCTGGCAGCTGGAGCACTACCCGGCGCTGGACCCCCAGGGCCTGCCGCTGCGACTGCTGGCCGATGACACCGGAGCGCCGCTACTGGTGCACGTCGGTATGACGCGGGGCCCGGTGCTGCGGGCGCGGATCTGGCGCGCCGATGTCGGCCGGGTCCCGCTGCTGCTGCTGGACAGCGACATCGAGGACAATCCCGACGAGCTGCGCGGGGTTACCGACCGGCTCTACGGCGGGGATCAGAACCACCGGATCACCCAGGAGATCCTGGCCGGGATCGGCGGTGTCCGGGCGGTACGGCTGTTTTGCCGGCTCACCGGCCATCCCGAGCCGGAGGTCTTCCACACCAACGAAGGTCACGCCGGCTTCCTCGGCCTGGAGCGGATCCGGGAGTTGATCACTGGCGAGGGCTTGAGCTTCGACCAGGCACTGGCGGCCGTGCGGGCCGGCACCGTGTTCACCACACACACTCCAGTGCCGGCCGGGATCGATCGCTTCCCGGTGGACCTGGTGCGGCGCTACTTCAGTGAGCCGCCGGACCCGATCTTGCTGGATCTTTTTGAATCGCCGGGGGAGACTCTGCTGCCCGGTGTCGAGCTCGCCCGGGTTGAGGAGCTCGGGGCTGAGGAGAACCCCGGAATGTTCAACATGGCGCACATGGGGCTGCGGCTGGCCCAGCGCGCTAACGGGGTCTCGGAACTGCATGGCGCCGTGTCCCGAGCGATGTTTCGCGGTTTGTGGCCGCAGTTCGACGTCGACGAGGTGCCGATCGGATCGATCACCAACGGCGTGCACGGGCCGACCTGGGCCGCACGGGAGATCACCAGCCTGCTCGGCGAGTCCGACAGTAGTGCCGATGGCACCGGGCTGACTTCAGCTTCCGACACCCTGCTGTGGGAGCTGCGCGGCGTGCTGCGCACCAAGCTGGTGGACGAGGTGCGCAGGCGGGTCCGGGCTGCCTGGCTGGAGCGCGGTGCCTCCGCGCCTGAGCTGGGCTGGACCTCGCGAGTGTTCGACCCTCATGTGCTGACCATGGGCTTCGCTCGCCGGGTACCCACCTACAAGCGGCTCACCCTGATGCTGCGTGACCCCGAACGGCTCCGAGCGCTGCTGCTGGACCCCGAGCACCCGGTGCAGCTGATCATCGCCGGCAAGTCCCACCCTGCTGATGACGGGGGCAAGGCGCTCATCCAGCAGGTGGTGCGGTTCGCCGACTCGCCGGACGTGCGGCACCGGATGGTGTTCCTGCCCGACTACGATATGTCGATGGCCCGGTACCTGTACTGGGGCTGCGACGTGTGGCTCAACAACCCCCTGCGGCCGTTGGAGGCCTGCGGCACCTCCGGGATGAAATCTGCGCTCAATGGTGGGCTGAACCTGTCCATCCGGGACGGCTGGTGGGACGAGCTCTACGACGGCAAGAACGGCTGGGCGATCCCGACGGCCGATGGCGTCGAGAATCCCGATCGGCGCGACAACCTGGAGGCGACCGCGCTCTACGAGTTGATCTCCACTCTGGTCGCTCCCCAGTTCTACGACCGTGGCGCCGACGGCGTGCCGACCAGCTGGGTGTCCCTGGTGCGGCACACCTTGACCACGCTGCGCCCGCAGGTCCAGGCCGACCGGATGGTGCGGGAGTACGTGGAACGTCTCTACGCACCATCCGCCAGCTCGGCCGCGGTGGTGCGGGCCGGTTCCTTCGCTGGGGCGCGCGCGCTGGCCGAATACCGCTCGCGGGTCCGCGCCGCCTGGCCGGCCGTGCGGGTGGCGCAGGTGGATATCTCCGGCTTGCCCGACACACCTGCGCTCGGCTCGGAGATGACCGTCCGCGCCGCTGTCGTGTTGGCTGGTCTGCAGCCCCGCGACGTTGATGTCCAGGCCGTCATCGGCCGGGTGGACGATCGTGACGAGCTACGGGACCCGCTCGTGGTGACCATGGCACCGGTCGACACTCCTGACTCTACCGAGGGGGACAGCGAGGGCGACCGGTTCGAGGCGACCGTGCACCTGCCCCACGCCGGCCTGCTCGGCTACACCGTGCGCGTCCTGCCCCAACACCCGCTGATGGCCACCCCTGCCGAGTTCGGCCTCCTCCATCTCGCCACCTGAGTTCCCGACATGGAGACATATCGGGGTTGTC
>CAXUFG010000005.1:24092-42846 GCA_964250265.1 uncultured Pseudonocardiaceae bacterium | reverse complement strand
AGCGCGGCGGCGTGCGCGGGCGTGGTAGCGCCGCTCGCGGGGTGGCCGGCCCCCAATCGGCCCCGTTTGCTCCCCTGGGCGGGGTTCGGGATCGGAGAGTAGGGGCTACCGGCGCACTGCGCGGAACACCAGGAGGCTCCGGGCGGGGACGGTTACCCGGGTGCTGGGGCGCCTGGTTCGGGGGTGAGTGGGCGCACCGTCCAGGGAGCCGGTGTCCAGCACCGGCTCGTATCCCGCGCCGTATTCCGGACCGGGTAGCGTGCAACTGATCGGATTCGCTCCGGCGTGCAGCATCAGCAGCCACGAGTCGGTGGCCGGTGGCGGCGGGTGGGACCGCACGTCAGCGCCGTCGATCCACATGCTCAGCGTCTGCAGGTGCTCATCTCGCCAGTCGGCTAGCTCCATGGGCTGCCCGTCCGGGCGCAACCAGACCAGGTCAGGGGTGTCGCTGGGCGTGCTCCGGCCCTCGAAGAACTCGGGTTGGCGTAGCGCGGGCGTGGTGTTTCGCAGCGCGAGCAGCCGGCGGGCAAAGGTGGCGAACATCTCGGCGGCCGGATCACTGGACCAGTCCAGCCACGAGGTGTCGTCGTCGAGCCGGTAGGGGTTGTTGTTGCCCCCCTGGGTGCGCCAGCGCTCGTCACCGGCCAGCAGCATGGGGGTGCCAGTGGAGAGCACCAGCGTGGCCAGCAGGTTGCGTGCCTGGCGCCCACGCAGGCTGCGCACCGCCCGGTCCTCGGTTTCCCCTTCTGCACCGCAGTTCCACGAACGGTTGTCCTCGGTGCCGTCGGTACCGTCCTCACCGTTGGCCTCGTTGTGTTTGCGGTTGTAGGAGACCAGGTCCCGCAGGGTGAAGCCGTCATGCGCGGTAACGAAGTTGATCGATGCCCACGGCCGGCGCCCACTCGCCGCGTACAGATCCGAGCTCCCGGCCAGCCGGGAGGCGAGCTCGCTGACGCCGGGAACCCCCCGCCAGAAGTCCCGAACGACGTCGCGGTAGCGCCCATTCCATTCGCTGAAGTCCGCCGGGAACCCGCCGACCCGGTAACCGTCGGAGGTGGCATCCCAGGGCTCGGCGATGAGTTTGCGAGTGCACAGCAGTGGGTCCGCGGCGATCGCGCCCAGCAGCGGTGCACCCGGGTCGAACGGCCCGCCGTGCGGTCGCCCCAGCACACTGGCCAGATCCAGGCGGAACCCGTCGACGCCCAACTCAGCCGCCCAGTACCGCAGCGCGTCGGTGACCAGCCGGACCACGGTGAGCGATCCGGGATCAAGGGTGTTGCCGCAGCCGGTGAGGTCGTGCTGAAGGTAGTAGGCGGGCGCGTCCAGCCCCCGGTAGGCCAGGGTGGGCCCGTCCGGGCCACCCTCGCAGGTGTGGTTCGCCACCACGTCGACGATCACCTCGATGCCTGCGGCGTGCAGCGCGGCCACCATTGTGCGGAATTCCGCCACCTCATCGCCGGGCACCGCGGCATATCCGGGATGCACGGCGAACAGGGCCAGTGGAGAGTAGCCCCAGTAGTTGGGCAACCCAGCGCGGAGCAGGGCCGGTTCGGGGCAGAACGCGGACACCGGCAGCAGTTCCACGGCAGTAATACCCAGATCAGTGAGGTAGCCGAGCACTGCGGGATGGGCGAGACCCAGGTAGGTGCCGCGGTGCTCGGGCGGTACCCCGGGATAGGTGCGGGTGAAGCCGCGCACGTGCAGCTCGTAGATCACTGTCCGCTCCCACGGCACATCGGGCCGGACGCCGGTGTCCGGCCCGCCGGGGGCGGTGACGATCGAGACCGGGACGCTGCCCAGGGAGTCGATGTCGCAGGGCGGTCCGGTGGGGAACTCCCGGTAACCCAGCGCGGCCCGCAGGTCCGTCACGGTGCCAACGACGCGGCGCGCATACGGATCGACCAGCAACTTCGCCGGATTGCACGAGCGGCCACGCAGGGGATCCCACGGCCCGTGCACCCGGTAGCCGTACCGTTGCCCGGGACCGACGCCAGGAAGCAGCCCGTGCCACACCCCGAAGGTGCGTTCGGTCAGCGGTACCCGCTGCTCCTCCCCATCCGCCGAGAGCAGGCACACCTCGACGGCGTCAGCGATCGAGGACGCCACCGCGAAGCGCACCCCGCCACCCTCGGCGTGCGCGCCGAGCGGGAATGGTCGGCCGACCTGCGGGCGAGTCACAGACACCCATTCTGCCGACCCGCACAATGGTCGGGTGAACGCGCGGCATAGGCAGCTAGCCGGGAGCACCGCACTTGACCTCACTGACCTCGTCGTGCGGATGGACGGCGTAGGCGTTCGGCGCGGCGCCAGCACGTTGCTGGAGCTGGTGGACTGGCAGGTGGAGATCGACGAGAAATGGGTCGTCCTGGGACCCAACGGCGCCGGCAAGACCACCCTGCTGCGGCTGGCCGCGACCGAACTGCACCCGAGCTACGGGACCGTGCACGTGCTCGGGGAGCGGCTGGGCCGCACCGATGTGTTCGAGCTGCGCCCGCGGATCGGCTTTTCCTCGGCATCGCTGGCCGGCCGGATCCCCGGTGACGAGGTGGTGTCGGACCTGGTGGTCAGCGCCGGCTACGCGGTGCTCGGCCGGTGGCGGGAACGCTACGAGGCCCTCGACAACGCCCGAGCTGCCGGCTTGCTGGCCGCGCTGGGCGTCGAGGGGATGGCCGGGCGGCGTTTCGGCACGCTGTCCGAGGGCGAGCGCAAGCGGGTGCTGATCGCCAGGGCGCTGATGACCGATCCGGAGCTGCTCCTGCTGGATGAGCCCGCGGCCGGGCTGGACCTGGGCGGCCGGGAGGATCTGGTGGCCCGGCTGGCCATGCTGGCCACCGATCCGGACTCTCCGGCGACGGTGCTGGTGACCCACCACGTGGAGGAGATCCCACCGGGCTTCACGCACGCCATGCTGATGCGGGACGGGACGGTGGTCGCCCAGGGACTGCTCGAGGCGGTACTCAACGAGGGGAACCTGTCGAAGACCTTCGGTCTGGACCTCGTGCTCCGGCGTTCCGGGGCGCGCTATTTCGCCTACCGTCGCTGAGCGGCGCCTCAGCGACCGCCGGTAGCGTTCGTGGTTATGGACAGCGGGTTCGTCAGGCTTGAGGTGGACGGCGGCATCGGCACGATCCGGCTGGATCGGCCGCCGATGAACGCCCTGAGCCGGCAGGTGCAGCAGGAGATCCGGTCGGCGGCGCAGCAGGCCGCGGACCGTCCCGAGATCCGCGCGGTGGTCGTCTACGGCGGCGAGCAGGTGTTCGCGGCCGGCGCCGACATCAAGGAGATGGCAGCGATGCCGCCTGCCGAGATGGCGGCACTGGCCGTGGAGCTGTCCTCGTCATTCAGCATGGTGGCGGACATCCCGAAACCGACCGTCGCCGCCATCACTGGATTCGCGCTGGGCGGTGGCTGCGAGCTCGCGCTGAGCTGTGACCGGCGGATCGCCGCGGAAGATGCCAAGATCGGTCAGCCGGAGATCCTGCTCGGGATCATCCCCGGGGCTGGGGGCACCCAGCGGCTGTCCCGGCTGATCGGCCCCTCCCGAGCCAAAGAGCTGATCTACACCGGTCGCTTCGCCAGGGCCGATGAGGCGCTGCGGATCGGCCTCGTCGACGAGGTGGTCGCTCCCGGCGAGGTGTACGCGGCGGCGCGGCGCTGGGCTGAGCAGTTCGTCGCGGGACCGGCGCGCGCGCTGGCGGCGGCTAAGGCGGCAATCGACGATGGGCTCGACGCCGATCTCAGCAACGGGCTGCGGCTGGAGGCCGACGCCTTCGCGGCGCTGGCGCGCACTGCGGACCGGGTGGCCGGCATGCGCTCGTTCCTCGACCACGGCCCAGGCAAGGCGACGTTCGTGGGTCGCTGAGCGAGGCGCTAGCGTGCACCGCGTGTCCGGCGGAGTAGACCTCAATCCCCACAACCTCCTCAACATCTTCTTGCACCACTTAGAGGTGCCCGCCGCCTTCATCCCGGGTTCGTTGATTCTCGGTGGTGCAGCCTGGTGGCTGGCGCCACGTCGCGGCTGGGACCGGGCGCCCGCAGTGCTTGCCGGGTGCGGCCTGGCGCTGGCGCTGGCGCTCACCGTGGTTCGGCCGCTCGGGCATTTCCCCGCGGGCGGTCTCAACCCGCTGACGACCCTGCGCCTGTGTACAGCCGGCAGCCTCTCGCTGATCCATCTCTATGAGCAGCTCAACGTGGCGCTGTTTGTCCCATTTGCGATCTTCGGAACTCTTGCGACCCGTCGTCCCGCACTCGTCGCGATTTCCTGCGCCCTCGTCAGCGTCTTCGTGGAGTTCGTGCAGGCCAGTACCGGCGGCGGCGAATGTCAGGCCCGGGATATTGCCCATAACGCGCTGGGCGGCGTGCTCGGAGCGCTGCTGGCGATGGCAGTGTTGCGGCTGCGAGCGCGTCTATCCCCCGGTGTCAAGGCCGGGGTCGGAGCCGGTTCACGACCTTGAGGCACTCGGTCGCAGTGGCAGCATGCACGGGACTTACTCCTTTAGCGTGAATAACTCCGGAGAGTACGATCCGAACGATGACGGGTTGTCGAACGCTATGTGATTGTTCAACACGTCAGAGTTACAGCTCGCAGACCACGACCAGTGGTCAACCGGGGGGCGAGTGACAGTGAGTGTTCAACCTGTTGCAATGAGTACTAGGCGCGCAGAAGCGACGATCTCGATCACGGCCTGCCCGGATCCGGGCTCGAATGTCCTGAGCGCCTGGGACCGGCTGGTGGATGGCACCGCGGGTAGCGACGTCACCCAGCTCACCGCCTGGGCGCGCCTCCGTGGTCGAGTCGGCTACGCGCCGCTGTATCTGCTGGCCTTTCGGGCGGGCGAACTCGTTGGCGGTGCGCAGATCATGTACCGACGAGTGCCCGTGCTGGGCAGCGTCGGCTACCTACCTTATGGCCCAGTGATCTCCCCGGCTGCCGCCGATCGCAACGAGATCTGTCGAGTGCTCGCCGGTGGTCTGGCGGCACTAGGCCAGCACCGGTTGCGGATGTTGTTCGTCCAACCGCCCGAGGGTGCAGATGACCTGAGCCGGGAGCTTCTCCGGCGACGGTTTCGCACCTCCTCCGCTGGTATCGCGCCAGCGGGTTCGATCCGGCTTGATCTCACATCCACGGAGGACGAAATCCGCCGCCGGTTCGCTCGGAGGCTGCGCTCGTGGCCGAAAAAGTGGGCGGCCCGAGGCGTCACGGTTCGTATCGGGGACAGCCAGGACATCGCGCTGCTCGCCACGTTGATGGCCCACTCGGCGCAACACCAGGATTACCAGCCGCTGCCGGTCAGCTACGTCGAGGCGATGTATTCGGAGCTGGCGCCAACGGGGCAGGTGGCGCTGTTCGTGGGCGAGGTGAATGGCGAACCCGTCGCTGCGGACCTGGTGACCGGGTGCGGCGGGATGGTCCGGGGCCGGCTGGCTGGATTCGACCGCACTGGTGAGGCGGGTCGACTCAGCGTCCCGGCTGCCATCAGATGGGAGATCATCCGGTGGGCGAAGGCGCGTGGGTACCGGTGGTACGACCTCGGAGGTCTCACTGAGGAGGCCCTGCGAGACCTGCTTGCCGGCGAGTGCCACCACAGCGACAGGTGGCCGAGTTCCGATCAAGCCAAGGCAGCGTTTGGTGGTAGCCCATACCGGTATCCGAGCGCCGTCGAGATGATCAATTCGGTGCCGGTCAGGTCCGCTTACGATCTTTCGCGGCGATGGCCCGGTGGCCGCCGCCTGGTTGCCCGAGTGACCCGGCGGTTCCGCGGCTCGTCGTCGTAAGACCAATCGCCGGCTCCGCCGGCGGAGTGCCCGAGGTATCACCGCAGGCCTCGGGGTCGGTATCGATGATCAACTGTACGGTCCCCGGGCCAGCACCTCGTCGATCTCGGCCGCGGTAGGCATGGACGGTTGGGCACCGGGCCGAGTGGCCGCCAGCGCGCCCGCGGCGCAGGCCCTGGAGAGGAGGTCGGCGTCGGGCAGCCCGTGCAGCAAACCTGCCACCGCGGCACCGATAAACGCGTCGCCGGCACCGGTGCCGTCCACGGCGCTGACCGGCGGGGGTGCTGCGGCCGCCACCTGCGAGCCGTTGCGCAGCAGCACCGCCCCGCGCGGCCCGTCAGTGACGGCGACGGCACGGCTGGCGCACAGACCAGGCAGCGCGGCGTATTCAGCCCGGTTGACCACCACCAGATCGGCACGGTCCAGCACCTCCGGTGGTACCGGGCGGGCGGGGGCTGCATTGAGCACGAACAGCCCAGTGGCGTGCCGGGCGGCGGCGGTGACGGCTTTGTCGGGAACCTCCAGCACAGTGAGCACCGCATCGGCACCGGCCACGTCCCCGGCGTCCACTCGCAGGGCGGCGTTCGCGCCGGGAACAACGACGATGGTGGTCTCGCCCGCCGTATCGACGGTGATCAGCGCCAGACCAGTCGGCTCGGCAACGTGCTGCAGCCGGTCCAGCGCGACGCCCTCGCGACGGAGCAGCTCCAGCGCGGCATCGGCGTCGGGGTCGGTGCCCACCGCGGCGACCAGTTGGACCGGCAGCCCCCACCGGCGGATAGCCAGCGCCTGGTTGGCCCCCTTACCTCCGGGGACGCGGGTCAAACCGGTCGCGGTCAGGGTCTCGCCGGGCTCGGGGAGCCGCGGCAGCGCAGCCACCAGGTCGAGGTTGACGCTGCCGACTACGGTTACCTTCACGGGGCCATCCCACCGCTGCGCCGGATGGCCGTGGCGATGTCGGCGAGTTCGGCTGGGGTGCCGGCCATCAGGGTGGTGACATGCGCGCTGATGGCGCGCATCTGGAAGGTCTCCAACGTCTCGTCCTGCCCGCGACCGGGGAAGATCGTGAAGGGAAAGCTTGAGGGCCCGCTGCTCAGGTGGTTGGCGGCGGCCATGCCAAAGCGCACCCCGGCCGCGATCGCCGGGTAGGGATTACTCGGGTCGGGGACGGTCAACGGTCCTCCAGGGCGCGGTGGTCCAGGCAACGGGAAGAGGATCGCATCGCTGGCCGACGGCCGGATCAGGTCACGCTGAGTCGCTGATATTGCGCTAATCGGGGGTCGCGAAGTTCAGCTGATCAGGGGCAGCCGGACGAGTGTACCGTTCGGGGCGCTCTATCGGCGCAGACAGGGCGCCACCCATTCCTCAGATGCCCTGAACGCAACGCGCGGGAGGCGCAGTGGCGACAAAAAATCCGAACGCGATCTTGCGCAGAATCCGATCGTCGGTGGTGACGCTGAGCCAGAACAGTCCGGCGGCCACCCCGCCCGACGTGCACGATCTCATCCAGGCCGTCAAGGACCTGGACAACCACCTGTCCTGGGGCGGGGCTCCACCCGACGATTGGAGCGGTGCGCCCTTCGAGACGCCCACCATGCAGGTCCACGAAACGACCCGGGCTCGCCCGGCGCCGGCTCACGAGATTGATCCCGTGGAAGACATCATTCGTCGCATGTGATGGCCGGCGCGGAGCTGCCCCGCTACCGTCTCGAGGAATGCTGGCCGCCTCGTCACCGTCGTGCATGGTGCTGCACTGCCCCGATGATCAGAGCGAACTGCGCCATGAGCTGCGCATCGAGGGCGGTGATGGGGCCTGCACCGTTGCGGTGTGTGCCACCCACCAGAGCCGGATCGACCAGGGCGAACCGTGGCTGTGGGTGCCGTGGAACCGGTTGAAGGGTGTCGGCTCTGACATGTCGGAGGGCTGCATCCTGATGGGAGAGGAATTGGCCGGCTTTGGTCTCGTTGTCGACGCCGATGTCCGGATGAGTACCAGCTTGATTTTCAGTCCTGACCGCGCCGAGGGTCGGGAGACGACCACGCTCGCGATCGATGGTCGGTTGTTCGGGCCCAATCAGCATGTCTCCCTCGAACTGATCCTCAGCCCGGAGACCGTGGCGCGCCTCAAGGAGACATTGCGTTTCCTCCGGCCATAAGGGTTTCTCCGCTTTGCTGCCTCAGCAGCTCAGCCAGCGTGACCAGCTGGTATTCGCGATCCGATCATCGCCATCCGGGTAGCTTGCCACCGAACCCAGTGAGCGCAATCACCATGCGGTGTGCTGTGGAGCTACTCGCCGGTAACGTTGCGAGCATGAACATCGTAGTTCTGATCAAGCAGGTGCCGGACACATGGTCAGAGCGCAGGCTCGACGATGCTGACCACACCCTTGATCGTGGCGCGGCGGACGTCGTCCTGGACGAGATCAACGAGCGCGCTGTCGAAGAGGCGCTCAAGATCAAAGAGGCGGGTGGTGGGGACGTCACCGCCGTCACGATGGGTCCGCCACGAGCCACCGACGCCATCCGTAAAGCGCTGTCGATGGGAGCGGACAAGGCGGTGCATCTGTCCGACGAGGACCTGCACGGATCGTGCGCCGTTGCCACTGCCAGGGCGCTGGCCAAGGTCATCGACACGCTCGGCGACGTCGATCTCGTTATTGCCGGCAACGAAGCCACCGATGGCACCATGGGCGCCATCCCGGCGATGGTCGCCGAGGTCCTCGGGCTGCCAGAGCTGACCCATGCCCGCAAGGTCACCGTCGAGGGACGTACCGTGACCGTGGAGCGAGAGACCGACGACGGAGTCACCGTCCTGCGGGCCGATCTGCCCGCCGTGATCAGCGTGAATGAGAAGATCAACGAGCCCCGTTACCCATCGTTCAAGGGCATCATGGCCGCCAAGAAGAAGCCGGTGAGCACGTTGTCGCTGGCTGACGTGGGTATCGAGCGCAGCGCTGTCGGACTCGCCAACGCCACCTCGACAGTGACCCAGTCCACGCCACGCCCGGCCCGCGAGGCGGGACAGGTCGTCACAGATGGGGGAGACGGCGCGGCTGCGCTGGCCCAGTATCTCATCGGCCAGAAGCTGATCTGAGGAGAACCGTCATGGCAGAGGTCCTGGTACTCGTCGAGCATTCGGGCGGCGAGGTCAAGAAGGTGACCAACGAATTGCTCACGGCGGCCGCGAAGCTGGGCGAGCCCTCAGCGGTCGTGGTCGGTGTGCCGGGCACCGCAGGCAAGATCTCCGACCGGCTGGCGGCCTACGGCGCAGCGAAGGTCTATGTAGCGGAGTCCGACCAGGTGGATCAGTACCTCACCGCGCCCGCCGTCGGAGTGCTCGCGGCGCTGGCGGCATCGGTCCAGCCGGCCGCGGTGCTCATCGCCGCCTCGCCGGACGGCAAGGAGATCGCCGGAAAGCTCGCCGTGCGTACTGGCTCGGGCCTGCTCTCCGACGCCGTCGAACTGGCCGAGGACGGCACCGCTGTGCACTCGGTGTTCGGCGGCTCCTATCTCGCCAAGTCCAAGGCCACCACGCCGGTCGCGGTGATAACCATCCGAGCCGGAGCCATCGAGCCGATCGAGACCTCAGGCGCGGCGCTGGAACAGGCCGTGGAGGTCCCGGTGGTGAGCGCAGGTAGGACGGCGAAGATCATCGAACGGCAACCCGTCAAGGGTGGTGAGCGGCCAGAGCTCACCGAGGCCAGCGTGGTCGTCTCCGGTGGTCGCGGCGTCGGCGCGGCGGAGCACTTCGGCATCGTCGAGAAGCTCGCCGACTCGCTCGGCGCTGCGGTCGGAGCATCCCGCGCCGCGGTCGACTCCGGTTATTACCCGCACCAGTTCCAGGTCGGCCAGACCGGCAAGACGGTCGCCCCACAGTTGTACATCGCGCTCGGCATCTCCGGGGCCATCCAGCACCGGGCAGGCATGCAGACCTCCAAGACCATCGTCGCGGTGAACAAGGATCCGGAGGCGCCGATCTTCGAGATCGCCGACTTCGGCGTGGTAGGCGACCTGTTCACCATCGCCCCGAAGCTCGCCGAGATCGTCACCAACCGCAGGTCCTAACAGGGCTGCGCCCCATCCCAACCAGGCGTGCTCACTGGCTGGCTTCCCCGTGGACGCTGTCCATGAACTCGACGCGGCCGACGTCCCGGGGCGCTCCACAGGTCGGTTTTGTCGAGTTGACGCGACGCGGCGCCGGCCCACCCGCGAGCTATCGCCCTGGAGTCTGCTGGGCTTGCCGGCTCTGAGTCGCCGGTCGTCTGCTCCACGGTGGTACTGCTCGCCGGGATACTGCCTGAACTCGAGCGTGCGGGTTTACCAGGAAGCACCCGAGAGACTGCCAAGTAGTGAGCGTTGCTCTTGAACCAAGTTGCTACCTGAGTCGCTACCCAAGGAGAGCTGTGCCCGTCGGCGACGAGTCAAATATTGAGACAAATTTCGAGCTTGACCAGCACTTTCTCAGCAACCCCGTCAAGCTCACCTTACTTATCGAGGCGGCCGGAATCCAGCCGACCGACCACGTCGTCGAGGTCGGCGCCGGTATTGGGACAGTGGCCGAACACGTGCCAGCCTGTCAGAGCTTAACGGTCATTGAGTACGACATCAATCTGATTCCGCATTTACGCAAGCGGGTTCCACGCGCTGACGTCATCCAAGGTGACGCCTTGAGTATCTTGCCTGCGGTGCGGTGTGACATCCTGGTGAGCAACCTGCCATCCAAGTTGACGGCCGCCCTTGTCGACCTGCTGCGGAGGCTCAGTTTCCGCATGGCCGTTATGACCGTGTCGTCGATTGATGAACTGGCGGCGCTGGAAGGTGCCTTTATGTGTGAGAGGGTCGCGGTGTTGGAACCCGATGACTTCCGACCTCGACAGTCAGCGAGAGCTGAAATCGTGAGAATCGCGCGAACGGAAGGAAAAAGAATTAATTAAGTCCAACGGGCTGTGCAGGGCCCAATGCCACTAAGTTAAGCGGACGAGACTTTTCATGATCACGTTTTGGGTGTCAGAAGTGACACGTCGTGTCACCCACGGCACCCAAACCGTGATCATGAGTCGCCGGCCGCCGGCCACCTAACTTAGCGACATTGGTGCAGGGCCAGGTCGCCATGTAGGTAGGGATCGCCCAAGACGGCCATAACCCGTCGCGTGCTCGTGCCATCACGGGTAGTTACCCGGGGATTCACGGACATTCCATCGGCTGGCCATGGCGGTGTTGTTCGCACAACGTGCAGGACCGATATACCCAGCGCTATGAGCACACCGTCGCTATTGGTGACCGCCTCTACCTCCGCTGGTTCCTCTCGCTACACGCTGCTGACGGCTCAGCAGCAGGCCGACGTCCGCGCTGCCCAGCGGCTGCGCTACCGGGTGTTCGCCGGCGAGATGGGCGCTGTGTTGCACACCCCCGAGCCCGGACTGGATATCGACGACTACGACGCATATTGCGACCACCTGGTGGTGCGTGCGGACTCGACCGGCGAGGTCGTCGGCACCTACCGGATGCTCTCGCCCGACGGTGCCCGGCGCGCCGGAGGATGGTATTGCGAGACCGAGTTCCTGGTTCCCGGGCTGAGGTACCTGCGCGAGAGTGTGGTAGAAACCGGCCGCTCCTGCGTACACCCCGACCACCGCTCCGGGGCAGTGGTGAATCTGATCTGGGCTGGGATCACCCGCTACCTGCTGCTCACCGGTTACCAGTGGCTGGTGGGCTGTGCATCGGTACCGCTGCGTACCGCAGACGCCCCGTTCGGCGCGCTTGCCCACACAGTCTGGAACACCGTACGTGCCCGGCATCTTGCGCCCGACCAGTACCGAGCGTTACCGCGCCGGCCATGGCATCCCGACCTGGCGTCGCAGCCCGCACGCGCCGGACTGCCTCCGCTGCTGCGCGGCTACCTGCGTTTGGGAGCGTGGGTGTGCGGGCCACCTGCGCATGACCCGGACTTTGGGGTGGCCGACTTCTTGGTGTTACTGGCCCTGGACCGGGTGGATCCCCGCTACCTGCGTCATTTCTTGGGCCACTCAATGGACCACGCACGGGGCGCGGAGGCATGACGGGCCAGCATCCGTGGATGCCGGTATCGCCCTGCGGGGAGGGTTGCCTTCCACCGGCCGATTCGGTGCCGGCGGTGGCCCGGACGAGCCGGCTGTTGCGGCTGCTGGCCACCGCAGCGGTGCTGATGACTGGAGTAGTGCTGGCCGCCCTGCTACCGCTGCTCGGTCCAGCGCAGCGGGAGCGGGCGCTGCGAGCCTGGCACCGTGCGCTGCTCCAGGCGTTGCGGGTTCAGCTGGAGGTCACCGGTGGCGACCGGTTCGCCGCCCCAGCCGCCGGCACCCTGGTGGTCAGCAACCACGTGTCCTGGCTCGACCTGGTCGTACTGGGCGCGGTCCAGCCACTGCAGATGGTGGCCAAGAGCGAGGTTCGAGGATGGCCGTTGGTCGGCCCGCTGGCGCGCAGGACAGGCACGATCTTCGTGGACCGTGAGCGGCTCTCGACACTGCCCCGAACGATTGAAGCGATCTCCTATGCGCTCGCGGACGGCGCGGTCGTCGGTGTTTTTCCGGAGGGTACTACCTGGTGCGGCCTCGCCAGTGGGCGATTCCGGTCAGCGGTCTTCCAAGCTGCCCTCAACACCGCAACGTCAGTTCGGCCGGTGGCGTTGCGCTACTGCTTGGCGGGTACGGGTGCTACGACGGTGGCTTCCTTCGTCGGCTCCACCACCCTGTGGGAGGCCGTGCTGCGGCTCGCTGGCGTCCACGGCGTGATGGTCAAGGTGCACCTACTGCCGCCGTTGCCCACCGCCGGTCTCGACCGCCGCGCCCTGGCGATTCGCGCCGAGGCCGCCGTCACAGCAGTCACCATGCCGGCGGTGAGGCTGCCCGCCCTCACCAGCGTTCCGGAGATGAATCGCAGTCATTCCCAGTAGAGTCCATCGCGCTGTTCGCGGCCCTCCAACGCAGGCACCGCGGGCGCGGTTAGGCTGGGAGCGCGATGACCTACCTTGATCACGCTGCTACGACGCCGATGCTACCGGAGGCGGTGGCGGCGATGAGCCACGCGCTGTCCACCTTGGGCAACGCCTCCTCCTTGCATGGCTCCGGGCGCCGGGCCCGACGCACCGTTGAGGAGTGCCGGGAGAGCATCGCGGCGGCGCTGGGCGCCCGCCCGTCCGAGGTGGTGTTCACCGGGGGTGGTACCGAGGGTGACAACCTCGCCGTCAAAGGCCTGTTCTGGCAGCGGCGCACCGCCGACCCGCGCCGCACCCGGGTGCTCGCCTCCGCAATTGAGCATCACGCGGTGCTCGACGCGGTGTCCTGGCTGGCTGATCACGAGGGCGCCGAGGTGGAATGGCTCGAGGTGGACGGCTATGGCCGGGTGCACCCCGAGACCCTGCGTGCCGCGCTGGCCGGTGATCCGGGCTCCGTGGCCCTGGTGACTGTGATGTGGGCGAACAACGAGGTGGGCACCGTGGCGCCGATCCGCGAGCTGGCCGAGCTCGCCGCCAGGTACGGGGTGCCGCTGCACACCGATGCGGTCCAGGCGGTAGGCCAGCTGCCGGTGCACTTCGGCCGCTGCGGCGCCGCGGCGCTCACCCTGACCGGGCACAAGCTGGGTGGCCCCTACGGGGCCGGCGCGCTGCTGCTGGGCCGGGAGGTGGTGGCCACTCCGCTGCTGCACGGTGGCGGCCAGGAGCGCGATGTGCGTTCCGGCACCCTGGACGTCCCCTCGATCGTCGGGCTGGCCACCGCGATCCAGCATGCGGTAGATGCGCAGCTGCACACCGCGGTTGGGCTCGCCGGGCTGCGAGACGAGCTGGTGGATGGAATCCTGGCCAAAGTGCCCGATGCGGTGCTCAACGGGGATCCGGGTGACGGCGTGATAGACGGCGGACCCTCCCGGTTGCCGGGTAACGCCCACATCACCTTCCCCGGCTGCGAGGGCGACTCCCTGCTGATGCTGCTCGACGCCCGCGGTATCGAGTGCTCCACGGGTGCGGCGTGCACTGCTGGTGTGGCGCAGCCCTCTCACGTGCTGCTGGCGATGGGCGCTACTGCGGCCGCGGCGCGCGGCTCGCTTCGTTTCTCCTTCGGGCGTACCTCGACGGCGGCGGACGTGAGCGATGTGCTGGGCGCCATCGAGCAGGTGGTCACCCGGTCCCGTAGCGCGGCACATCGGCGGACCGGGGCGTCGTGAAGATCTCGTGTCGATAAAGGTCCTGGGCCGATGAAGATCTTGGCGGCGATGAGCGGTGGGGTCGACTCCTCGGTGGCGGCTGCCCGCGCGGTGGACGCCGGACACGAGGTGGTGGGGGTGCACCTGGCGCTGTCGGCACAGCCCGGAACGCTGCGCACGGGCGCTCGCGGCTGCTGCACGAAGGAGGATGCGGCCGACGCGCGCCGGGTCGCCGACGTCCTCGACGTCCCGTTCTACGTCTGGGACTTCGCGCAGCAGTTCAGTGCCGACGTGGTGGACGACTTCGTCGCGGAATACGCCGCCGGTCGTACCCCCAACCCCTGCCTGCGATGCAACGAACGGATCAAATTCACCGCGCTGCTCGACCGCGCCCTCGCTCTGGGCTTCGACGCGGTCTGCACCGGTCATTACGCGCGTTTGTCTGAGGGTGTCCTACGCCGGGCCGTGGACGCCGGTAAGGACCAGTCCTACGTGCTGGCCGGGCTCACCGCCGACCAGCTGGCCCATGCCCTGTTCCCGGTCGGCGACACGACCAAGGCCGGCATCCGGGCCGAGGCGAGGGTTCGCGGCCTGGCTGTCGCCGGCAAGCCAGACAGCCATGACATCTGCTTCATCCCCTCCGGCGATACCCGGGCATTCCTCGCGCAGCGGCTGGGCGCCCGGCCGGGTGAGCTGGTCGATGGGCAGACCGGCGAGGTGCTGGGAAGCCATCACGGAGTGCACGGCTTCACGGTCGGCCAGCGCCGAGGATTGGGGTTGGCGCGGCCGGCAGCCGATGGCCGCCCGCGGTTCGTTCTGGGGCTGGAACCTGCGACTGGCACCGTGCGGGTGGGAGCCGCTGCGCATCTGGACGTCGCCGTGATCGAGGCTGAGCGGCCGGTGTGGGCGGGCGGCGCCCCGCACGGTCCTCTCGAGTGCATCGCGCAGGTCCGAGCACACGGTGGGTGCGCCGGCGCAGTGGCCGAGTCCGTAGGCGATGGCGTGCTGGTGCAGCTGAGGGAACCGCTACGAGGGGTAGCACCTGGGCAAGCCGTCGCCCTCTACCGCCCGGACCTCGATGGCGACATCGTTCTTGGCAGCGCCACCATCACCGCCACCCGGTAACCTGGTATGGAACCTTATCGGGGTTCATCGGCTCTGTCTGACCCCGATAAGGTTCCATACCAGGCGGGGTCAGCTGCCATTGGCGCTCTGGCCGGCGCCGCCGACGGCGTTACCGGAGCCGGGGAAGATCTTGTCCAGGACGGGGAGCCCTATGCCGACGCCACCAAAACTGTCCGTGCCGTTGGCGCCGCCTTGGACGAACGTCGACAGGACGGTACGGGCTGGCAGCAACTCCACGCGCTGCCCGTCGACCTCGGCACAGCTCAGCATGTCAGACATTGCATCCTCCTAGGGTTTCCTGGCCCGGGGGCTCCGGGCGCGGAAATATCTCATCGTCGCCTGCGCAGAGGCGCTCTCACATACCGTGCCCAACGATGACGTGTCATGGCAATTGGTGGTCGCACCTAGTTTGTCGAGGGATGCTACCGAATCGCGAAGTTGCTTTCGAATACGTAGTCCCCGCTGAGCTCAGTCGTTGTGGTTGGGATGGCCATCGCTACCATCGGGACCCGCGGAGCTCTGGCCGCCAGTGGTGAAGCCGAGCATTTTCATGACGGCGGGGCCGAGACCGTCACCATTGCCGTTGTCGGCCCCCTGCGCGGCGAACAGCGACAGGACGGTACGGGCCGGCAGCAGCTCCACCTGCTGCTCGGCCAGGTAGGCGACGGTCAGTACACGGGACATCGAATCCTCCTAAGGGACGCCTGGTGGGGGCGCTGCCGGAACACGTCGTCTACGTGGTGCCGGCGCAGCACATATATCGTGCCCAGTGGTAATCTCCCCTGACAATTCGTAGTTGCACGTAATTCAGGGGGTAGGCTACTTAGCCGGTTTGAATTATTGACCGAAGCGGACATGGTGGCTTCCGTCGATTTAATTCGTAGGCGGCGGTCGCATTCTTGGTGGTCTGGAGGTTGACACAGCGCCGTTAGCTTGCCCCAGTGTTTCCGGCGGGGCTCGCCGGTCATTGCCGGGACGCGGGCGGGTGGCCGGTCGCGTCTCTTGGTAGACATTCCCGGTGACCGACCTACCACCCTGGCCCTCAGGTACCGCGACCGGTATCGGTTCGATGCCCGGCACCGATGTCCACGAAGCCGCCCGCACCGTGATCGGCGAGCTGCCCCAGCTGCCGCACCTGCCCGAACTGCCCGACCGGGGAGCTGGTGCCGAACTGATCGGTCGCACCGCGGCGCTGCTGGTCGACCTCGCCGTCGAGCTGGTGCCCTCCGGATACCGGGTCACCGCCCGGCCTGGCCGTGATCACCGGCGCGGTGTCGACCTGTTACGTGGGGACCTGGATGCCCTTGAGGCAGCGGTGGACTCCGCCGGAGCCCGACCGGACGTGATCAAGCTGCAGGCCGCCGGGCCCTGGACGCTGTCCTCGGAGGTGGAGCTGCGCACCGGTCACAAGGTGCTGACCGATTCGGGTGCGTTGCGGGAGTTCGCGGCGTCGCTGGGGGAGGGGCTGCGGGTGCACGCGGCGGAGGTGTCCCGCCGGATCGGGGCGGCAACCGTGGTGCAGCTTGACGAACCGGCGCTCCCCGCGGTGCTCGCAGGAGCTGTGCCGACCCCGTCGGGATACGGCACGGTGCCCGCGGTGCCCGAGAGCGACGCCGTCGACCTCCTGCGCGGTGTGCTCGAGGCGCTGCCAGCGCCTCGGATCGTGCACTGTTGCGCACCGCGGCCCCCGTTGGCGCTGCTGCGCCGAGCCGGCGCTGACGTGCTGGCCGTCGACGCCGAACTGCTCACCGGCGCGCCGCGGGCCACCATCGAGGCCCTCGGCGAAGCATGGGACGCCGGGGCGTCGGTGCTGCTCGGTCTGGTGCCGCCGCTGCAGCCTGCAACACCACCCACGCTGGAGGATCTGGCCCGGCCCGCGCTGGATCTGGTGCACCGGCTCGGTTTCGATCGCGATTTGCTCGCGCAGCGCTGCGTGCCCACTCCCTCCTGCGGATTGGCCGGAGCCACCGCGGTCTGGGCCCGGCAAGCCTTGACCCTGGCCAGGGAACTGGGACAAGCGTTCCTCGACCCGCCCGAATCCTGGTCGGGCTGAGCCGAAATCCGGTGGCATCAGATGCTGGATCGTGGCGGGATAGGGGGATGACCACCCTGAGTCTGAGCGGGCTGTCTCTCGCACCGGTCGATCCGTCCGATGAGGACGCCATCCGGCAGTGGTACGAACTGTATTGCGCGGTCGCCGTTGCGGACCACCCCGATGACCCGCCGCCATGCTGGATCAACGAGTTGGGCAGCTTCCGGCACCCGTGGCCCGGCGAGATGCAGACGGCGTGGTTAGCACGGGTGGCCGGCACGGTGGTGGGCGGCTGCATGCTCCACCTCCCAGTGCTGGACAACCTGCACAACGCGGAGGGGGACGTTCTGGTAGTGCCGGCTCACCGGCGAGGGGGCATCGGTCGGGCGCTGCTCGCTCATCTGCGTGCCGAGGCCACCCGGCAGGGCCGGAGCCGTCTCACCTTCTGGGTGGACCAGCCGCTCGATTTGGCCGCCCCCGACCCCGCAGGGCGATTCGCAGCTGCGTCCGGAGCGGTGCCGGCTCTGGTGCAGACCCGGCGGCGGCTCGACGTCGACTCGGTGGACCCAGCGGCGCTGTCCCGGCTCGACGAGCAGGCGCGGGCGCGTTCCGGGGATTACTCGCTGGTCCAGTGGGTGGGTGGCACGCCGCCGCGGTGGCTCGATGACATCGCCTACCTCACGGGCCGGATGTCCACCGATGCCCCACTGGATGACCTGCAGTGGGATCCGGAAGTCTATGACGCGGCGCGGATCCAGGCGCGCGACGCCAGCTGGCTCGCCCGCGGACTGCACATGGTCACCACCGCAGCGCTGGACTGCACCGGGCACGTGGTTGCCTTCACCCAGATAGGCGGTGACGCCACCTCACACTGGTTCGCCGGTCAGTGGGACACGATCGTTGCACCAGAGCACCGCGGCCACCGGCTGGGCACCCTGATCAAGGTGGCCAATCTGGATCTCGCCCGGACCCAGCGCCCCGAGCTGCGGATCATCGACACCTGCAATGCTGATTCCAACCCGTACATGGTCAACATCAACGAGGCCATGGGGTTCCGGCCGCACCGCAGAGCGGTCGACTGGCAGCTCGAGCTATAGCCACGCCAACTACATGCGGCTCGCCCGGGTCAAGACCGAGTACGACCCGGGACAACGTCTTGCACCCGCAACGCCAACATCAAACTCGCTTTACAGCCGATCTGACGAATGTCCAGTGCTGGCCCCAGGTGCGGAAGGTGATAACGTGACGCCAGGTTGTGGTCGTGTAGTTCCCCGATCGTTGTGAAGCGTCCGTGGAATGTCTGACTACGGGCTTCGCGCTTCCCTCAGGGACGCCTCCTACCGGGGCGCGTGGTCCGCGCAACCGTGCGGCTGGCACGGTGCTGGCTGCAGCATCAGATTCCACAGGGAGAGCACATGGCACAGGGCGTAGTGAAGTGGTTCAACGCGGAGAAGGGCTTCGGCTTCATCTCCGTCGACGGGGGTGGCCCCGACGTGTTCGTCCACTTCTCCGCCATCCAGGGTGACGGCTACCGCACCTTGGACGAGAACCAGCGCGTGGAGTTCGAGTCGAGCCAGGGCCCCAAGGGGCCGCAGGCTGACTCGGTTCGCGCCCTCTAACAGCGTTTCACCCGCTGCCCCGCAC
>CAXUFG010000005.1:8131-24082 GCA_964250265.1 uncultured Pseudonocardiaceae bacterium | reverse complement strand
GCGTCGGCCCGCCCACAACCGGCTACACCCCCCCGCCCCCCCCGCGGCGCGGGGGGGGGGCAGCGTGCTGTACCCAAACTGTCGGTGTCTGGCCTTGCCCGCGATTAGTCGGTATCTGATACTAAAATCACGAGGTGGCGCGCGGCTACCGGTGGTACCGCGTGCACATCCTGGATCAGCCGTTGTCCGATTACGCGCGGTACGAGCTGTGGGGCTATCGCGCCAACCAGGCCGCCGGCGAGGAGATCTACCTCGCCGATCGGGACGCGCACGTCGACCTTGCGCAGCTTAGGGAGGACTTCTGGTTGATCGACGATACAATCGCTGTTCGGATGATCTATGACGACGAGGGTCACTTCCTGCGTCCGGAATGCGCTGCCGGGCCGGGCCTGTACCTGGAGATGCGAGAGATCGCGCTGCGGCACGCCGAGTCCCTCGACGAGTACCTCGCTCTGAGGCGGCCGCGGTTGACTGTATGACCGAGTCTGCCGAGGAACGGCATCGCCTCGCCGCCGCGCTCCGCGGGATGCGTACCGGTGCGGGCCTCTCCACAACGCAGCTGGCCGAGCGCCTGGGCTGGTCACAGTCGAAGGTGTCCAAGACGGAACTAGGTCGGAGCCGACCCCAGCCAGCCGACGTCGAGGCTTGGACCCGGGCCACCGGCGCCGACCCGGCGATCCGTGACGAGATGATACGGATCGCCGGCCAGGCAGCCTTACAGGCAACCGAATGGCGCCGTGAACTGGCACCCGGCCGGCGACGCAAGCAGGAGGAGATCCACCGCCTAGAGGCAACCGCTTCGGTCATTCGGGTCTTCTCCCCGGACGTTGTGGTGGGCGTCGCACAGACTCGCTCATATGCCGAGGCGATGTTTCGCCTCGGCCGGCGAGTCGGACCAGCGGAGAATCTCCACGAGGCGGTGAACGCTCGACTCGCTCGCCAAACCTTGCTGGATGACCCGAGCAAGCGCTTCGAGCTGGTGATGGGCGAGACGGCGCTGCGGCGCCTTCTCCTACCAGCAGAGGTCATGCGAGCCCAGCTGGCACGACTCGCGGATTTGACCGCCCACTCCGACGTGGCCCTCGGAGTGATCCCGTTCCGCGCCGCGGAACGCGTGCACCAGTACCACGGGTTCGCGATCCTCGGCGATCCGGAGATCGACGACGAGGCGATCGTGCTCGTCGAGACCCTCACCAGGGCCATCACAGTCCGGGCCTCGGACGAGGTCGCGGACTACTTAGCGCACTTCCACGAGCTCCGCGCCGCAGCCATCGAGGGCGAGCACCTGAAGACACTGCTCCAGGAACTGGTCGCGGAACTCGCTACGGAGTGACCGAGTTAGTCCTATATTCTCTCCAAAATGAAGACTAAGTCTCGACACGACGCCCTCGCGGCACGTCAACCCGGATGGGCATCGCATCCAACCCGGCGCCAGTCACTCGTGGTGGACGCCGATCGGAGGGTCGCCCCGTGAGTTCCCCCAGTTGATCCCTCGTTGATCGGCAGCCCAGATGCTGCGGCCCGGGCGCTGTGTAACTACTTCCTGGCCAACGCAGACCGCGGTGAGAACGCCGCCAACGACGAGCTTGTCGCCGAGTTGGTGCGCCGGATCCGCGTCCAACAGGCACAGCGACGGGGGTCACCGATGCGCACGGCACTGAAGTCACAGCGCAACATCGACCAGACGGCATCAACACACCGATACCGCGGATGGACGTGACGCTGCAACTATCAGCCCGGACCGTGGCCTGGCTGGCGCACAAACCCCGCCCGCGCGAATTGGTCGCCTCGGTATGGGACAGGCTTGCCGAACTGGAGCAAGCGGGTCACCACCCCGGCGCCATCGCCGCCCTGCGGTTCGTTCTGATCCACCACCAGCCTCCGACCTCCGGAGGCCGATGCCCTCAGTGCCGCCGCTTCACCTGGCGTCGCTTATGGCGCCGCCAGTCCTTCCCATGTGTGGTGTGGCGCCAGGTCCGCAGTGAGCTGCTGGGACCGCTCGCTGGCGGCGGCCCTCCCTGCAAGCCGAACATTTCCGTTGCTAGATGGCGGTAGCGGTCTGTGGAAAGCAGAGAGGAATGAGGCTCAGCTGAACAGGTCGTCACCGTGCACCGAGAGAGCGCGCCGGGAGAACGACGTCCGGCCACAGCCTAGGCTGTGGTCATGTCGGCAAGACCGCGCCGCGCGCGGGTCGAAGACGTGCACGAACTGGCCTTGGGCATGCCCATGTCAAGGTCGGACACGGGCCGAGCGGCAACCCCATCTATCAGGTCGGCGGCAAATCGTTCGTGTTCTTCCGCAACCCTCGCCCCGACGCCGTCGACCCCGAGACCGGGGAGCGCTACCCGGACGTGATCGTATTCTGGGTAGCGTCGGAGTCCGACAAGCAAGCATTGCTTCAAGATCAAGCGTCGCCGTTCTTCACCACGCCACACTTCGACGGCCACCCATCGGTGCTGCTGCGCGCCAGCCGGATCGGCGAACTCACCCTGCAAGAACTGACTGAGGTAGTCCAGGAAGCCTGGCTCTCTCAGACTTCGAGCAACAGAGCGGCGACCTGGCTCAATGCACAGCACAGCAATGGCACAGGGCAGACCGCCAACCCAGGCTGACCATCGCGAGCGGCCCCGAAGACGAGGTCGCATGGATGTCGTCTTTCGTCAAGGGTCTGCGGCACGATCACGCTCATCAGTCCCTGCCGTCTCGCGGGGAGGTGGGTGATCTGGTGAGGATGTGCCGCGGACGGCAACTATGAGGCCAGTTGCCATCTCCGGCACTAGTGCGTGTTGCGACAGTCTTTCCTCGGACGTCTACGGACAGTGACATCGTCGGGTACCTGGGTCCAGTGGGGGACGGTCATCAAGGCAGGACACCAACTAGCACCAACCATCTAGTCTCCCTTGCGTGATGGACGAAGCTTCCCTTGTCGGGTCGAGCATGACGGCTGAACCGCCTACCGAGGTCCGGGCCGAGTACGGCGAGCTCGTGGACGCCGTGCGCGGGCACCAGTTCCGCTATTACGTGCTGGATGCTCCGACCGTCTCCGACGCCGAGTTCGACCGGCACTTCCGCCGGCTCCAGGAGCTGGAGGAACGCTGGCCCTCGCTGCTGGCACCGGACTCTCCGACGCAGCTGGTCGGCGGCGGCTTCAGTACCGAGTTCGCCGCGCACGATCACCTGGAGCGGATGCTCAGCCTGGACAACGCCTTCGACACCGATGCACTGCGGGCCTGGGCCGATCGGGTCGCTCGCGAGGTGGGCGCTGATGTGCATTACCTGGCTGAGCTGAAGATCGACGGGCTGGCGGTGAACCTGCTCTACGAGAACGGCCGCCTGGTCCGTGGCCTGACCCGGGGTGATGGCCGCAGCGGTGAGGACGTCACCCTCAACCTGCGCACCGTGCGGGACATCCCAGACCGGCTGAGCCCCTCTGCCGAGTACCCGGTGCCGGAGCTCCTTGAGGTGCGCGGCGAGGTGTTCTTCCGGCTCGCCGATTTCGCCGAGCTCAACGCCACACTCGTTGAGGCGGGTAAGGCGGCTTTCGCCAACCCTCGTAACTCCGCTGCAGGCTCGTTGCGGCAGAAGGACCCGCGGGTGACCGCGACCCGGCCGCTGCGGATGCTCTGCCACGGCTTGGGTCGCCGGCGCGGTTTCGAGCCGGCCCTTCAGTCGCAGTCCTACGAGGCCTTGGCGGCCTGGGGGCTGCCGGTCTCCGAGCACACCCGGCTGCTGTCCACAATCGACGAGCTGATCGAGCACATCACCTACTGGGGCGAGCATCGCCACGATGTGAAGCACGAGATCGACGGCGTGGTGCTGAAGATCGATGAGGTGGCGGCGCAACGCCGGCTGGGCTCGACGTCCCGGGCGCCGCGCTGGGCGATCGCCTTCAAATATCCGCCAGAGGAGGCCACCACCAAGCTGCTGGACATCCGGGTGAACGTCGGGCGCACCGGGCGGGTCACCCCTTTCGCCTTCATGGAACCCGTCACCGTCGCCGGATCCACGGTCTCGCTGGCGACGCTGCACAACGCCGATGAGGTACGCCGCAAGGGGGTGTTGATCGGGGACACCGTGACGATCCGCAAGGCCGGTGACGTCATCCCCGAGGTACTCGGCCCGGTGGTGGACCTGCGCACTGGCGACGAGCGGGAGTTCGTCATGCCCACGCAGTGCCCGGAGTGCGGCACGCCACTGCGTCGAGAGCGGGAAAACGACGTCGACATCCGCTGTCCCAATGCCCGCTCCTGCCCCGCCCAGCTCCGGGAACGGATCTTCCACGTGGCCGGGCGTGGCGCCTTCGACATCGAGGTGCTCGGTTACGAGGCCGCGGTGGCACTGCTCGCCGCGGGTGTGGTGCACGACGAGGGTGATCTGTTCGCCCTCGATGACTCGAAGCTGCTGGCGGTGGATCTGTTCCGCACCAAGGCGGGGGAGCTCTCCGCCAACGGGCGCAAGCTACTGTCCAATCTGGACTCCGCGAAGGACCGCCCGCTGTGGCGGGTGCTCGTGGCGCTGTCCATCCGGCACGTCGGGCCCACCGCGGCGCAGGCGCTGGCCAGAGAATTCCGGGAGTTGCGGGCCATCGAGGAGGCCGACGAGCAGGCGCTGGCCGCGGTTGACGGCGTCGGTCCCACGATCGCCGCTGCTGTGCGCGAATGGTTCGCGGTGGACTGGCACCGCGAGATGGTGGCTAACTGGCGCGCCGCCGGGGTACGGATGGCCGAGCCGGTCGACGTCTCCGTGGTGCGCCACCTGGAGGGACTGTCCATTGTGGTCACCGGCTCGCTGGAGGGCTTCTCCCGCGATGAGGCCGTCGAGGCGATCGCCGTGCGGGGCGGCCGGGCGGCGGGGTCGGTGTCGAAAAAGACCGCGTTCGTGGTCGTCGGCGAGGCACCCGGCTCCAAGTACGACAAGGCCGTGACGCTCAAAGTGCCGGTGCTCAACGAGGATGGGTTCCGGATCCTGTTGAGTGAGGGCCCCGAAGCCGCCCGTGGAATGGCTGCGCCTCCGCCCGAAACTATCGGATAGTTGTAAGATTATCGCTGTGGGTACGGACAAGCTGTCGGCGACCGTGGATGCTGAGTTGCTCGCGGAGGTCCAGCGCATGCTGGGCCACGGGGCCTGAGCGCATTCGTCGCCGTGGCGCTGCAGCACGAGCTGGACCGGCTGCGGTTGCGCGAGTTGCTCGATGAGCTGACCGAGCAGCTAGGGCCGCCGGACGAGGGCATGGTTACCGAGGCCGTGGAAGAACTGACTGCGCTCGTGCACCGGGCGCATACCGCTGACCTGCCGGAGCAGCAGCGTGCCACCACCTGCTGGGCAGAAGCGGGCTGGACCCGTGCTACGCAGTAGCGGCTTTCGTCGCCGCGACCGCGCTCGGTGCCAGCCCGGCTGTCGTGCTCACCGGTGATCCGAACGACCTAGTCCGCCTGATCGGCGACGACCCAGGTGTCCACATCCAACCGTTGCCGTAGCTGCAACGATCCGATCATCATCCGGGTGCCGCTTTCCCGGCATCGTGCGGCACCAGGTCACCACCGGAATGCTCGGCGCCATCAGTGGCTGTCAGTGTGATAGGGCACCATGAGCGATGCCAACACGGGAGGCAGGATGAGCAGCGGACTTGAGACACGCCCGGGTGCCACCACGATCGATCTCGATGACCTGGTGGAGTTGGCCTGGAGCGGTCAGATCCGGGTCCCGCACTTCCAACGAGACTTTCGATGGACGCGCCAAGACGTCATCCGACTCTTTGACAGCATCGTCAAGCGATACCCGGTCGGGAGCTTACTGCTCTGGCGGCGCCCGGCGCCCGCGCAGCGGCTTACTCTTGGCGCCCTTCGAATCGACGCACCACAGGTCGATCAGGCCCTGTGGGTGGTCGATGGTCAGCAACGCGTCTCGAGTCTCGCCAATGCGCTACACCCGGACGGCGCGCAGGACCCTCGGTTCAACCTCGGTTACGACGTCCGCGACGACCGCATCGTCAATCGTCCAGTGACCGATGACCCGTACGTGATCCCGCTGCCCATCGTCTTTGACCTCACCAAAGTATTGGATTGGTTTGCCACCCACCCCGAGGTCGCTGATTATCGGAACAGAGCGTTCGAGCTTACCAAGCACCTGCGCCAATTCTCGATCCCGGCTTACCAGGTCGTGCAGGATGACACCCTCGTGTTGCGTGACATTTTCGACCGCATGAACAATTACGGCAAGCGACTGAGCAGAGCAGAGATCTTCTCCGCGCTCAATGCCGGCCGCGAGTCCGACGCCGACCATACCCTGACCATTGCTCAGATCGCTGATCACGTGGACGACCAGTTCGGCTTCGGCAGGGTTGATGCCGATACAGTGCTCCGAGCGATCCTTGCTCGTCGCGGGCCAGATGTGCATCGCGAGATCCGACTCGAGTTCGATGACAATAACAGACGCGGTGACCTCGAATCCCGCAATGAAGATCGCGACTCCGCGTTCGCCGCCGGCGAGGACGCGCTGGTCAGGGCTGTGCAATTCCTCCAGTCGATCGGCGTTCCTCATGTGGCTCTGCTGGCCTATCGCTACCTTCTCGTCGTGCTGACCAGAGTCTTCGCCCATCATCCCGAACCTGATCCGGCGAATCTCAGGTTACTGGGTCGCTGGTACTGGCGCGCAGCCGTGCTGGGTCCAGAGATCTTCAAGGGGAGCACCACTGGCGCTGTCCGCATACTGTGCACCAAAGTTGACCCCAGCGACATCAGTGGATCGATAAGGGACCTCCTCGGAGCACTGGACGGACACCAGGTGAAGCTTCCCGAACTGCGTCGATTTCGAACCAACGAGGCCTCTGCGAAGATCACCCTGTGCTCCTGGTGGGAACTTGGCCCGCGCAGCCCTGACAACGGCGCAAAGTTCGAGCTGTCGCAGCTTAGCGAGGCGCTGATCGACCAGACTACTGCTGCGGATGTGGTGACCATCTTCGTTGCGCGGAGATTCGTTCCTGAGCCTTACCGCCTCTGGGCGGCGAACCGCGCGTTGGTTCCGGTGCTCGCAGAGCCCATGACTGCGGTGGCTGGGGCGTTCCTTCAGTGCCTATTCGACATGCCCGAGGACACCTGGCAGCAGATGCTTCTCTCTCACTCAATCAGCCCCGAGAGCGGGAGATACTTGGCTGCTGGCGACACTGTGGCCTTTCTGCGGTCCCGCCAGGCGGATCTGCAGCACGTGCTCGAATCCTTTCTCCGTCGTAAGTGCGAGTGGGGGTTCGAGAACACCCCGCCGCTGCACGATCTGCTCATTGAAGACCTCGATGGCGAGGGAGACGATGACGCTGCGTGAGATCCGGCACTCGGTGTGGTTGCGCATGGATCGGGTCGGCACGCTGTTTCAGCGCGGTGACTACACCCGCTTCGTGTTTGCCGAGCGCTATCTCGACGATCCGGACCGGGCCGTCCTCGGCTTGGTTTTCGAGCAGGACCTCTCCGCTCGGCACGCCGCCGCGCTACGCCTGCCCTGCTGGTTCTCCAACCTGCTGCCTGAAGGCCGGCTACGGGAATGGATTGCAGCTGATCGAAAAGTGTCTCCGCAGCGTGAGATGGAGCTACTCGCGCAAGTCGGACATGATCTTCCGGGCGCTGTGCAGGTATTGCCTGTGCGAAACGGCGAGGGCGATGAAATCGAGTGGTTGCCCAAGCCCCCTCCGACGTCGATAGCGGAACACCCTCGCGAGGAGGACACCTGGCGCTTCTCGTTGGCTGGTGTCGCTCTCAAGTTCTCCATGTTGGCCAAGGGCGACCGGCTCACCCTGCCCGCGTTCGGCGTTGGCGGAGATTGGATCGTCAAGCTGCCCGACCAGACTTATCCAGATGTGCCGCGCAATGAGTTCACGATGATGTCCCTGGCGGCGTCCGCCGGCATAGCGGTCCCGCCGGTTCGGCTCGTGCACCGCGACGAGCTCGACGGCTTACCTCCAGACGTGTGGACGAGCCGGGAAGAGTGGGCGTACGCTGTCCGCCGATTTGACCGGGATGTGCACCGCGACGCGGTGCACATTGAAGACCTGGCCCAAGTTCGTAACATCTATCCGGAAGACAAATACCTCGGTAACTACGAAACCGTGGCCGCGCTCGCTTATCGAGGCCGCGATATCGACGGTCTTCGCGAATTCGCCCGCCGGCTGGCGTTTACTATTCTTATCGCCAATGGTGACGCGCACCTGAAGAACTGGTCGTTGATCTATGCCGATCCACGGGTCCCCAGTCTCGCTCCCGCGTACGACATCGTGTCTACCGCGTACTACCTCGGCGAGCGCGAGACGCTCGGCCTCAAGTTTGGTGGTACGAGACGTTTTGATAAGGTCAATGTCACTACCTTTGACCGCCTGCAACAGCGTCTGCGAGCTCCTCAGGCGGAGCTGGCGGCCTGCGTCGGTGAGTTGGTCGACCAGGTGAGGCGGCATTGGCCTGAACATCGTGACCAGCTCGCCGTCAATCCTGCGTTGGCTTCAAGCATCGCGTCCCGCATCGCCTCCACCAGTCGCTCCTTGCTGCATCGCCCATAGCCGTCGTGGGTGTTTGTTACTCCGGGGCAGACTTTCGCGAGCCGGTGATCGGCGCGACGGACAGCTTGCTGGTGCCGAGCGCGGGCCAGGCCTGGACTGCGCAGAATGGTGCGCACTGGTCGCCCCCGGCGTCGCTTCGGGTGGCGACGTGCACGCAGCACTGCAGCAGGCGTTCCTCCAGCATCGTGGTGATGTCCATGAATGGCTTGACGGTGATCCGCACGACCCGCTCACCGAGCAACCGGCGTAACGCCCGGCGCTTGCCCGGTAACGCCGAGGACGCCGCGGTCAGCAGGGTCCGCAGCCCCAGGTCGCAGCCGTCGCACACGGCGCGCCACAGGTCCCCGATGCTGGGGTGCGACAGGCTGGTCTGCTCAGACAGCAGCCCGAGCAATGACTCCCGCACGGCGGCTGCCAGCTCGCGGGGCAGACTGTCGTCGGCGATCCGGTTGGCCACCAGCCCGAGGTGGGCGCGGAGCCGCTCGTGACCGATCAGCGCCACCAGCGAGCGCCATTGCCCGTCGTCGTCGCAGATCAGGTAGCCGACGCTGCAGCAGTGCGGGTGCGAGCAGGGCAGCGCGGTGAGGTCGCGCCAGCTCACCAGGCCGTCGGTCTGCGGGCCGAGCCGGGACAGCACGCCGGTATGGGTCAGCCGGTTGTCCGGGTCGATCGGAGCCGAGCGCCCGGAGCCGAACTGGGGCTGGATCGACACCCCGCCGACGTACGGTGTGGCCAGCGCGGTCCGCACCACGTCGCCGATCTCGCCGTCGTTGACGCCCAGCGTGGCCGTCATGGTCAGCGTGGTGAAGATCTCCCGGTGGGAGAGCCGGCGCAGCGCGTCGGCCTTGATCCGCCGCAGGTCGGCGCCGCGGTGGTGGCGGTAGGCCTGCGCCGAGCTGCCGTCGTACTGCAGGTAGACCTCGACCTTCGAGCGGTATTCGGTCAGCAGGTCCAGCAGCGCGTCGTCCCGCGCGATCAGCACGCCGTTGGAGTTGACCAGGATCCGGACGATCGGCCGGTCGGCGAGCTCGCGGAGCAGGCGCGGCAGCTCGGGGTGCAGCGTGGGCTCGCCGCCGGAGAGCATCAGCACGTCAAGCCGGCCGTTCTCCCGAGCCAGCCGGGTGTCCACACTGGCCAGCACCTCGGACACGCCGACCAGCCCGGGGAGATCGGGTGAGGAGTCGGCGAAGCAGGTCGGGCAGCGCAGGTTGCACGTCTCGGCGATGTCGGCGAGCAGGATGCAGGTGTGCTGGGTCTGCATCTCGCCCAGGCCCCGCAGGTAGGCGGCGGGCACCGGGTCGAAGTTGCCCGGGTTGTCCGGGGTGTGCCGCTTGGTCGGCGCGGTCCACTGCTCCAGGTAGTCCAGGATCTCGGGATCCTCGTCGTAGAGCGTGCTGATCAGGCCGTGCTCCGGGCAGCCCCGTTCCAGCCATACCCGTCCACCGCGCTCCACCAGCCGGCCCGAGAGCCGGAGGACCTCGGGCAGCGGCCGTTGCGGGTACTCGGTGTGGCAGGCCGGGCAGTAGGCGATGACGTAGCGCAGGATGCGGTCCCCCCGCAGAGGCATCCCGGGGCTGGATCGACGGCTCGTCATCGGGGCACCTCCGAGTAGCGGCCGGGTTGATGCCGGTGCAGATGCCGGCACTCCGGATGGGGATCAGCGCTAAGCCGATCGTCATAGCGGGTAGACGTTGAGGCCGGTGCAGTAGCCAGCACTGACGATCGAGGCGAGTCCCCAGCCGATCATCAGTCCGATCCCGAGCCCCTTCATGGCGTAGGACCTGGCGCGCACCGTCAGGGCGACCCCGGCTAGCGCCATGAGCAGCAGAATCGCCGCACCCACGATCACGTGGTCACGCCAGTGCGGGATACCCTCCCCGGGCGAGCTCAAGACTAACAGGACCACGTTCACTACGATGAACACCGCGAATCCGATCAGCGCTGTCGGCACACTGTGCCAGGCGCTGCCCGACGTCTGGCGGCCTTCGGGCGGGTCCGGCGGCTGGGTCATGCGGCGGCTCCCTGTGACGCCGGTCGGCGAGGCAGCACGTCGTCATAGACCCCGGTCCGGGCGTGCCCGGCCACCCGCAAGGCCAGCAACGCGATCCCGGGGATCAGGAACCACTGCGGGCGGGTCAGCTGGAGCCAGACCGTCTCGTTGGCCCGGGTGAACTCCACCGCGAAGCGGAACACGGCATAGCCGGCCAGGTACAGGGTGAACAGCTCGCCCGGGCGATGCACCCGAGACCGCAACCAGCACAGCGCCGCGAAGGCTGCCAGGTGGAACGCGATCTCGTAGGCGAACGAGGGATGCATCGCCAACCCGGCCACACAGCCCGGGCAGGCTGGCACCGACGCCGGGGCGTGGATGCCCCATGGCAGAGCGGTCGGCCGTCCCGGCGCCTCGGTCAGCAAGCAGCCGATCCGGCCAACGGCCATACCGAGCGCCACCGCCGGCGCGAAGAGGTCACCGGTGGGTACCCGGTAGCCGATCAACTTCTTCGCGACGAGCACGCCGGCGTACGCGCCGGTCAGCCCACCGAGAATGCTGCGGGCGCCGAACTCCCACGCCTGGATCAGCGTCGGGTTGGCCGCCGGGTCGAGGTGCGGGGCCAGCCCGGACAACCGCATCCCGATCGCCCCGCCGACCAGCGCTCCGGTGACCGCGACCAGCGTCTCGAACCGCAGCTCACCGCGACGGCGAGCTGCGCGATAGAAGACCAGGGCGCCGACCAGGATGCCCAGTGCGACGAAGAATCCGTGCGTCGGTACGGCCAACCCGCCGATGTGGATCAGCACCGGACGCACGCACCAGATTACACCGAACCACGTCGGTGTTGAGCCGACCCAGGTCGACAGAAGGATCCCGCTGTAAGGGCCCAAGTCGAGGTCAGCGGATGAAGCCGATATCGGCGTAGATCGGGTCGGAAATGCCGAGAGCGCCGATGTTGGCGATGCCGGTGCGGACTCCCCAGACGTCCGGGCGCTGGTAGAGCAGCAATGAGTGGCCGGTCCGCCAGATCTCCTGATCGATCTGGTTTGCCAACTGGATCTTGCGAGCCGGGTCGAACTCGCGGCTGGCTTGCTCGAAAAGGTTGTTGATGGTGTCGTTGCCGATGCCACCGAAGTTCTGCTGGACGCTGCCCCTGGTGCCGTAGATGGAGCTCGTTGTCGTGACCGGGAACGGAACCGAGATCCACGCGAACTGAGCGACATCGAAGTCGGCTGGGGTAACATATTTCTCGAAGAAGTCGCTGGCTGGTACCGGTCTGATGTCGACCTTCACTCCGATCTGGGCGAGGAACTGCTGCACTTGGCGGGAGATCTGATCGTTGGCCGGGTTCTGGGCCTGGATCACGTCGCGGATCACCAGTTCGCGGCCGTTCTTGCGCCGGGTGCCCTGACCTTCGCGGACCCAGCCCAGGGAGTCGAGCATCCTGGACGCCTCCGCCGGATCGTAGGCGATGAGCTGCGAATTGTCCTGGAAGCCCGGCTCGCCCTGGACAAAGATATGGTTACCCAGCGGAGTGGCCCCCGGCACTATCCGGCCGATCACGGCTTGGGCGATGGCCTTCCGGTTGATGCCCTTCTGGATGGCGATACGCACCTGCTGATCCGCCAGAATGGCGCCGGGGCGACCGTTGAACGTGATGTGGGTGAAGTTCGGGGCCAGCGCTTTGCGTACCGTCACGCCCGGGGCACTCTGCGCCCGGGTGAACGCGTTCACGTCGCTACCGATCTCCGCATACTCGACTTCGTTGTTGGCCAACGCATCGAACTGCGCCACCCGGGGGATGGCGCGGAAGATGATCCGGTCCAACCGAGATTTGGGTCCCCACCACTTCTCGTCACGAACCATCGTGATCGTCTTTGCCGTCGGGTCGATCTGCTCGACCTTGAACGGGCCGGCGGTCACCGGGAACCCTTGCGTCCAGCCGGTGTTGAACACCGCCGGATTCGTATTGGTGGAGGCCGGGTACAGCGGGTCAAAGATGGTCTGCCAGTCGGAGAAGGGAGTCGCGAAGGTCACCACAGCCTGCTTATCCGTCGTGCCGCGCTCCACCGAGGCGATGTTTGCGTAGCCGGTGCTGCTGGCGATCAAAAAGGACTTATTGGTGCCGTTGAGGGCCTGCCACTGGGCGCGGAAATCCTGCCAGGTCATCGGCGTTCCATCGCTCCAGGTGGCCTCATCACGCAGGGTATAGGTCACCACCTCCGGATTGGTACTGGTCAGCGTGGCCGAAACGAGGTAGTTCTCATTCATCTTCACCGTGCCGTCCGGCTGGGCGAGCCACAGATGCGGGATGGCGCTGAAGACCACGCGAGAATTGTTGAACTCCGCCCCATCGACCTGGTTGTAGTTGAAGTTGACCGGGAGCAGATCGAGCGCCCACCGGAAGGTGCCGCCCTCGCGCAGCGCCTGCGCCGGCATCGCCCCGATGTCGACGGTGCCCAGCGGTGGAGGGCCCCCGGCAGCGTCACCCCCACCGCCACCGCAGCTCACCAGCACCAGCGTCAGCGCTGCGACCAGCACCCCCAGCAGTCGTTGCCTCATCCACGGGTCCCTTCGGTGATCGTCTCCGGCTGCAGTCACAGCACCGCATGAGCTTGCGCGTAATGGCACGCCGACTCGTGCTCGGCCTCGCCCCGAAGCTGGCGCGTAGGCTCCTCCTGCTCACAACGCGACCGCAGCTCGGGCGGCAGCGCGGAGTAGCGGAAGCAACGGGTACGGAACCGGCAACCCGAGGGGACATCGGCGGGACTGGGCAGATCACCGGTGAGCAGGATCCGTTCCCGAGCACGCTCCTTGGCCGGGTCGGGGATTGGAATGGCCGAGAGCAGCGCCTGCGTATACGGGTGTTGTGGCGCGGTGTACACCGCGTCCACCGGCCCGATCTCGACGATCTTGCCCAGATACATCACCGCGACCCGGTCGGCGATGTGCCGCACCACGGCGAGGTCATGAGCCACGAACAACAGCGCCAGGCCGAGCCGGCTCTGCAGCTCCGCGAGCAGGTTGAGCACACCGGCCTGGATGGAGACGTCCAGCGCGGAGACCGGTTCGTCGAGCACGAGCACCTTGGGTTCCAAGGCCAGGGCCCGGGCGATGCCGATGCGCTGGCGTTGACCGCCGGAGAATTCTGCCGGGTAGCGGCTGGAATGCTCGGGACCCAAGCCGACTATCGTCAGCAGCTCCGGGACGCGCCGCCGGATCTCCGCGACCGGCACGCGATGGGCACTCAGCGGCTCAGCGAGCAGGTCGAACACCGGCAGCCGGGGATCCAGCGAGGCCATCGGGTCCTGGAAAACCACCTGCAGGTCCCGGCGCAACTGCATCCGGCGCCGCCGATCCAGCGCGGCCACGTCGGTGCCCAGCACCTCGATCTGCCCCTGTGCCGGTGCGGCGAGGTTGAGGATCTCCATCAGCGTGCTGGTCTTGCCGCAGCCGGACTCGCCGACCAACCCGAGGGTCTCCTGCTCATGGAGCTCGAAGGAGATGTCGTCCACCGCTCGTAGGGTGCCCACCCGCCGCCGCAGAATCGTCCCCTTCCGCACCGGATAGTGCCGCAGCAGATGCTCGACCCGCACGACCACCCGTGAGTGCGACGCACTGCGATAGCTCGCAACGCCACTCACAGGCGGCGGCGCTGCCTCCGCCGCCCTATGGCACGCGCAACCATGCGACTCGGAGACCTGGGCGAGGATGGGTTCGGTGTCCCGGCAGTGATCGATCACCAGCGGGCATCGCGGCGCGAACGGGCAGCCGGCGCCCAGCTCAGCCAGCGACGGGGGTTGACCCTCGATCGGCACGAGCGCTCCCCGCTCGGCATCCACCCGGGGAATGGAGGCGAGCAGACCCCGGGTGTAGGGCATCCCCGGCCGGTAGAAGACGTCCTCCACGGTCCCGGTCTCCACGGTCCGCCCGGCGTACATCACCTGTACCCGGTCAGCGAACCCGGCGACCACCCCGAGGTCATGGGTGATGAGCACGATCGCAGCACCAGTAATCTCCCGAGCGGTGGCCAGCACCGCCAGCACCTGGGCCTGCACGGTGACGTCCAGCGCGGTGGTGGGCTCGTCGGCGATGATCAGATCCGGGTCGTTCGCGATGGCCATCGCGATCACGACGCGTTGCCGCATGCCACCGGAGAACTCGTGCGGGAACGCTTGAGCTCGCTGTGCCGCGTCCGGGATGCCGACCAGGTCAAGCAGCTCAACGGCACGGGCACGCGCTGGCCGCCGGGACAGCGTGCCGTGCACCTGCAGTGCCTCGGCCACCTGATCACCCACGGTGTAGACGGGAGTCAGCGCCGAGAGCGGATCCTGGAAGATCATGGAGATGCGCCGGCCCCGGATCTGGGACAGCTCGATGTCCGAGCGCCCCAGCAGCTCCCGGCCTTGAAAACGGATCGACCCGCTGACCTTGGCCTGTGGCGGGAGCAGCCCCATCACGGCCAGCGAGGACACCGATTTCCCGGAGCCGGACTCGCCCACGATCCCCAGCACTTCGCCCGCCCGGACCTGGTAGCTCAAGGCGCGCACGGCGTTGACCCGGCCTCGCTCCGAGGGGAAGGACACGGTGAGGTCGCTGACTGACAGCACCGGCTCAGTCATCGGTTCAGCCCACCGAAGCGCCGCCGGCTCCCGCGGATGGCGTTCGGGTCGAGCGCGTCGCGTAGCCCGTCGCCGACGAAGTTCACCGATAGCACCGTGAGCGCCAGCAGGCCCCCGGAGAACATGAACAGCCAGGGGAAGGTGAGTGCGGAGTTCGTGCCGGCGCCGATCAGGGTGCCGAGCGAGACATCCGGGGGCTGCACCCCGAAGCCGAAGAAGCTCAGCCCGGTCTCGGTGATGATCGCGCTGCCGACCGTGATCGTCGCATCGATGATCAGCAGTGAGGCCATGTTCGGCACGATGTGCCGGACGATGATCCGCCATGGCGGCACCCCCATGAACCGGGCCGCCAGCACGAACTCGCGCTCACGCAGCGACAGGGTCAGGCCGCGCACGATCCGAGCGGTGATCATCCACGAGAAGGCCGCCAGCAGGACGACCAGGATCAGCCAGGTCTTACCCCGGAACGCGGGGGACAGGATCGCGATGATCAGGAAGCTAGGGATCACCAGCAACAGGTCCACACCCCACATCAGGACTCGGTTCACCCACCCGCCGAAGTATCCGGCAGCGGTTCCGACCGTCGCCGCGATCCCGGTGGAGATGATTCCTACCAGCAGCCCGATCGTCAGCGATTTCTGCAAGCCGCGCAGGGTCTGGGCGAACACGTCCTCACCGATCTGGCTGGTGCCGAACCAGTGCTGCGCCGACGGGGGTGCCAGGTAGGCGTTGGGATCCTGCTCGGCGTAGCCCCACGGGCTCAGCAGCGGACCCAGGAACGCCAGCGCGTACAGCAC
>CAXUFG010000005.1:0-8031 GCA_964250265.1 uncultured Pseudonocardiaceae bacterium | reverse complement strand
CACCGGAGCACCGGGGAACGCCGCGGTGCTATGCGGATCAGTGATCGGCAGCGCCACCGGCCACCTCCTCTCTGCAGGTCTACAGCCTGATCCGGGGGTCGAGCACGGCGTAGAACACGTCGGAGAGCCAACCGCAGAGCAGCACCACGACCGCCACGAACAGCGTCACCGTCGCAACGATGTTGGTGTCGTTCTGCTCGATGCCGTAGACGAACCAGTCACCCATCCCGTACCAGCTGAAGATCCGCTCGGTGAAGACACTGCTGGTGACCAGCAGCCCGAACCCGAAGGTGAACAGTGTGGCAATCGGGATCAGCGCGGTGCGCAACCCGTGCTTGAACAGGGCCCGGCGCCGGGTCAGGCCCTTGGCCTGCGCGGTGCGCAGGAAGTCGCTGCCGAGCACGTCGAGCATGGCGCTGCGCTGGTAGCGGCTGTAGAGCGCGATCTGCAGCAGCGCGATGGCCAGCGTCGGCAGGATCAGATGCAACAGCCGGTCACCCAGGGCGGCCCACCAGCCACCTTGAAACCCAGGGGTGAACTCGCCGGTGAAATACAGCAGGGTGGTTCCGGTCGCCTCGTTGAGCTTCAACCCGCCGAACTTCAGCAGCGTGGCGATCAGGAACGGCGGAGCGGACAGTGCGAGGAAGGCGAACAGCGTCGCGGTGTAGTCGCTGGGCCGGTACTGCCGGACGGCACTGGCGACGCCGAGCAGCACGCCACCCGCGATGCCCACCACGGCGCCCAGGGTGAACAGCCGCAGGCTGACGCCGATGCGGCTGGTGAGCTCCTCGGCGACGGGGTGGCCGGTGATCGTCGAACCGAAGTCGCCGTGCACCACGCCACCCACCCAGGCGACGAACCGGGCGGGGATGGGCTCATCGAGCCGTAGCTCGGCTCGCTTGGCCTCAATCACTGACGCCGGCGGCCGCGGGTTACGACCTTCCAGCTGGCCCAGTGGCGAGAAGCTCAATGACCCCAACGTGAACGCCATGAACGTCGCGACCAGGCACAGCGCGACGTAGTTGGCCAGACGCCGTGCCAGAAAACCGCTCATCGCGTGCCCATCGTTTTCAGTTCAGAGATCCGCGCACGGTACACGGCCGCGTGTGAAGAAGTGTTATCCGATGACGCAGCGGAGGATCGAGTGGGCGTAGTGTCACCGGGCCATGGGATGTCTGAGGCGATCTGGGGGGCGATCAGGAGGACGGCGCGCGGTCGCGCTCGTCGCAGGTCTCACGGTGGTGCTGGCGGCCTGCGGTGGCGGCGGAGCGCGCGGCGGTGGCCAGGGCCAGACGGGGACGGCGTTCGCAACCTGCGACGCGAACCCGAACACCTGCAACGCCGCTGAGCCAGGCAGCCTCAAGCAAGGTGGTCAGCTCACCTACGCCATCGAGAAGAACATCCCGAACTGGAATCTGCTCTCCAGCGAGGGCAGCGTGGTCGAGACGGGGTGGGTGCTCGCGAGCGTGCTGCCTCGTGCCTTCATCACCCTGCCCGACCTCACCGTGGCGGTGAACAACGATCTGCTCGACTCGGTGAAAGTGACCAACACAAATCCGGAAACGATCGTCTACAAGATTAAATCCAATGCGGGGTGGTCGGATGGAACGCCGATCACTGCGAATGACTTCGTCTACAACTGGAAGGTTCAGAACGGGCGTGACTGCCCGAACTGTACTCCGGCCACCACGACCGGATATGACCAGATCCAATCGGTGGTCGGTTCCGACAACGGAAAAACGGTGACGGTGACGTTCTCCAAGCCCTTCACCGACTGGAAACAGAACTGGGCGAGCAGCTCGCCGATCTACCCGGCGCATATCGCCGCGCAGCATGGTGATATCAAGACTCCGCAGGGGTTGGCCGCGGCGTACACGTGGTTCGGGAAGAACGTGCCGACCTACTCCGGCGGTCCCTTCCAGATCGACAACTTCACGAACAACGAATCGGTCACGCTAGTGCCCAATCCCAAGTGGTACGGCCAGCGCCCAAAGCTCGACCGGGTGATCTACCGGATCATCACCGATGCGCGGCAGGAGCCGACCGCACTGCAGAACCGTGAGGTCCAGGTCATCTACCCGCAGCCGCAGGTGGACCAGGTGCAACAGATCCGCAGGATCCCCGGCGTCTCGTCCTTCGTCGGATTGGGACTGAGCTGGGAGCACTTCGACCTCAACCTGGCCAACAACTACCTCGCTGACCCCGCGCTGCGCACCGCCATGTTCACCGCGGTCGACCGGCAGGCCATCATCGATAAGACCGTGGGTCAGTTCACCAACAAGGTCAAGCCGTTGAACAGCCACAATTTCGTTCCCCAGGAGAGCGGCTACGAAGACGTGGTGAGTGATACCGGCCAGGGTTCTGGCAACCTGGCGCGGGCCAAACAGATCCTCGCCGCTGCCGGTTACCGGATCGAGGGTGGGCAGCTCAAGACCACCATCGGGATGACGGTGCCGCCAATGCGCATTCGCTACACCGTCGGGAATCAGGTCCGCCAGGTCGAGTGTGAACTGTTCGCCCAGCAGCTCAAGCCCCTGGGAATCACTGTTCAGGTGGTGCCCACCGACGACCTCGGGGCCACCACGACCCGGGGTGACTACGACATCATCGTCTTCGCCTGGGTCGCCACGCCCTTTCCCTACGCCAACGCAACCCAGACCTGGGTTACCGGCCAGGGCAGCAACTTCGGCCGCTACAGCAACCCGGACGTCGACCGCCTGATCGCGACCGCGGCCAACTCCACAGACGAGGCGCTAGCCAGGGAGACACTCAACCAGGCGGACCGCCGGCTGACCAAGGACGCCTACGTGCTGCCGCTGTACCAGAAGCCGACGTTCGTCGCGCTGTATGACAATGTCGCCAACGTGCGCAACAACTCCTCGCTGGACGGACCGCAGTACAACATCGCACAGTGGGGCCTCCGCACCGCCGGCTGACCACGCTGTTTCATAGCGTATTCATTCGAGGCTGATCGTGTAGTCGAGCGCAATATCACTGGCGGGAATGATGATGTTGGCAGCTTCCACGGGCTGGCGGTCGTTTCCGGTCCAGTGAGCATCCGTCGGGCCACTGTCAGTACTGGTATTCCTTCGGAGGCAAGGACCGCGACGAGAAGAACGAGGATAAGCCCGGCAGACACGAGGACGACCGGGAAGGCCAAGTCCACGAGGACACCGCCAAGAGAGTAGACCCCAACAAGTACGGAACCGACAGAGATGACGACGACTGAACACCTCGTCGCCGTACTCGACGACGCAGGTGCCCTCGCGAGATGCCTTCCTGACGGTACCCCGTTCCACGTTTCTGCCTGCGAAGATCTGGGTGGATGACGAGAAGGGTGAGCCGCGGCCGATCGATCGGGCCACCGATCCAGATCGGTGGCACAGGGCGGCTCACGCCAACGTCGCGATCGTGACCCAGTTCGATGACGGCGCCACCGTGTGGCCGAGCGCCCTGCCGTATGAGTGGGTGCGGCAGAGCGCACCGGGTAGTGTGATCGTAGCGCCGACACGTGCAGACTATGTGGGTAGCGGTCCTTTGGTGCGTTTCACTGTCGATGACGATGGGCAGGCCGTCGGCAAACCGGTCAACGCGGTGGGATTCATGCCACTTCGCCAGCAGCGCACCCCGTACGCCGATCTGTCCGGTGTGGATTTCGACAACCGGGATCAGAGCTGCGAAGTTGTCGAGACGCTGACCCAGCCGTGGCTGATCGCGAACAGTGTCGATGTGCGGTGGGCCATCAGTACCCGGATCGCGCCGTGCCGATGGGGCCACCGGCCACCCACCACCGAGCGCCCCCAACATCAGCTTTGGTTCGCCGACAATGCGACCGGATCGTGGGCCATCGCCCGGTACGACCGCACCGGCAGCCCATACCAGATCCGCCAGAGCGGTCCCCGCCACCTGTGGTCGGAGATAGAAGCCGCCTACCAATGGTGGATAGACCAGGGCAGGCCACCGCTGAGCCAGTGGCAGCTCATCATCAGCAGCGATCAACAGGTCGCCGTTCTGCCCTGAACTCGACGTTCATTGGATCGCATATGTGCCGCGCACTTCTCAAGCAGGGCCACGACGTTCTCTCTGGCATCGTGGCGGCCGGGCTCACGCGTCTGTCATGGGGGATCGACGTAGGGTAGGGCCGGCTGGCGACGCTACGGGTGCGGCCAGTGGGGGTCCTCTGCGGCAGGAAGACGTGCATGTTCGCCTACGCAATGCGCCGGGTGCTGGTGTCGGTGCCGATTCTGATCATCGCGACGTTCGTGGTCTTCATGATGGTGTCGGCCTCCGGTGACCCGCTTTCAGAACTCAGGACCCGCAATCCCCCGCCACCACCGCGCACCCTCGAGCTCGAGGCTCACCGGTTGCATCTCGACGAGCCGCTGCTGGCCCGCTACTGGCACTGGATCACCGGGGTGCTTCACGGTGACTTCGGTCCGTCGGTGCAGTCCAGCCAGCTGATCGGGCCGGAACTGGCCCATCGGTTCCTGGTCACGTTTCGCCTCATCGGGCTGGCGATGCTGCTGGCGCTGGTGCTCGCGGTGCTCGTCGGCGTGGTCAGTGCGGTCAAGCAGTACTCCGGGGCTGACTACGCCTTCACCTTCTTCGGGTTTCTCTTCCTGGCGATGCCGTCGTTCTGGTTCGCGATCCTGCTCAAGGAGGCTGGAATCAGCTTCAATGACGCAGTCGGTAACCAGGTGCTGTTCACTATCGGTGACAGTTCGGTCTACCTCGAGGGCGGTAGGTGGGCATCGGTCCTCGACATCCTGGGCCACATGATCCTGCCCACGATCTCGCTGGCGTTGCTGTCCTTCGCAGCCTGGAGCCGGTTCCAGCGAGCGTCGATGCTTGAGGTGCTGGGCAGCGACTATGTCCGGTTGGCCCGGGCCAAGGGTCTCGGGGGGACCACCGTGATGATCCGGCATGCCCTGCGCACTGCGCTGATCCCGCTGGTCACCGTTACCGCGCTGGACCTCGGTGCGATCATCTCCGGAGCCGTCGTCACGGAGAACGTCTACCAGTGGCGGGGGGCAGGCAGCTACCTGCTCGAGTCGATCCAGCACGACGACGTCTATGCGGTTGCCGGGTGGCTGCTGATCTCGGCGACCTTCATCATCCTGTTCAACCTGGCGGCCGATCTGCTCTACGCGGTGCTCGACCCGAGGATTCGTTATGCGTGAGCCGCCGCCTCATGAGCCGCAGCGCCACGAGCCGCAGGTGACTGTTGCGCAGCGAAGCCAGGCTCAGCTGGTGGCGCGCCGTTTCCGGCAACACCGGCTGGCCGTGGCCAGCCTGATAGCGCTGGCAGCGCTGGTGTTGTTGGCCTTCGTCGGCGGCTGGTTGTGGCACTACTCCGTGGTGGATCTCACCTCTGACGAGTCGGTACCCCCGTCGTGGGACCACCCGTTCGGCACCGATGCAGCGGGGCATGACACGTTCGCCCAGGTGCTCCGCGGTACGCAGATCTCGATCGGGATCTCGGTGCTGGTCGCGGTCTTCGCCACTGTGGTAGGCACCATCTGGGGCGCCACCGCGGGTTACTACCGGGGACGGCTGGACACCGTGATGATGCGAATCGCCGATCTGGTCCTCACCCTGCCGCTGCTCGCGGTCGCCGCCGTGCTCGGCCACAACCTCGGAGGTAGCTGGTGGCTGATCGCCGTGGTGATCGCCGGCCTGTACTGGGCCTATGTCGCCCGGGTCGCTCGTGGTGTGGTGCTCTCGCTGCGGGAGAAGGAGTTCGTCGAAGCCGCCAGAGCGCTCGGTGCGAGCGATGCCAGGATCATCTTCCGGCATCTGCTGCCCAACGCGTTCGGTTCGATCATCGTGAACGCCACCGTGCTGGTGTCGCTTGCCATCCTGCTGGAGACGGCGCTGTCCTACCTCGGCTTCGGTGTGCGACCCCCGGACACCTCGCTCGGCCTGCTGGTCAGCGACGCGCAGACGGCGGTGGAGACCCGCCCCTGGCTGTTCTACTTCCCCGGCCTGTTCATCATCCTGATCGCGCTGACGATCAACTTCATCGGCGACGGCCTGCGCGACGCCTTAGATCCCCAGCAGGTCAAGGTTCGCCGATGACCGGAGTGGCGCGTACCGGTGCACGGTGTGTCGGGCTGTGGTGCTCATCGTGACGGCTACCGGTGACCCCGTGCTCGATGTGGTGGACCTGCAGGTGGAGTTCCGCACCGACGAGGGCCGGGTGCAGGCCGTGCGCGGAGTGAGCTACCAGCTGCGCCGCGGCGAGGTGCTCGGCATCGTCGGGGAGTCCGGCTCTGGCAAGTCGGTCACCTCCCTTGCCGTGATGGGGTTGCTACCCGGTTCGGCCCGGGTGGCCGGATCGGTCCGCTTCACCGGCACGGAGTTACTGGGGGCATCAGAGTCCCAATTGCGCCGGGTGCGCGGCCAGGGCATATCGATGATCTTCCAGGACCCGATGACCTCGCTCAATCCCGTCTACACCGTGGGCTACCAGGTCGTCGAGGCGATCCGTGCCCACCACGACCTCACCCGGGACGCGGCTCGCAGCAAGGCGGTGGAGCTGCTCGGACGGGTCAGCATCCCGGACCCGACCCAGCGGGTGGACAACTACCCGCACGAGCTATCCGGCGGGATGCGCCAGCGGGTGGTGATCGCCATCGCGATGGCCAACCATCCCGAGGTGATCATCGCGGACGAGCCGACCACCGCCCTGGATGTCACCGTGCAAGCGCAGGTCCTGGAGACGTTGCGCACCGCGAAGCAGGAGACTGGAGCGGCCATGGTACTCATCACCCACGATCTGGGCGTGATCGCCGGGCAGGCGGACCGCGTGCTGGTGATGTACGCCGGCCGGGTTGTCGAAGCCGGTACGGTCGAGGACATCTTCTACGCCCCCCGGATGCCCTACACGTTGGGCCTGCTGGGCAGCCAGCCCCGGCTCGACGAGCGCAGGCAGCGGCTGCACCCGATCAGCGGAGCACCCCCCTCGGTGATCAACATCGCGCCCGGCTGCCCGTTCGCCCCCCGCTGCCCACTGGCGGCCCCGGTCTGCCAGATCGAGGAACCCCCGCTCGCGGCCACCAGCACCAGTGGGCACCTCTCCGCTTGCCACTTCAGCGACCAGTTGGACGGGCTGGAGCCTGGTGAGGTGTTCCGACCGTTGTCTCAAGACAGCCGATCATGACCCAGCAGCCGATCCTGTCCGTGCGCAATCTGGTCAAGCATTTCCCGGTGCGTGGTCGCGGCCTGGCTCGCCGCAGGGTCGGGGACGTGCACGCCGTCTGTGACGTCTCATTCGACCTCTACCCGGGGCAAACCCTCGGGCTGGTCGGGGAGTCGGGTTGTGGCAAGACCACCACCGCGCGAGTACTGCTCAACCTGCAGCCGGCGACGGCGGGAGAGGTCCACTACCAGGGCAGTGATCTGACGCGGCTGCCCCGCAAGGCCATGCGCCGGCTCCGGCGGGAGCTGCAGATCGTCTTCCAGGATCCCTATGCTGCACTCGATCCGCGGCTGCCGGTGAACGAGATCATTGCTGAGCCGCTGCGCATCCACGGCCTTTACGACGCCTCTGGCCGCGAGAACGTCAAGGAGCTGCTCAACCTGGTCGGGCTCAAGCCCGAGCACGGCAACCGGTACCCGCACGAGTTCTCCGGGGGGCAGCGGCAGCGGATCGGCATCGCCCGGGCGCTCGCATTACGCCCGAAGGTGCTCATCCTGGACGAGCCGGTTTCCGCGCTGGACGTCTCCATCCAGGCCGGTGTGCTCAACCTGCTCGCGGACCTGCAGGCACAACTGGGCCTGTCGTACCTGTTCGTGTCCCACGATCTGTCGGTGGTGCGGCACGTCGCGGACCGGATCGCGGTGATGTACCTGGGTCGCATCGTGGAGACCGCAAGCGCCGATCAGCTGTTCAACGCGCCGGCCCATCCCTACACCCAGGCTTTGATCTCCGCGATCCCCTTGCCTGACCCGCGCAAGGAACGAGCCCGGGAGCGGATCATCCTCACCGGTGATGTCCCCAACCCGGCCAACCCCCCGTCGGGTTGGGGA
>CAXUFG010000004.1:0-53574 GCA_964250265.1 uncultured Pseudonocardiaceae bacterium | reverse complement strand
CTACCGAACTGCCCCGCCCAGTACGTGCAATCGCCGCACATCGTACCAGCGCCGCAGTTCGGGCGAGCGCCGCAACCCGTCCCCCCACCGCGATTCGGACGATTGCCTAATTCTACGCGACCACCGGAGGCTACCGAAGAGCAGGTCCACGATCCCGCTCCCGGACTTCATTTCCCCGATCGCCAAGCGGGGCTCACTACTCCGGTACCGCAGGATGAGGCCGGTGCTCGATCAGTCCCACCACCCGTATCGCTGGTGGGTGCCGCGCATATGCCAGGGCCGCCGCTGGCGGATTTCGGCGCCAGAGCGGTCAGCTTCTCGATCGACTTCGTGATCCCGGTCATCGTGCTGAACCTGCTCCTGGCCATCGGCTCCACCACTGGCGGCACGGCGTGGCGCCTGATGCTCGCTGTGCTGGTTTACCTGGGGTTGCTGGGCTTTGGGCTCTGGAACTCCGGCTACCTGCAGGGCACCACGGGCCGAAGCCTCGGCCGCCGGGTGGCCAAAACCAGGCTGGTCATGATGGCGACCGGCCAACCAGTGGGCTTCGGGCGAGCCGTCGTTCGCCAGATCTGCCACCTGCTGGAGTTCGGGGTCGGCTACCTCTGGCCGTTATGGGACGGCAAGCGTCAGACCTTCGCAGACAAGATCCTCGGAACGGTTGTGGTACGGGCCGGTGGGCCCGCATCCAGCCCCACCGATCACCGTAGGGTGGGGGAGTGACAGGTTTCGCCACTCGCGCCATCCATGCTGGTCAGGATCCGGATCCCCACACTGGATCGGTGATCGTGCCGATTCACGCCACTTCCACCTTCGTCCAGGACGGCGTGGGCGGGCTGCGGGAGGGGTACGAGTACGCGCGCACCGGCAACCCCACCCGCACCGCGTTGGAGATCTGCCTGGCCGCGCTGGAGGGAGGCCGGCACGGGCGCGCCTTCGCGTCCGGCATGGCGGCCACCGACGTGCTGCTACGGGCGACCTGCCGGCCCGGTGACCACATCGTCATCCCCGACGACGCTTACGGCGGTACGTTCCGCCTGATCGACAAGGTCTTCCGGCACTGGGGAATCGAGCACACCGCCGTGCCGCAGTCCGATCTCGACGCCGTCCGTACCGCGATGCGCCCGAGCACCCGGCTGGTGTGGTGCGAGACGCCGACGAACCCCCTGCTCACCATCGCGGATATTGCGGCGCTGGCCGGTATCGCGCACGAGGCCGGTGCCCGGCTGGTGGTGGACAACACCTTTGCCACCCCCTACCTGCAGGCGCCCCTGGGACTGGGCGCGAACGTGGTGCTCCACTCGACCACCAAGTACCTCGGTGGGCACTCCGACGTGATCGGCGGTGCCTTGGTCACCGACGATGCCGAGTTGGACGAGCAGGTGGCGTTCCTGCAGAACGGCGCCGGTGCGGTGCCCGGGCCCTTCGATGCCTGGCTGACCCTGCGGGGGATCAAGACCCTGGCGGTCCGCATGGAGCGACACTGCGACAACGCCGAGCGGCTTGTCGCGGCGCTGCAGGCACACCCGGCGATCACTGAGGTCCACTACCCGGGGCTGGCCAACCATCCTGGCCATGAGGTGGCGGTCAAGCAGATGCGCCGATTCGGTGGGATGGTGTCGGTCACCGTGCACGGAGGGGCAGCAGCGGCGTTGGCGGTGTGCGCCCGGACCCGGCTGTTCACTCTCGCCGAGTCGCTGGGTGGTGTGGAGTCCCTCATCGAGCATCCCGGCCGGATGACGCACGCCTCCACGGCCGGCACGCAGTTGGAGGTGTCCCCCGAGCTGCTCCGCCTCTCAGTAGGCATCGAAGACGCCGAAGACCTCATCGATGACCTGCTCACCGCACTCGGATAACCCCCCTCCCCCGCAAGGCGGTAGCTAGTCGCCTGAGGGGGGCTTCAGGGGGAGTGGTGAGTGGACGGGTGCTGGTGCCACTGGTAGGTCGGCACTGTTGAGACATCCGCCGACGAGCTGCACACCGCCGGGCACCCGCACGTAACTACCCGGTTCGGAGCACGCCGCCCGGTCGGCGGTGAAGATAGCGGCACCCGCGAGTAACGCAGCCACCCCAGTAGTGACCACGACCGGCAACCAGCGACGACCCATCCCACCTCCTCACGGCTCGCCTCGACCTTACCCCCGTGCCTCCGACGCGTGCCGTTTCACAGCGTGAACGATTGTCACAGGGCGCTCGCCGGCTGGCAGGATCGCCGAGTATGGAGCTGGTCGGCATCGAAAAGATCAGATTAGCTCGGGAGACGCTGCATGGCGTCGTCCGGCGCACGCCCCTACGGTACTGCGAGGCGCTCGAGCAACGCTGCGCGGTTCCGGTATATCTGAAATGCGAAAACCTGCAGCGCACCGGATCCTTCAAGATCCGCGGTGCCTACGTGCGGATCCACGGGCTCTCCGCGGCGGAGCGGGCGCGCGGAGTGGTGGCGGCCAGCGCGGGCAACCATGGGCAGGGCGTGGCGCTGGCTGCGGCGATGCTGGGAACCGCGGCGACGGTGTACATGCCACTGACCGCAGCGCTGCCGAAGATCGCTGCGACACGTTCCTACGGTGCCCAGGTGCGTCTCCTTGGTGACATCGTCGAGGAGTCGTTGACCGCGGCTCGCTACTTCGCCCAGGACACCGGCGCGGTGTTCATCCATCCCTTCGATCATCCGGACGTGCTTGCCGGCCAGGGCACGGTGGGTCTGGAGATGCTGGAGCAACTGCCCGAGGTTGCGACCGTCCTGGTGCCCACCGGGGGAGGTGGACTGGTCGGCGGGATCGCCGCCGCCATCAAAGGCGTCAAACCCGAGGTGAAGGTGATCGGAGTGCAAGCCGAGGCAGCTGCCGTCTGGCCCGCCTCGCTGGCCGCCGGGTCGCCGGTCCGGCTTCGCCGGCGGCACACGATGGCCGACGGAATCGCCGTCTCCGAGGTGGGGCCGGTGAGCTTCGCGCACGTGTCTGCGCTGGTCGATGAGGTGCTGACCGTGGGGGAGGAGGCATTGTCCCAGGCACTGCTGTTGTGCCTGGAGCGGGCCAAGCTGCTCGTCGAGCCGGCCGGTGCCGCTGCGGTCGCAGCGTTGCTGGAGGCAGCGGCTGGGCGATTTCCCGGACCGGTCTGCGCCGTGCTGTCCGGGGGCAACGTCGACCCGCTACTGCTGATGCACCTCATCCGGCACGGCCTGGGCGCCGCCGGCCGATTCCTGGCGCTACAGGTGACCGTGCCCGATCGCCCCGGAGAGCTCGCCACGTTGCTGGCCCGGGTGGGGACTTCTGGCGCCAACGTGGTCGACGTCGCACACTCCCGCATCGCGGGCCGGCTAGCGCTCGGCGATGCGGTGGTCGCGCTGAGCTTGGAGACGCGGGGGCCGGAACACTGCGCAGCACTGATCGCCAACCTGACAGCTGCCGGCTATCAGGTAACACAATGAGTGTTGACGTTAGGGAGGTTCCGGCCCCAATTGGCTCAGCCTCTGATGGGCTCAGCCTCTGATGGGCTCAGCCTCTGAAGGGCTCAGCTTTCACGACGGCGACCGTCATCAAGCCGCCATTGGGCAGCTCGTAGTGGCGGTCCTCGCCCTCATGCGCACCGATGATTGCCTTACCCAAAGGCGAGTTCGGCGAGTAAACCTCCAGGTCACCGTGTGCGACCTCTTCCAACGAGCCGAGCAGGAAGGTCTCCGTCTCGTCGTCATCCTGAAACCGCACCGTGACGACCATTCCGGGAGCAGCGATCCCGGACTCGGCTGGCGCGCCGCCGACCTTGGCTACTCGGAGCAGCTCCTGTAGCTGGCGGATCCGCGCCTCCAGCTGAGCCTGCTCCTCGCGAGCAGCGTGGTAGCCGCCGTTCTCCTTGAGGTCCCCTTCCTCGCGGGCGTCGTTGATCTTCGCGGCAATGACTGGGCGGTTCGCAACCAACTCGTCGAGTTCCTGCTTGAGCCGGTCGTAGGCTTCCTGGGTCAACCAGGCCACCTGGGTCTCGCTCACGGTCATCATTCCTCCTTCAGATCCGACGTCCGCTAGCGCGGGGCGGACCGAACCGAGCCCCTGGGGCGCACACCACCCGCCGCGACACCAAAAAACACCCCCCCCCCCGCCGCGCGGGGGGCCCGCCCCCCCGCCCGCCCGGCCCCCCCCCCCCGCCCCCCGGAACGGAAAAACACGGCCCTGCCCCGGGGCCGTGCGTGCTCTCCACGGTAACACGAGGTGTCCGGTTCGGCCTCAGCCTAATGGGTGAACGGGTCGCGATCGTGCCTGCTCAGCGGGGCTCTTGAGCAAGTGGTGGAGTCAGTACTAGGGGACTGGGACTAAGTAGGCGGGCACCTGGTAGGAGCATCCGTAGACGTCAGCGGTGACCGGTGGCCGGGACGTATGGACGACGGTGGACAGGACGGTCGGCCCGTCCGAGGGAGGCACGTAGACCTCCTTGCGCCCTGTTTCCTCCCCGTCTTGAGAGCGGGCCCGGACAATACACACCGCTGCGCGCGAGGGGTTGTCCCGGATCACGCTCAGCCGCAGCTGCACGGCTTGGCCCTCCAGCAACGTGAAGCTCAGCGCCTCGCCTTGGATCGGCGTGGTGCCGAGGTTGCGGTAGCCGATCACCGCCACCGCCAGCCCGACGAGGACCGCGAGAACGAGCCCCGCCGGCACGGCCCAACGAGGACGGTCACCAGCGGCGCGCCGCCCGTAGCGACCCTCGGGAAGCTGGCCAGCGGCCACGGCGTTGCACCTCCTTGATGGCTGGACGGCCCGGCGGGTGGGACTGTCGGTCCGGCCGGGAACAATGGTCCACACCACGGAGACTTCCCACCGCCCGGGGTAGCCCGCCTCAGGCGGCAGTGAAGAAGGGATGAGCAAGCGTCCATGGCTGAGCAGCTGCGAATGATGGCGGTGCACGCGCATCCCGACGACGAATCCAGCAAAGGTGCGGCGACCATGGCGCGATACGTCGCCGAGGGTCACGACGTGATGGTCGTCACCTGCACCGGGGGGGAACGGGGCAGCGTCCTGAATCCCTCGTTCAAGCCGGCCGACCTGGCCGAGAACCCGGCGCGGATGAGCGCGACACGGAAGCAGGAAATGGCCCGCGCGGCGCAGATTCTGGGCGTACGACACCGGTGGCTGGGCTACATCGACTCCGGGTTCCCCGACGGCGACCCGGCACCTCCGCTGCCGGACGGGTGTTTTGCGGTGGTGCCGTTAGAGAGGCCCACCCAGGAACTGGTGCGGGTGATGCGCGAGTTCCGGCCGCACGTGGTGGTGACTTATGACGAGAAAGGGGGTTATCCGCACCCCGACCACATCCGCTGTCACGAGGTGTCCGTGGCGGCGTTCGACGCCGCAGGTGACCCCGAGCGCTTTCCCGACGACGGAGCGCCGTGGCAGCCACTCAAGCTCTACTACTCGCACGGTTTCACCCGTAGGCGGATGCGGTTGCTGCACGATGCGATGATCGCGGCCGGTCAGGAGTCGCCGTATACCGAATGGTTGGCCAAGTGGGATCCATCAGTTCCCGATGTCATGGAACGGGTGACCACACAGGTGCCGTGCGGCGAGTACTTTCCAGTACGCGATAACGCCCTGCGTGCCCACGCCACCCAGATCGACCCAGCAAGCCGGTGGTTCGCGGTGCCGCACACGGTGCAGGCACAGCTGTGGCCGACCGAGGAGTACGAACTGGCCCGTTCGGTGGTCGATACCACGTTGCCTGAAGACGACCTGTTCTCCGGTGTGCGGGAGCGGGTGCTCGCGTGACACCGCTGCTGCCGCCGAGTTTCTCGGCGGTAACCGGGTTCGCGACGCTCGCCCCGCCGCCCCCGTCAGATCCGGGTGGGCAGGGCGAGGATTTTGGCAAGGCCGCGCCGGTCGCGTTGGTGGTGTTGCTGCTGTTTTTCCTCGCGGTGGCACTACTGGTGCGCTCCATGAACAAGCACCTGCGCCGGGTGCCGAAGTCCTTCGACGACGAAACCAGCACCGACACTCGTGAGTAACTGGGCGTCGTGAGGAGTGATGGTTCCGTGATGCGGCCGAGCCAGGGAGGATGGCCGACATGGCGAACCGGCTCGCGAGCTCCACCAGCCCCTACCTGCTGCAGCATGCCACCAATCCGGTCGACTGGTGGCCGTGGTGTGACGAGGCGTTTGCGGAGGCGATGCGGCGGGATGTGCCGGTGTTGCTGTCCATCGGTTACGCCGCATGCCACTGGTGCCATGTGATGGCGCACGAGTCCTTCGAGGACGAGCAGATCGCGGCGGTGATGAACGCCAACTTCGTCAACGTGAAGGTGGACCGGGAGGAACGTCCCGACGTCGACGCCATTTACATGGAGGCAACCCAGGCCATGACCGGCCACGGGGGATGGCCGATGACCTGCTTCCTCACACCGAGCGGAGAGCCGTTCCACTGCGGCACCTACTTCCCGCCGACTCCTCGCCACGGCATGCCCGGCTTCCCCGAGCTGCTGATCGCCATCCACCAGGCGTGGGCCAGCCGCGGAGAGCAGGTCCGGGAAGCGGCCAAGCGCATCGCCGGCCAGCTCGCCGAGCGGGCGACGCCGCTGGCCGAGTCCGCGGTGGACGATCAGGTGCTGGCCGCTGCGGTCGACAAGTTAGGGGGCGAGTTCGACGAGGCGCACGCCGGGTTCGGCGGCGCCCCGAAGTTCCCGCCGTCGATGCTGTTGGAGTTCCTGCTCCGGCACCACGAGCGGACCGGCTCACAGCCAGCGCTGTCCATGGCCGAGCGTACCTGTGAGGCGATGGCTCGCGGTGGGATGTATGACCAGCTTGCCGGTGGATTCGCGCGCTATTGCGTAGATGCCGCCTGGGTGGTGCCGCATTTCGAGAAGATGCTCTACGACAACGCGCTGCTGCTGCGGGTCTACACCCACCTGGCCCGCCTGACCGGGTCGACGACCGCCCGACGGGTGGCCGAGCACACGGCGACGTTCCTGCTCGTGGGGCTGGGCACCGCGCAGGGTGGGTTCGCGGCGTCGTTGGACGCCGACACCGCAGGCGTAGAGGGCGCCACTTATGTGTGGACGCCCCAGCAGCTGGTGGAGGTACTGGGCCCCCTCGATGGTCAGTGGGCGGCGGAGCTGCTGGTGGTGACCGAGAGCGGGACTTTCGAGGTCGGCTCGTCGGTGTTGCAGCTGCCCGCGGAGCCTGATGACGCCGATCGCTGGGAACGAGTGCGTACCGCGCTGCTCGCTACCCGGGCCGGTCGCCCACAGCCCAGCCGGGACGACAAGGTCGTCACCGAGTGGAACGGGATGGCGATCGCTACCCTGGCCGAGGCGGGGGGTGTGCTGGGCCGTCCAGAGTGGATTGCTGGTGCCGCCGCTGCGGCAGAACTGATGCTGGGCACTCATCTGGTCAATGGCCGGCTGCGGCGCAGCTCCCGGGACGGCGTGGTGGGGAAGGCTGCCGGAGTGCTGGCAGACCACGCCTGGCTCGTCGAGGGTTTGCTTGCGCTGCACCAGGTCACCGGCGAGGATCGGTGGCTGCATGGGGCACTGCCTGTGCTGGAACTGGCGCAGAAGCATTTCGCTGACCCTGGTCACTCCGGGGCCTGGTTCGATACCGCTGCTGATGCCGAGGCGTTGTTTCGCCGTCCCACCACCATGACCGACAACGCCACGCCGGCGGGGGCGTCTGCTCTCGCTGGCGCGCTGGTCACGGCCACCGCGCTGACCGGGTCTGAATCCTACCGAGCGGCGGCTGAGGCCGCGGTGGCGCGAGCGGGGCTGGTGCCGGCCAAGGCACCGCAGGCCGCAGGTCACTGGCTGACCACCGCCGAGGCGCTGGCGCACGGGCCGATCCAGATCGCTGTGGTCGGCGCCGCTGGGGACCCTGCACGCACAGCGCTGGAGGCCCAGGCCCGGTGGGCCTCGCCCGGTGGAGCTGTCGTGCTGGGCGGGGAACCGGGTGCGGAGCACCCGATGCTCGGCGGCCGGGACCTGATCGCGGGCGTTCCAGCGGCCTATGTCTGCCACGGGTTCGTCTGTGATCGGCCGGTGACCTCCGCTGAGGATCTGCGCACCCAATTACTCCAGCGGAGATGATATCTGCGATCGGCCGCCAAGCGCCAGCAGCTGCCCCAAACCGCGCCGCGCGCCCTGTCCGATCGGGATGGCAAACCAGGGGGTTGGGTATGGGTGAAGTCGGCCGGGCGGTCACCGGACAGGCTTTGCTGCCTGACCACGCGGCATTCGCCCCGAGCCGGTGCTTGTGATCGCTGCTGGCTTCGCCGGGAGCGTTTCGGCATCGCCGTGACCTGGGGTGTTGCCCGGGTCCATGCGAGTTGAGGGCGCACTGGGTCGGTGGTGCGGGGTCATCCACCGCCACCGCCACCGCCCGGGCTCAGGGTGTAACCCCGGTCCCTATCTATGGGTGAGACCAACTCATTTTGAGTGAAGGAGATCCCATGTCTAGTGCGATCCAGCATCCCCGCTCCGGTTCCCCCCCGGGGCAGGCGGCCGCGACTGCCCGGGGGGTCAGCATCGGGGCGGGTGCGGCCTTGACCGTGGACGGGCTGGTGATGGTGGCGCTGGCTATGGTGGCTGGCGCGCCGCTGCCGTTGCGGCTGGTCGAGTTCGCCCTGGCGATCGGGGTCGCTGCTCCCGGAGTGTGGATAGCGAAGCTCGGGATCGGAGGCCGGCACCCGTTGGCGGTGGGGGTGTTGCTACCCGAGATCGTGTTGGCCGGCGCGTTGATCTATCTGGCCGTGGGGGGGGGGGGGGGGGGGGGCGGGGGGAGATGCCTACCCGCTCGCGTGACGTCCGGCGCCTTCATCTCTCGGCCCCCGGCGAGGCCGGTGTTCCACACCATGGGCATCGCCTACCCGGTGGGGCTGGCTCAGTTCCTCGCCGTCCTGCTGGCGCTGGGGCTGGGCTCGGTCGGGCTGGTCCTGTCCGGCGCCACCCATGTGCGGGCCGATGAAGTCGGCCTGGTGTCGTTTCCGTTGGCGGTGCGCGACGGGGTCATCCTCATTGTCGGCACCATCCTGGTCGCGATCGGCACCGGGCAGTTAGCCGCCGCACAGTTGACCCCACCGAAATGGAATTGGATCAGCTTCGGCGCCATCACTGTCCCCGGCATGCTGCTGCTCATCGCCCGGGAGATGGTCAAACAAGCCCACCGCCGTGACCCAAGGGTCCGGTCGCTGCCTCGGCTGATGCTCACCGAGGCGATGCTGGTGATGGGTCTGTTCTTGATGGTCTTCGGCAGCATCGCGAACTTGACGCTCGGCGCGAACGGCTACGTCAAAGGCCTGGCCGGCAACGACGCCGGCCTGCTTGTGTTGGCGGTGGCCGTGGTGTTCCTGTTCGTGATCCGCGGTCTGGGTAAGACGCTGGCCAAGGATCGCACCGGGCGGTTGGGGGTAGGTGGCGCGATGCTCGCGAACCTGGCCTTCGCCCTGGGCGTGATCGTGTTCATCGCCGGCGAACGGTCGGTGATCGTCGGTAAGTCTCCACTGCCCTCCTTCGGCGCCGCCTTCCCGGCCGCGGTGCTGATCGCGGTCGTCGGGCTGCTCATCCTCATCCCCGGCCGGGTCCTCAACGCCACCGACGCGGCCGCGCTCCCGGTAAACCACGATCCGGTACACCACGATCGCCTAGACCGTGACCGGGTGGCCCGCGGGAACACCGTGGGGTAGCCCCGGCGGGCACTGACCGGACGCCCGCACCCACCGGCGCGGCCCCAGGTGGACGAATTGATCTCGTCGTCATTGGGCCGGTGTGGCGTGCGGGGAAGGCGTTGATCGGGCTGGCGGTCGCGCACTCCCAAACAGTGCCCGTATGTGGCGTGACATCGTTCGGTTTCTACGCTGATGCGCTGGCCCGACGCGGTGTTTTGGACGTGGTTCGCCCTGCACCGCGAGCCCGATCTGCGGGCGCGCGGCGGTGCTGGTCGCGTGGGCCGCCCCGGCAGCCAGTCCATGGCCGCCGGTGAGTACATCTCGGTCACCGGCCAAAACGAACTCATCGCAGCCGAAACCGCGCTCGAACAAGACAAACTTGCCCGCTTCCCCGACGCCCCCGGTCATCTAAGCCTCGGACCAGTCCACACCACACTGGCTCGACCACCCGGTTACGGCAGTGGGGCAGGCGGCGTAACAGGTACCACACGGCCTAGCGGTGCAGGAGTTGCCGCTGGTCGGGGTCGGTCCGGGCGGCGAGGAGGTCGCGCAGGAGGCGCTCGAGTGCGCACGGTCGGTCTGAGCGAGCTGGTCATCGACCGCTTCAACAGACGCGACTGGCGGGCCGGCGTGGTCGGTCCGAGGCGGATGCGGGAGGGGTGTAACCAGGCCGCCTATTAATAGTTGGGCGTCGGGGATCCCCGCGCCGGCTTCAGGCGATCGATAGGGAACTCATGCGCAGCAATACGACCGTGCTCGTCACGGCGGCCACGGCAGTCGTGGCCGCCGCCATCGCTTTCCCGCTCCTGGCCACTGCCGGCAGCCCTGCTGGCGGGGTGGCCACGTCGGTGGCCGACAGTCCCGGCTCGGGACATGCGGTCGCGGAGTGGAACCGCACACTGATCTCGACCCTGGCCGCTCCCCAAGGGCAACCGGCGTCGGTGCACCCGACCCGCAGCTTCGCCATGGTGCAGGCCGCCGAGTACAACGCGGTGGTCTCGGTCACCCACACGGGACGGCCCTACCGCTCGGCGGTGCCCGCAGCCCCCGATGCCCGCCCCGACGCCGCCGCTGACCAAGCCGCACACGATGTCATGCTCGGGCTGTACCCGTCGATGCGCGCCACCCTCGATAGCCAACTCGCTAGACAACTGGCCGGGCTGCCCGCCGGCACCCCCACACGCCACGGCGTCGCGGTGGGCTCCGCCGCGGCGCGGGCACTCCTCACCGAACGGGACGCAGACGGCTCGGCAACGTCCCCGGCAGCGTTTGCAGCGGGGACCGCACCGGGGGCGTATCGGCGCACCCCACCGAAGTTCGGGCCGCCGATGTTCACCAGCTGGGGATCAGTACGCCCATTCCTCCTCGAGCACGCCGGCCAATTCCGCCCGGCCCCACCGCCGTCGGTGACCACAGCCGGATACACCGCGGCGCTGGCCGAGGTGAAAACCATCGGCCAGGACTCCAGCACCACCCGCACCCCGGATCAGACGGCTGCGGCTAAATTCTGGAGCGCGGCCCCCATCTGGAACACCTGGAACCAAATCGCCGACAACCTCATCGACGACCAGCACACCACCCTCACCCAAGCCAGCAGCGTGCTCGCGACGATGGACCTGGCGATGGCCGACACCACCATCGCGCTCTACGACGCCAAGTACCACAAACCGCTGTGGCGGCCGGTCACCGCGATCGAGCTCGGCGTCCCCGCAGCGAGTCCACCCGTGCCCGCGGATCCGACCTGGAAGCCGCTGACCCCGACCGCTGCGGACCCGTCCTATCCCGGGGCGCACAGCGCGCTCAGCACCGCCGCCGCCGGGGTGCTAACCGCCTTCTACGGCCCCGAGCAGCCGGTCACGGCCACCGCCCCCGCTGCTGCCCCGATCAGCCGTAACTTCCCAAACCTGGCCACCGCCGCCCAGGAGGCCGGACTAAGCCGGATCTGGGCCGGTCAACACACCCGACTGGACCACGACGCCGGCCAACAACTCGGCCGGCAGGTAGCCGCCCAGGCGCTGGCAACCCTCCCAGCCGCGCCCAACGCCCGATGACTCGCACCAGCCCGCGATGCGACAACATGGTTTTGGGGCCGCATCCCGCCAACGCGGTACCCCGGCCCTGTCCAACGACCCCGACGGTGAAAACCTGATGATCTTCGCTCGGCTCGACATTCTGGTAATGTTGTAATCACTGCAACGAAGGAAGCGAGCGAGAGGCTGACGACATGGTAGGACGGGGACGGCCGCACGGGATGCGCGCCGGTGGCCGGTGGCACGGGCGTGGTGGCTGGCAGCAAGCTGACCTCCCACCAGCCGACGATGCAAAGGCCTGGTTTGCCGGGCGATTGCCGGACGGCTGGTTTACCGGTGACGTCGAGGTGACCGTGGATCGCGAGGAGATCCACGTGATGGGTGTTCTGCCCGAGTTGCGCGAGGAGTTCGCCGACGACGCCGAGCGCGCGGCGGCTGAGACGGGCCGGATCAGCCGGTTCCGGGAGGACTCCCGCGACGAGCGGATCGAGATCGCCCGGCAGGCCGAGCACCGCTACGGTCGCAAGGTGGCCTGGGGTGCCCGGCTGGGTGGCACCGGCGAGATGTTCACCACGCTGTCGGTGCCAGTAATGACCCGGTTGCGGCAGCCCGAACGCCTGGTGCTCGACACCCTGGTCGACGCCGGGGTGGCCCGTTCCCGGTCGGAGGCCCTGGCCTGGGCGGTACGACTGGTCGGTGAGCACGCCCAGCAGTGGCTCGGCGAGCTCCAGCAGGCCATGGCCACCGTCGATGACCTGCGCGCCCGCGGACCCGAGTTATAGGACTTCGCAGAGCTGGTCGAAGGGCGCCGGATAGGCAAACGTCCCACGCAGTGACGGACGGTATGCGGACAGCACGCGAGCTTGAAAATGCGGCGCCCACGCCGGTACCGGCGGATCGATATCGAAGTTCTGCGCGAGGCTGAAGCCAAATCGCTGGTAGTAGCCGGGGTCGCCGAGCAGCGCTACCAAGGGCTCGTCAAGGGCGTCCGCGGCACCGAGCATTGCGTGCATGAGGGCCTCCCCTACTCCCCGCCGCTGCTGATCAGGTCGCACGCACAGCGGCGCGAGCGCCAGCGCCGGAGCCGAGCCGAGGTAGCCTCGGGTGCACAGGACATGCCCTATCACCGCCCCCTGCGGCTCGACCGCAACAAGCGATAGCCCTGGTATCCAGGACTCGCTGGCGCGCAGTTCATCGACAAGTGCGAGCTCAGCGGAAACCACGCCCGATTGATCAGCTCGGGCGAAGGCAGCGGCGATCACCGCGCGGACGGAGTCGACGTCAGAGGACGTTTCGCGGCGGATCAGCACTCGACTTCCTGGCTTGTCTCAGCTTTCGTCTTCGGCCAGTGCAGACCCACGTAAGGGTCGGGGTCGGCGGCTGCCCAGTGATCCACCACGATAGCGAGGTGGGCATCCATTCCGTGTGGCGGCGCGACGATGTCGTAGATGCGGCAGCATGATTACCAGGTAGCCCGACGGCAGTGAGGAAGCGATGAACCAGCAGCAGTGGACGGCGGTCGACGACTACATCACTGGCGCACTCGTCGGAACGGACGAGGGTTTGGACGCGGCGTTGGCGGCCAGCGATGCGGGTGGGCTGCCAGCCATTGCCGTCTCACCCGCGCAGGGAAAGTTGCTCCACCTGCTCGCCAAGCTGGTGAACGCCCGCAGGATCCTCGAGTTCGGCACGCTGGGCGGGTACAGCACGATCTGGCTGGCCAGGGCGCTGCCACTGGATGGTCACTTGATCACCTTGGAGCACCAGCAGAAACATGCCGACGTGGCGCGCGTCAATATCGCCAGAGCCGGCCTCGCAGATCTGGTGGACGTGCGGGTCGGCGCGGCGCTGGACGCACTGCCGCGGCTGGCCGAGGAACTCGAGACCGGGCATGCCGAGCCATTCGATCTCGTGTTCATCGATGCCGACAAGGAGCACAACGCCGAGTACTTCGCCGCCTCGGTGCGCCTGACCCGGCCGGGCGGCGTGATCATCACGGACAACGTGGTGCGGGGTGGGGACGTGGTTGACCCGCGCAGCGACAACACCGCCGTTCGGGGCACACGGCGGCTCATCGAGGCGATCTCCACAGAACCGCTGGTCAGCGCGACCGCCATCCAGACCGTGGGCATCAAGGGCTACGACGGCTTCGCCATCGCGATCGTCGGAAAGTTAGCGTGACCCGCTGCCCCAGACCGTAGGTCTTCTCCTCCGGCGCCGGGCGTAGCCTTCCCGACTTGTGAGGCTGCAGGACCTCGTCTACGCGCTCTACGAGCGCCGGCTGGCCCGCCAGTTGGGTTCCGCCAACCGCCCCCGCCACGTGGCGGTGATCATGGACGGCAACCGGCGATGGGCGAAGGAGGTTGGCTTCGCTGATGTCAGCGACGGTCACCGCGTCGGCGCCGCCAAGCTGGTCGAGCTGCTGGGCTGGTGCCGGGAAACCGGCGTCGAGATCGCCACGTTCTGGCTGCTGTCCCCGGACAATCTGCGCAACCGGCCGCCGGACCAGCTGCAGCCGTTACTGGAAATCATCGGCGATGTCGTCGACGAGCTGTGCGCGCCGGATACACCCTGGCGGGTGCGAGTCGTGGGCGCGCTCGATCTGTTGCCCGCGGACATAGCGCAGCGGCTGACCAGCGCGGCGTCCCGGACCCGGGATCGGCCGGGGCTGACGGTCAACGTCGCGGTGGGCTACGGCGGCCGGCAGGAGATCGCCGATGCGCTGCGTAAGCTGCTGCTCAAGCACGCCGAGGCGGGGACCACCATGGAGGAGCTCGCCGAGGTGCTCGACGTCGAGCAGATCGCCGAGCACCTGTACACCTCCGGCCAGCCCGATCCTGACCTGGTCATCCGGACCTCGGGGGAGCAGCGGCTGTCGGGTTTCCTGCTCTGGCAGTCGGCGCACTCCGAGTTCTGGTTCTGCGATGCCTACTGGCCGGCCTTCCGCAAGGTGGACTTCCTGCGCGCGCTGCGCGACTACACCGCCCGCCACCGCCGGTTCGGGTCGTGAGTTCCGGGAGTGATCCGGGGATACTCCCCACCCATGGACGTGGTTCGCGAGTACCTGCTGCTGGGCCTGAGGTTCGGCCGCCTTGTCGACGGCTTCGTTGATTCCTACACCGGCGATCCGGCGCTGCGCCGCGCGGTGGATAACGAGCCAAGGCCGGATCCGGCGATACTGGCTCGCCGGGCTGGCGAGCTGCGGGTCGAGTTGCCCGCGGCTGGCTTGCCCGAGCCGCGGGCCCATTTCCTGGACACCCATCTGACCGCCTTGGAGTGCAGCGGGCGCGTGCTGGCTGGTCAGCAGGTCGGGTTCGTAGCGGAAGTGGCAGCGTACTTCGATGTCGTCATCGAACCCGGGGATCCCGATACCTATCGCCAAGCACATGCCGAGATCGACCGGTTGTTGCCCGGCGCAGATCCACTGGCCGATCGGCTGGCCGCCTACCGGGCCCGGGACGAGATCCCACCGGAGCAGCTGGAAGCGGCCGTGCACGCGCTGTCCAGCGCGCTGCGGGATCGGGTACGCGCAGGCTACGGGCTCCACCCGGCGGAGACCGTGCAGTACGAGGTGGTCACCGATAAGCCGTGGAGCGGGTTCAACTACTACCTCGGCGACTTCCGCTCCCGGGTAGCGATCAATGCTGATCTGGGACACCGGATGGCACAGCTGCCGCACCTGGTCGCGCACGAGTCCTATCCCGGGCACCACACCGAGCACTGCCGCAAGGAGGCCGGCTTGGTCCGGACGCAGCACCAGGCAGAGCAGACGATCTTCCTGGTGAACACCCCGCAGTGCCTGATGGCTGAAGGGCTGGCCGACCTGGGGTTACGGGTCGCGGTCGGTCCAGGATGGGGGCCCTGGGCCGCGGAGATCCTGGGCGATCTCGGGTTGCGGATGGATGGTGAGGTAGCCGAGCGTCTTGAGATAGCCGCAGCGGGCCTGCTCGGTGTTCGCCAGGATGCCGCGCTCATGTTGCACGACCAGGGCGCCGACCCGGCGGACGTGCTGGCCTACCTGCAGCGGTGGCTCCTGGTGCCCGAGCCGCGGGCCAAACAGATGGTGCGCTTTCTCACAGACCCGTTGTGGCGTGCCTACACCACCACCTACGTCGAGGGATACCGGCTGCTGTGCACCTGGCTGGAGGCCGGCCCTCCCGTGCAGCCGCTGAGCCAACGCTATCTGCGGCTGCTCGACGAGCCGCTTACCCCTTCGGCGCTGCGCGCCGAAGGGCGTTGACTGTTCGCGGGACGGGAACGTGTAACAACGTGTTATTTCGTGTGGTTTCTGCGGGTGTCGGCATCGTTGGAGGCAGACTTTGCCTGCGGGTGCGACTGCGGTGTCCCGTCCGTCGGGATCTTGTCGGGCGCGCTATCGGTAGCTAGAATCGAACTCATGTTCGACTATGGTGGGCCACATCGTCTCGTCGCGGCGGCTGCGGGCCTGGTGATCGAGGTCATCTCCGTGATCGTCGCCGGGTGGCCGCCGTGATCCGCGCTTACCTGTTCGCGCTGGACCCGACTGACGCCCAAGCGGAGGCGTTCGGTCTGGGTCCGGATCGCCGTCACGTGCAGCTCCCGCGGATCGGAGTGGTCCGCACCCATGAGTCCACCCGCAAGCTGGCGGTGAGGTCGTGCCCAACCCGCGCCATCTTGAGGGTGCGCTGGCCGCGCTGCGCCGGGCCCAGCGAAAGCTCTCCCGGCGTCGCGGACCGGACCGGCGCACCCGCCAGAGGCCCTCGAACCGGTGGCGCAAGGCCAAGACCCGGGTTACCGCACTCCACACCCGGGTCGCTAACCAGCGCCGCGACGGGCTGCACAAGCTCACCACCCGCCTCGTGCGCGACCACGACACGATCGTGATCGAAGACCTGCACGTGGCCGGGATGGTCCGCAACCGGCGGCTGGCCCGCGCGATCTCCGGGCTGGGTATGGCCGAACTGCGCCGCCAGATCGAGTACAAGGCCGCCGACGCAGGCGTGCGCGTGGTCATCGCCGATCGGTGGTACCCGAGTTCGAAAACATGTTCGGCGTGCGGTGCGGTGAGAGCCAAGCTCACCCTCGCCGAACGGCAGTTCATCTGTGAGTCCTGCGGCACCCAGCTCGACCGGGACCGAAACGCCGCGCTCAACCTGGCCGCGCTTGCCGGTCAGATCGTCCAAGCCAAGCCACACACTAACGACCTCTTGGCGAATCACCTGTGTGGATGCCTGCCAGGATGGGTCACAGACGGGTACCGTGCGGTGGCAGTGGGACGTGTTCGACGCGTCTCGCTACGGGAGGCCCTGGTCGTGGCTGATGTCGATCGGGCGGGTAATCCGCTCACGGCAAGCACGGGGGGGCCGGCACCCGGCCCTCGTGGTCGGTCCCGCTGAGCCCGACCGGGCACTGCGGTAGCGATCAACCAGAGGCCGGCCGGCCCACCGAGTAGCGGGCGTGGGTGCCGCGCACGCCAGGGAGCTGCCGTGATCGCTTCTCGCTCGCCTCACTCCACAACCCCAGGTATCCGTACCTACGTGCTGGACACCTCAGTACTGCTGTCCGATCCGTGGGCACTGAGCCGATTCGACGAGCACGAGGTGGTGCTTCCACTCGTGGTTATCGGGGAACTGGAAGGCAAGCGGTATCACGCGGAACTGGGCTGGTTCGCCCGGGAAGCGCTGCGGTTACTGGATGATCTGCGGCGGTCAAACGGCCGGTTGGACGCGCCTGTGCCGATTGGTGAACTGGGCGGCACCTTGCAGGTCGAGCTCAACCACTGTGACCCGGCGGTGCTGCCTTCCGGATTCCGTACCGACACCAATGATTCGCGGATCCTGGCCTGCGCGCTGAACCTGGTCGCTGACGGTCGCAACGTCACGCTGGTCACCAAGGACATGCCGCTGCGGGTCAAGGCAGGCGCCGTCGGATTGACTGCCGACGAGTACCGCGCGCAGGATGTGGTGCCCTCGGGCTGGACCGGAATGACCGATATCGAGGTTGGGTCCTCGGTGCTCGACGAGCTCTACAAGGAGGGCGTTGCCGACCTCGCCGAGCATCCGGATGCCGCGAGCCTGCCCTGCCACACCGGTTTGCGGCTGCTCGCCGGAACGGCGACCGCGCTGGGCCGGATCACCCCGGACAAGCGGGTAAAGCTGGTTCGCGGGGACCGCGAGGCATTCGGGCTGCGCGGGCGCTCAGCGGAGCAGCGCATCGCGCTGGATCTGCTCCTCGACCCTGAGGTGGGCATCGTCTCTCTCGGCGGCCGGGCCGGGACCGGCAAGTCGGCGCTCGCGCTGTGCGCGGGGCTGGAAGCGGTGATGGAGCGTGGCGCGCACCGCCGGGTGATCGTTTTCCGGCCGCTGTACGCCGTGGGTGGCCAGGAGCTGGGCTACCTGCCGGGTAGCGAGAACGAGAAGATGCAGCCCTGGGCGCAGGCGGTGTTCGACACCCTCGGCGCGATCGCCTCCCCGAATGTCATCGACGAGGTCATCGACCGCGGAATGCTCGAGGTGATGCCGTTGACCCATATCCGCGGCCGGTCCCTACACGATGCCTTCGTCATCGTCGACGAGGCACAGTCCCTGGAGCGCAACGTGCTGCTCACGGTGCTCTCCCGGTTGGGCACCGGTTCCCGGGTGGTGCTCACCCACGACGTGGCGCAACGGGACAACCTGCGCGTCGGCCGGCATGACGGAGTCGCCGCGGTGATCGAGAAGTTGAAGGGGCACCCGCTGTTCGCCCACGTCACCCTCACCCGCTCGGAACGCTCGCCGATCGCGGCGCTGGTCACCGAGATGCTGGAGGACTACGCGCACTGAGGCGGCCGTGCCGGGTGCATTGAGAGCGGCAACCTGATCCCTAGCCGGTCCGGACCGCCCCGACCCGGACCGGTACAGGCGCCATGCCCAGCTCGCTGGGCGCCATACCCTCTGGCCCGTCGTTGACCGTTCGCCAAGCGGTGGCGAGCATCAGGGCTGCCCACTCAGTCTCGAACCAGCTGGCCGGATCGGTGACCACTGACCTGACCACCGATTCCTCCGGACGCCAGCAGGTTTCGGCGACGGGTGTCCCGGTGATGGCGGAACCGGCCATGGACCGTCCGGCCTCCTCGGCCAGAGCCAGCCAGCCGCCGAACGCACGATCCAGCGCAGCGGATCGGCAGTTTTCCGGCTCCGCAGCGGCAACCACTTCACGGGCGTAGGCGCGCAGCAGGTCATGGAAGCGGTAACGCAACTGTCCTGCTGTGTCGCGCTCCGCCACCTCGAGCAGGTGCAGATCGACCAGGGTGTCCATCAGATCCTCGGCGCTGGACTGGGAGATGTCGAGCAGGGCTGCCGTCACCCAGGGGGCGAAGTTGCGGACCTCGAGTAGCCCGAGGAGCCGGAAGGCCCGTCGAGCCATCACGTCAAGGCTCGCGTAGCTGCGCGCGAGGCTGGCTCGCACTTCCAGATCTCCGAGCCGCAGCGTGTCCAGGCGCGCGTCCTCGTCGGTCAGGTCAGCTTCGAGACGGGACAGCGGCCAGTGCGGTCGAGCGCCCAGCCGGGCACCGGCGACCCGGACAGCCAGCGGGAGGAAACCGCAGAGCCGCACGATCTCCCGCGCTGCTGCGGGCTCCGCTGCGGTCCGCTGCGGCCCAGCGGCTTGGGCCAGCAGCTCAAGGGCCTGGTCGGGTTCGAAGACGTCCAGATCGACCACTCGGGCACCGCCCAGGCCGGCTAGCCGAGCCCTGCTGGTGACCAGCACCGCGCAGCCGGAGGTGCCCGGCAGCAGCGGCCGCAGCTGGGCCTCGCAGGCAGCATCATCGAGCAGGATGAGCAGGCGCCGGTCGGCGAGCCTGCTGCGGTACAGGGCGGCGCGTTCCTCGGCGTCTTCCGGGATGGCCGTGGGGTCCATCCCGAGCGAGCGCAGGAACCGGGCCAGCACGTCCGTCGCGCACAGCGGGTTGGCCTCGGTACCGCGAAGGTTCACGAACAGCTGCCCGTCGGGGTACTGGTCCCGTAGCCGGTGCGCGGCGTGCACTGCCAAGGCGGTCTTACCGACCCCGGCCTTGCCGGTGATCGCGATGAGGACCGTTGCCGAGTGATCCGCCGCCCCGGCCAGGTGCGCGACCGTAGCGAGTTGAATCTTGCGCCCGGTGAAGTCGTTGATGTCTGCGGGCAGCTGCGCCGGAGCGGTTGAGGGCGTGCCCGGAGTTGCCAGCATCGGGTCGCCGGTCAGGATCGCGTGCTCAAGCCGTTGCAGCTCATTACCGGGCTCCAGCCCGAGCTGTTCCACCAAGGCGCCCCGGGTGCGCTGGTAGACCTCCAGCGCGTCAGCCTGGCGCCCCGCCTGGTAGAGCGCGGTCATCAACAATCCCTGCAACTGCTCCCGCATCGGGTGGCGGCCGGCCAGCTCGACCAGTTCGGGGACGATCACGGTGGCATGGCCGCAAGCCAGCTCGGCGGTGTAGAGCTGAGCCAGGCCGGCTAGCCGGCGCTCGCTCAGCCGGTCGGCCTCGGCGCGCAGCAGTGGCAGATCGACAATGTCGCTGAAGGGGTCCCCGCGCCACAATCGCAGCGCCTGACGTAACAGCACGACAGCACGGGCAGGATGCCCGGCGCCGGTACTCTCGGTGAGCGCGGACTCGAAGCAGTCCGCGTCGAGCTCACCGGGGTTTACCCGCAGGGTGTAGCCGCCATTCTCATAGAGAATCCGCGCCGGATCGCCCAGTGCCCGGCGCAGCCGATGTACGTGCAGCTGTAGTTTCTTGGCCGCGCGAGGGTCTCGCTGGCCGGTCCACAGCGCATCTACCAGTACATCCACCGGCACCGGCGTGTTCGCCCGGGTGAGCAGCACGCCGAGTACCATGCGAGGCATCGGGGCGGAAAGCTGGACCGGCTGCTCGCCGCGTCGCACCCGCAGCGGGCCGAGAACCTCGAAGTTCACTCTGCCACCCCCACTCCGCCGCCATCCCAGCTGTCGGTACCGAGTGTAGCCATATGATGCCAGTTGGTAACTGAGCTTTCCCCCGATCGGGACAAACGCCCGCATCTAGGCCCGTGTCGGCTCCTCCTGGTCACGCCGTGGGGCTGGTGGTGCAACGGTGGGTGACTAGCGGCAAGCGGACGGAAAGCGGACGGAAAGCGGCGGGACCTAGCGTTGGCGTCGCAACGTATCCCAGGCAGACGGTCGGGCGGGGGACCTGGGATTCCCACGATTTCGAGCGGGAGAGGGGATTTCTTTCATGTCTTGGACCTCCGCACGTGTGGCCGGACCGGCACTTGCCGCGGCCGTCGCCACACTTGCCATTGCGGTGCCGGCAAGCGCCGACGCGGCAACACCGCCGCACAAGAACGGGCCCGGAGTAGGCGCGTCGAACACCATCGCCTGCGGTTTGAGTTACCCGGACAAGGACAACGGTCCCCCGGTGGGCTTCCCCGCCAATACCGTCACCTTGCGCAGCGGGCCCAGTAATTCCTGCATCCAAACCGGCCAAGGGCTGCACGACCAGCGCGCCGATTACCTCTGCTACACCCCGGGAGACGGTGGCACGTGGACCTACCTGCGCAATACCTCCACCGGAGACCAGGGTTGGGTGCGGGACGATCTGCTCCCCGGCTATGGCAGCGACACGTCCTGCGAAAGGAACCCACCACCAGCATCCGTCAACCCAACCTGATTCGTCTGGGAGGCTGTCCTGCGCATCGCGTAGCGTAGGGCAGCCCATGGGCACCCCAATTTTCCTGCGTTCTGGGGACAGAACGCAGGAACGGTCGCGGCCCGCCGACTCCGAGCGGACTGCATGCGGAAGCCCGGTGGGAGCGGCTGAGCCGGTGCGCTCGGGAAGTCACGGATCACGTCAGGTTCTTGGTGAAGCGGGTGAGTAATGCTCTGGCATCGTCGCCCGTCAATGCCGAGTCCCATAGTCTGTCTACGAGATCTAGGTACATTGTGACGTCCTCGGGCTCGGTGACCCAGACCTCGGCATGCGGCAGTTCGATATCCACGACCGAGATTTCGTCGTCCTCCAGCTCGTCGTAGACGTTCATGTCGCACCAGGGAATGGCGGACACCGGCACTCCCAGCGGGATGATGCCGAGCTTCAGGTTCGTCAGCGTCGACACCGAGGCGATCCGGTCGTACTGCGCGGCCATCACTGCCCGGTCACCGGCGGGCCAGCACAGCGCGGCCTCGGTCAGGATGAATTCGAACTGCTTGCTGGCGTCGTAGAGCGCCTCCTGCCGGCGCATTCGGGCCGCCACCGCGACTGGAATGTCCCGCTGGCCAACGGGGCCGACCAGTTCAAGGAGGCGCCGGGCGTACTCGGCGGTTTGGAGCAGGCCCGGCACGACCTGTGGCTGAACGGTGATGATGCGCCTGGCGCGGGTCTCAAGGTCGGCAGCATTCTCCTCGAGGTATGACCGATGAGTCCGGGAGACCCGAAACGGCTCGACCGTGCCGTGTGCAGTCTCGGCGAGTTCACGCAGCCGATGGCGGGCCTCAGGGCTCGCCGAGACCGCCGCAGCCCATGAATCGAGCTCCGGGAGCGACAGAAGCGATTGGCCAAGCTCAACCCGGGATACCCGGGCGTTGCTCAATCCGGCTTGAGCGGCGAGGGCTCGCGTCGTCAGCCCCGACAGTGAACGCAGCCGGCGCAGCTCGGCGCCGAAGCGCAGCCACTGTGGCGGGGGCTGTCGGGGCATCCGATCTTTTCGTCAGTCAGGTGGTCGGTCGGAGATCGTGCGTGGCTAGGAACTCGTTGAGCGGGCCTGCCGCCTCCCAGGCCGCTGCGGCAGTCTGAGCGTAGTCGACGATCTCGCCGGGATCGGTCACCAGCTTGTGGTCACCTGGTCTGCCGACCTCGTCGTACACCATAGCGATCGCGAAGGGCTGATCCTCGCCAGGATCGAACAACCAGAAGTCGTCGGTGAGCGCCGCGAACCGGTCGGTGCGCACCAGGACCCGGATCTCTTCGCCAAGCACAGCGGACTCGATGTAGGCCGCCGCCTCCCACCGCACATACTCCGACACCGGCAGCTCGACGACCCGCACCCGGCGCCAGGACTTCCCGGCGATCGTGGTGGTGGCCAGTCGAGCGGCCCACGGTGAGGTGCGCACCGAATAGTCGGGGCGAGCCTGACCAGCCCGCCAGGCCACAATGTCCGCCTCATCCTGCTCGACCGTATAGCGCTGGAGCGTTTCCAACCGGAACGCCGTGGACTGGAACCGGTCGAAGCACGAGGCGAAGTCCTCTGGAGTCATCGGTTGGCTCGCAGTGCGTCCGCGGCCTCAAGAATCATCGCGGCCGAGACTCGCACACCCGACTCGTCATCGGGGGTGGGGACGTCAGTACAGGTGGGACCCAGAACCAAGACCTCACCGGCACCGACGTCGATGACCTTGGAACAGTTGCCGTTCGGGCACCCAGCGATGACGCGCATGCCGTCGATCCTTCCGAAGAGCGATTCGGGATGTCTCAGCTTCATGTTCCATGTCTCGTTGTGCCCCGTCAACTGGTTCCAGAATTGACAACGAAGCTCCATGGATCATAGTGTCTCACTATGTCTCATTCCTTGGCGTGCGGAGCGAGCTGGGAGCTGTCGGGTGACTGACGGACGCGAGACGGTGCACCCGATTGATCAGGCGGTGTACGAGAGTCGATCACCACGGGTCGCCGTTTCGGGTAACCGATACGGACACGGCGCCTGCACGGTGCTGTGGATCAAGACCCGGAACGGCGGCTGGGTGCTGCTCCCGCACGGTATGCCCAACCTGGCGGTTCATCTGCCGGCACATGAACTCACCGCCATGCTGGATGGCTTGCGAGAGAAGCTGTAACGGAAGCACCGGAAAGGATGTGATTGACATGCCCGATGACGATGACGATGACGATGACGAGGCGAAGGACGAAGCGAAGGATGGCGGCAGGCACGACGTCAACCGCGACGGTCAGACCGGCAAGACGGCTAATGACATCAAGCCCGACGACTACAAGCCGAAGGACCGCCAGTGATCGATCAACAGACATTGGCCAGCGCCCTCCGTGCGGCTGGGGAGCTTCCAGTCGCATGGGAGACTGCGTTTCGCGTGGTGGACCGGGCGGCGTTCGTCCCTGACCGGATATGGGTTGAGGAGAACGACCGGGACGTGGCGGTCAACCATGCCACCGAGCCGGATCGCTGGAGGCGAGTGGTCTATTCCGACCGCGTGATGGTCACGCAGTTCGATGACGGCACCACCAGGTGGCCGGATATCGGGTTTCGACCCACTTCGTCGTGTTCGATGCCCTCGGCCGTGCTGGGCATGCTCGACGCCCTGGGCGTGCACGAGGGTGACCGGGTGTTGGAGATCGGTACTGGCACCGGATACAACGCGGCGTTGCTCGCCCAGCGCTTGGGCGATGACCACGTGACCACTATGGAGATCGACCCGGTACTGGCTGATCAGGCCCGGTCCGCGTTCGCCGATTCCGGTCACAAACCGACTGTGGTTTGCGGGGATGGCGCCGCCGGCTATCCGCCGGGTGCACCATACGACCGGATCGTCGTGACCGCTGCTGTGAAGCTTGGCCGGATTCCTTATGCGTGGGTGGAACAGACCAAGCCAGGCGGGACGATCGTTGCCCCGGTGAAGACAGACTTTGCTGCCGGCCCCTTGGTGTGTTTCAGCGTGGGCGAAGACGGCACCGCGATCGGCCGCGTCATGCCGATGCGGGTGCAGTTTATGGAACTGCACTCACAACGGAGCCCGCGCATTGACTGGGGTGGTTTACGGTGGGACGAACCTTCCGCGGATCTCACTCATACCGAGATTGTGCCGTGGACCACGTTAGGCAATGAAAGTCCTCGATGGGCGGTTGCGGTATCCGTGCCGAACTGCCGTTATGAATTGTGGAAGACTACCGCAGAACGCAATCACGGAGTCGCCTGGCTAGGCGACCCGCTATCCGGATCATGGGCCAGCGTCATTCCTGGCAGCGGCGAGGATCAGTACGACGTCCGTCAGTATGGCCCCCGCCGCCTGTGGAATGAGGTATCGGCTGCTTACCAGTGGTGGCTCGACCACGGCAGACCGAGTGTGGACCGGTGGCGTTTCACCATCTCGCAAGACCGGCAGACCGCCAGCCTGGTGGCCTGAGCAGGCCAGCAGTACCACACGCTACTGCTGGCCTTTTCCAGAACGCGGTGAGCGGGCCATGGTGAGGACGTCAAGAGCGTCGTTGAGCTGCTCGGGGCTGAGGGTGCCGTTGTCGAGGTGGCCACGATCGCGCACGACCTCGCGAATAGTCTGCTGCTGCAACAGCGCCTGTTTGGCGATTGACGCCGCCTCCTCATAGCCGAGGTAGCGGTTGAGCGAGGTCACGATCGCGGGGGAGGACTCGGCATACTCGCGGCAGCGCGCCGCGTCGGCCTCGGCCCCCTCGACGACTTTGTCAGCGAGCAATCGAGCGACTGCGGCGAGCATCCGCGCCGACTCCAGGACGTTGCGCGCCATCACCGGCATCATCACGTTGATCTCCAGGTTGCCCTGCGAACCGGCGAACGCCACGCAGGCGTCGTTGCCGATCACCTGGGCGGCGACCATCATCGTCGCCTCGCAGATCACCGGGTTGACCTTGCCAGGCATGATCGACGAGCCGGGCTGCAGATCGGGTATCCGCAGCTCGGCCAGGCCGGTACGGGGTCCAGAACCCAGCCAGCGGATGTCGTTTGCGATCTTGAAGAGAGACACCGCGACGGTGCGAAGCGCGCCAGAGCACTCGACGAGACCATCTCTGGCTGCCTGCGCCTCGATGTGGTCACGCGCCTCGGTGAGCGCGTCGAGGCCGGTTGCGCGGCGTAGCTGCTCGACGACGGCGGCACCGAAACCCACTGGCGCGTTCAGACCGGTACCCACCGCGGTGCCCCCGATCGGTAGCTCCCCCAGTCGGGGCAGGCTGCTCGCCAGCCGCTCGACGCCGTACCGAGCTTGTGACGCCCACCCCCCGGCCTCCTGCCCGAGCGTGATCGGTACCGCGTCCATCAGGTGGGTGCGCCCCGCTTTGACCACCTTGGCCCAGTCCTGCGACTTCCGGGTCAGCGCCGAGGCCAGGTGCACCAGCGCCGGCATCACGTCGTGCGCGACGGCCTCGGTGGCGGCCAGGTGGATCGTGGTGGGGAACACGTCGTTCGACGACTGTGATGCGTTGACGTGGTCGTTGGGGTGCACCTGCCCGCCGGTGGCCCGGCTGGCCAGCGTGGCGATCACCTCATTGGCGTTCATGTTCGAGCTGGTGCCCGAGCCGGTCTGGAAGACATCGACGGGGAACTGCGCATCGTGCCCGCCCGCCGCGACCTCGTCAGCGGCGGACGCGATCGCTTCCGCAAGCGCTGGGTCGAGCACCCCGAGTTGCGCGTTCACCCGCGCGCAGGCCGCTTTGACCAGTCCCAGCGCCCGGATCTGCGCGCGCTCGAGGCCGCGGCCGGAGATCGGGAAGTTGTCCACGGCTCGCTGCGTCTGCGCCCGGTACAGTGCCTCGGCGGGAACCTGTACCTCACCCATGGTGTCGCGTTCGGTGCGGTAGTGTTGGATCATTGGGGGCTGGGTCATGGGTGGGGGATCTGGTCGAAGTCCACCGCGGCGTACTGGCGCAGTTTGGTCAACCGGTGCACGCTGTCGATCATCCGTACGGTGCCGGACTTGGAGCGCATCACGATGGAGTTCGTGCGGCACCCCCCGGCGTGATAGGTCACCCCGCGCAGCAGCTCCCCGTCGGTGATGCCGGTAGCGCAGAAGAACACGTTATCGCCGCAGACCAGATCCTCGGTGGTGAGAATCCGGTCCAGGTCGTGCCCAGCGTCCAGAGCCGCTCGGCGCTCGGCATCGTCCCGGGGCCACAGCCGGCCCTGGATGGCGCCGCCCATGCAGCGCAGCGCGGCCGCGCTGATGATCCCTTCCGGCGTGCCACCGATGCCGATCAGCAGATCCACGCCGGTGTCCGGGCGGGCGGCGGCGATCGCTCCCGCGACGTCACCATCGGTGATGAACGTGATCCGCGCGCCGGCCTCACGGACCTGGCGCGCCAGGTCGTCATGCCGGGGGCGCTCCAGGATGCACACCGTGATGTCGGAGACATCCAACTGCTTGGCCCTGGCGACCCGCCTGATGTTCTCCGCCACCGGCACGGACAGGTCGATGACTTCGGCTGCCTCCGGTCCAGTGGCGATTTTCTCCATGTAGAACACCGCCGAGGGATCGAACATCGTGCCCCGCTCCGAGACGGCGAGTACCGCCAGCGCGTTGGGCATGCCCTTGCTCATCAGCGTGGTGCCGTCGATCGGGTCGACCGCGACGTCGCACTCCGGTCCCTGCCCGTTGCCGACTTCCTCGCCGTTGAACAACATCGGTGCTTCGTCTTTCTCCCCCTCACCGATCACCACCACGCCGCGCATCGACACCGAGCCGACCAATTTGCGCATGGCATCCACGGCTGCCTGGTCACCGCCGTTCTTGTCACCGCGACCGACCCAGCGGCCGGCGGCCATCGCTGCGGCCTCGGTAACCCGCACCAGTTCCAGGGCGAGGTTGCGGTCCGGCTCCTCCTGCGCCGGGTTCCGCCGTGGAGCTGACAAAGTACTCATAAGCCCTCCCGGAATGCGCGCGAAAAATCATTCTTGAAGACTATGTACCCCCGCAATCCTCCCAGATCTTTACTTTGTGAGCGGTCGCTCGCCAGGTTGCTGTTCGCGAGCGGCGATCACCGCCTCGATCCGCTCCCGGGCGCCCGCGAGGTGCCGCTCGCACGCTGCGGCGAGCTGCTCCCCGCGCTCCCACAGCGCCAGTGCATCCTCCAAGCTGAGCCCGCCGGCTTCCAGCCTGCGCACCACTTCGGTCAGCTCGTCCCTGGCGGCCTCGTAGCCCAGCGATTTCGGATCGGTGCCGCGGCTCTTGCCGTTATCGTCCATCGGTCACCACCGCTCGCAGCGCTCCATCACAGAGCCGTATTCGCAGCTGGCTGCCCTCCGGGGCGTCGGCCACCGATCGCAGCACCGGGGTCGGCCCGTTCATCACAGAGTTGGTCCGCTGAACCACCGCGTATCCGCGGGCCAGGGTGGCTGCCGGTCCCAGCGCCGCCAGGCGCGCCGCCGTGTGGGTCAACCCGTCATGTGCGGTTCGTAGCCCGCCGAGCAGGGCCCGATCGGCGCGGGTGCGCAGCTCGGTCACGGTCCGGCCGTGCTCGGCCAGCGGGTGCAACGGGTTGGCCAACACCGGGCGGGTGCGCAGCGCGTCGAACAGCCGCCGCTCCCGGTCCACCCAACCGTGCAGGGCTCGCGAGCAGCGGTTGCGCAGCTGATGCAGCGCGGCGGTTTCCTCGGTGACGTCGGGCACCACGCACTTGCCGGCGTCGGTCGGGGTGGAGCAGCGCTTGTCCGCGACGTGGTCCACCAGAGGGGTGTCCGGCTCGTGGCCGATCGCCGAGACGACCGGCGTGGTGCAGCGCGATACCGCCCGACACAGTGCCTCGTCAGAAAACGCCAACAGGTCCTCCACGCTGCCCCCTCCCCGGGCCAGCACGATGACCTCCACCGCGGGATCTGCGTCCAGCGCGCTCAGGGCGTCGATGATCTGGCTCACCGCGAGCGGACCTTGCACGGCCACGTTGCGCACCCGGAAACGCACCGCAGGCCAGCGGGCGGTGGCGTTGCTGAGTACGTCGCGCTCGGCCGCGCTGGCCCGGCCGGTGATCAGCCCGACGCAGCCGGGCAGCAACGGCAGCGCCCGCTTGCGCCTGGGATCGAACAGGCCCTCGGCGTCCAGGACCCGCCGGAGTCGTTCGATGCGAGCCAGCAATTCGCCGATCCCGACCGTGCGGATCTCATCGACGCGCAGGCTCAGCGTGCCGCGACCCAGGTGGAAGGACGGCTTGCCGTGCACCACCACCCGGCAGCCATCCACCAGCGGCGGTTGCCGATCCCGCACCAGCGGCGCCGCGCACGTCAAGGTCATCGACACGTCGGCCACCGGGTCGCGCAGCGTGAGGAACGCTGTTCCGGCGCCCGCTTTGGCGCTGAGCTGGGTGATCTGCCCTTCGACCCAGACCGCGCCCAACCGGTCGATCCATGCCGCGATCTTTCGCGCGACGGTGCGGACCGGCCAGGGTGCCTCCGGCGTGGTGGCGGGTTCGGTCACTGACTTTCCGGTGACTGCGTTTTCGGTGACTGAGTTTCTGGTGACTGAGTTTCTGGTGACTGAGTTTCTGGTGACTGAGTTTCTGGTGACTGGGCGCGGACCGTGGAAATCCGGTTGGTGAGCAGGGTGACGAAGGCAGGCCGGTCCCTGTGGGTCTGTTCGTACTGCAGCAGTCCCTCGAGCTGGGGCAGCGAGAAGTCCCGCAGCCTGCTTCTCAACTGGGCTAACGGCATCTCGTCGTACTCGACCAGCGCGGATCGGGTCACACCGCCCTTGCCGGGTCCCGCGCCGTCTGTGGGCAGCGGCGTCATGGCCCGTGCGACGTCAGCCTCGTCGACCTCGGTACCGGGAGCGGGGACTATCGGAACGCCGCGCTCGGTCAGGCCGGACTCGCCCGCGGTCGCCTCGGTGCCCGGTCGGGGCGGCTCGCCGTCTTCATCGAACCTGGCCCACGGCGGGGTGTCCTCGACGGGCCGCAACAGCGAGAGCACCTGGTCGCCTCTGATCGCCAGCTCGGTGACCCGCTGCTGCACCCGCATCCCGGCTTGCACGGCTTTGCTGGCGGCTGTGACAGGGAGATCGGCGAGATGCTCGGGCAGCTTGCGAGCCTGCTCGACGGCGCTGATTGCCAGGCCCATAGCGACCCGGACAGGCAAGGGTACGTGGCTCATGGTCGTCAAGCCTGCCGCAGTGACCGGCTTTGTGCCCACCCGGGTTTGCGTGAAGCGCACCATCCGCCGTGAGCGAGGCCGCCGCCCGTAGGGTAGGGGCATGACCAAGCGTGTGCTGCTGGCCAGTCCCCGCGGCTACTGCGCCGGGGTCGACCGTGCGGTTGCCACCGTAGAGAAGGCCCTGGCGGCACACGGGGCGCCGGTGTACGTCCGCAAGCAGATTGTGCACAACCGACACGTCGTGGAGACCCTAGAGAGGCGTGGAGTGGTCTTCGTCGACGAGGCCGGTGACGTGCCCGCGGGCGCCGTCGTGGTGTTTTCCGCGCATGGTGTGTCCCCGGCCGTGCATGAGCAGGCCGCGGCGCGTGGCTTGCATACCGTCGACGCCACCTGCCCGCTGGTCACGAAGGTGCATCAGGAAGTCAAGCGGTTCGCCCGGGATGGCTACGAGATCCTGCTGGTCGGTCACCAGGGTCACGAGGAGGTTGAGGGCACCGCTGGAGAGGCGCCCCATCAGGTCCAACTGGTCGACGGACCGGATGCGGTGGACTCGGTGGTTGTCCGGGACCCGTCGCGGGTGGTGTGGCTGTCCCAGACGACCCTGTCAGTAGACGAGACCATGCAGACCGTGGCTCGCTTGCGGGAGCGATTTCCCGAGATGTCCGACCCCCCTAGCGACGACATCTGCTACGCGACCCAGAACCGCCAGGTGGCGGTGAAGGCGCTAGCCCCCGAATGTGATCTGGTGCTTGTCGTTGGGTCGCGAAACTCGTCCAACTCGGTGCGGTTGGTGGAAGTTGCGTTGGGCGCTGGTGCCGGCTCGGCGCAGCTCGTCGATTACGCGCAGGAGATCGACTCAGACTGGCTGGACGGGGTGCAGACCGTTGGTGTCACCAGCGGCGCTTCGGTGCCCGAAATGCTGGTGCGGGGGGTGCTGGAGTATCTGGCCGAGCGCGGGTACTCCGAAGTGCAGGAGATCATCACAGCAGAGGAGAAGCTGGTGTTCTCCCTGCCACGGGAGCTCAAGCGTACGCGGTGACGTGCGAGCCAGCTCGCCAGGCATGGAGCGGTCAGGAGCTCATGCGGTGGCGTCGCGCGGGGCTCGGTCGTCGCTGGATGACCAGCCGGAGGATGCCGATCGCGAGCGTGCATCCGGTGGTGATCGCCATGGTGGGAAAGCCGTTGATCAAAGGGGTGCCCACCGTGAGCGCGGTGGCGATCATCCCCCCGCCGGTGGATGTGGAGCCAGCTGCCAGGACAACGCCTGGCACGGCGACCGCCAGGACAAGCGGAGGCGCGATCATCGGCCCGAACAGTCCCTTGCGCTGCACCACCACCACAGCAAGCAGGCAACCGAGGAAGTAGCAGACTTGGAATACGAGACCCAGCCGGTTGAGCCGCTCCACATCGGCGAACACACCGGTCGCCGCGAGTCCGAGCGTGCACAGCATCGCAGCCCACCAGGGCATTCCAGGCCGGTCGGGCAGCAACGCATGCTCGTCCCAAGACCCGCGCTCGGCGGTACTTCGGGCTCGGGTCGCCGTCACTCGTTTACCGTAGACCGTTCCTGATCCTCGCCCCGCGCCTGGTGCAGCGCCTCGGTGACCCAGGTCCAGTTCTGGTCCCAGTCCCGGTCCTGATCGGAGTCCGGCTCGCCATCGCCGATCGGTCCTCCCTGCACCTGGAGTATGCGCTGTCCTGGATCCAGCGCAACGAGCGACTCGGTGGCGGAGGCGACCAATTCCACTGCCTGCACGGTGCGCGGGGCGCGCTCCACCTGTTCTGGCGTGTCGAGCGGCTCAGTACCGACCCCGAGTTCGCCGAACCGGCGCGCGGTGACCAACACCCGTGACTCCAGCGAGCTGACCGTGCGGTTGTAAGCATCCACCGCACCACCGAGTTGTTTGCCGAGTTTGGCCACATGGCCGCCCATCGTGGCCAGCCGCGAGTGCAGCTCGCGGCCCAGTTCATGCACTCGCGCGGCGTTGCTCGCCAGTGCCTCCTGCCGCCAGGTGTATGCCACCGTCCGCAACAGCGCGATCAGCGTCGTCGGAGTCGAGATCACGATGTTGCGCTCGAAGGCGTGCTCGAGCAGCGCGGGATCGCTTTGCAGCGCCGCCTCCAGAAACGGATCGCCGGGGACGAACAGCACCACGAACTCCGGGGTGGCCTCGAAGCGCTGCCAGTAGGACTTGTGGGCCAGCGAATCGACGTGCGCGCGCAGGTGCCGGGCGTGGGCGGCCAGCCGGTCGGCACGGCGGTCCGGGTCGGTGGCGTCGACGGCCTCCAGATAGGCGCCGAAGGGCACCTTGGCGTCGAGCACGATGTGCTTGCCCCCGGCAAGGTGTACCACCAGGTCGGGCCGCACCACGGCGTCGTTGTCGCCGCTGACGTCGGTGGCGGTGACCTGACGGGAGAAGTCGCAGTGTTCGACCATGCCGGCCAGCTCCACGATCCGCTCCAGTTGCAGCTCACCCCACCGGCCGCGGACCTGCGGGGCGCGCAGTGCGGTGACCAGTTGCCGCGTCTCGCTCTGCAGCTGTTCCGACGTGCGGTGCATCGCGCCGACCTGCTCACGCAGCCCCGCGTAGGCGGCCTCCCGATCCTTCTCCACCGTGCGCAGTTGACCATCGAGCCGATGCAGGGTCTGGGTTATCGGGCCCACCAGCGCCTCGATGGCCTGCTGGCGCTGGGTGGCATCGCCATCGGAGCGGGCCGAGAGGGACGCGGTGACCTTGGCCAGCCGCGCCTCGGCGAGCTGGACGAATGCCTCGTTGTTACGGGAGAGTGCTTCCGCCGAGAGCGCCTGGAAGCTGTCCTTGAGCTCGATCTCGCGCTGGGTGAGCAGCCGTTCCCGGTCGGCCGCCGCGGCCCGCTCGGCGGCGAGCGCAGCGCGAATGCCTGCCAACTCAGCCTGGGCCGCCGAGGCCCGTTCACCGGCGTCCTGGGCGCGCTGGTGATACTGCTCCGCCCTGGCCGCCTCCGCATCCTTGGCCGCCCGGACATCGTCGACTTCCCGGCGAGCCGCGACGAGGGCGGCCTCGGCAGCAATCCTGGCGGCATCGGCCGCCTGCACGGCCTCGCCCACTGCCGCACGCCGAAGCGCACCCGCCACCAACCAACTGACGAGCCCTCCCACCACCAGCCCGCCAACCACGCCGATGAGCACTAAGTAATCCACGCGTCACACCCTGCAACACCCCCCTGACAGTTTCGGCGAGGCGCGCCGCCTCCCTCGCATTCAGCGGGCTCAGCGGGGTTACGGCGGGTCGGATAGCCCCGCTGAGCCCGCTCAATGCGAGGAGACGGGGGAGGAGCGCCTAGACTCGACGTCTCGTGAGCCTGACTCTTGGGATCGTTGGGTTGCCCAATGTGGGCAAGTCCACCCTGTTCAATGCGCTGACCCGCAACAACGTCCTCGCGGCGAACTACGCGTTCGCCACCATCGAGCCCAACGTCGGCGTGGTGCCGTTGCCCGATGAACGTCTCGGGCGGTTGGCGGGGCTGCTCGACAGCGCCAAGATCGTGCCGGCCACGGTGGCCTTCGTCGACATCGCGGGTATCGTCGCCGGCGCCTCCGAGGGCGCTGGGCTGGGCAACAAGTTCCTCGCCAATATCCGCGAGGCCAACGCGATCTGCCAGGTCGTGCGGGTTTTCGATGACCCCGACGTGTTGCACGTCGATGGTCGGGTCGACCCGGCCGACGACATCGCCACCGTCGAGACCGAGCTGGTACTGGCCGATCTGCAGACTCTGGACCGCGCGCTGCCCCGGCTGGAGAAGGAGGCCCGCACCAACCCCCGGGAGCGCCGCACCGCGCTGGCCGTCGCGCAGGCCGCCAGGCAGGTGCTCGACACCGGGCGCACCCTGTTCGCCGCCCGCGCGGAGCTGGACGTCGCGGCGGTCGCCGAGCTCACCCTGCTGACCAGCAAGCCGTTCCTGTATGTCTTCAACTCCGACGAGGGTGTGCTCACCGATTCCGACCGGCAGGCCGAGCTGCGCAAGTTGGTCGCTCCCGCCGATGCGGTCTTCCTCGACGCGAAGGTCGAATCCGAGTTGCTCGAGCTCGACGAGGAATCGGCCCGGGAGCTGCTGGACTCGATCGGGCAGCCCGAGCCGGGACTGCACGCACTGGCCCGCGCGGGTTTTCACACCCTGGGGCTGCAGACCTTCCTCACCGCCGGGCCAAAAGAGTCGAGGGCATGGACGATCCGGGCGGGAGCCACCGCTCCCGAAGCAGCCGGGGTGATTCACAGCGACTTCCAGCGCGGGTTCATCAAGGCCGAAATCGTGTCCTACGACGATCTGGTTTCAGCCGGATCCATGGCGGCGGCCCGAGCGGCCGGGAAGGTTCGGATGGAGGGGAAGGACTACGTGATGGCCGACGGCGACGTGGTCGACTTCCGCTTCAACGTCTAGTGCGCAGACGCTGCCGCTCTCGTCAGTCTGCAAGGCCGCACGGAATCCTTAGATTTCGAGCGTTCCCAGGCCCGGGCATGGTGGATTACACTCTGTACACGACGAGGGAGGACCGTGCCGAAGGCGAATCGGCTGACGCACACTGCGTGCGCGCACGTGGTATCTCAGCCCAAGCCTGGCATCTGGATGTCTCAGTGGGCGGTCGCCAAGGTGGTCAACCCTTATCAATGGCGGAGGCCTCATTGCCGGCGCGAGTGGGCAGGACTACCTCCTTGAGATCCTGATCATGCCAGCTCGTCCACCTCATACGGTGCTGCGGTCCTCGGCTCGGTGACATAGTTTTTGCAATTGCCCGGAATCAAAGGAGAAGATCATGCATGAATATGGCGTTTCTCTATTCGGTCTCTTGTACATAATCATCGGTGTGGTGGTAGCACTTACTAACGGATACTCGATCCATACCATCGGCGAACTCCTGTCCTTTCTCCTGGCTGTCCTGCTGTGGCCTCTCGTGCTTCTCAACGTCAACCTCCATGTTGTTGTCTAACCCCAAGCGAGGCCGTGCCGTTCAGGAGTCAACGGCGGGCGCCGTGAGCCGGGGAAGGAGCAGCTGGACCAACGGACCGATCGCCAGGGCGTAGAGCACGGTGGAGACCCCGAGGGTGCCGCCGAGCACCCAGCCGGTGGCGACGACCGCGACCTCGATAGTGGTGCGCACCAGCCGCACTGACCCGCCGGTCCGGCGTACCAGGCCGGTCATGAGCCCGTCACGGGGTCCCCGGCCCAGCCGGGCGCCGATGTAGGCGGCGGTTGCCACCGCGTTGAGGATGATGCCTGCGCTCGCTAGGAGCGTGCGTACGGGCAGGGAGCCTGCGGCGGGCAGGGCGGCGAGGGCGGCATCTACCGAGATCCCGATGATGACGACGTTGCACACCGTGCCAATGCCGGGTTTCTCCCGCAGCGGGATCCACAGCATCAGCACAACGACGCCGACGGCGATCGTGACGGTGCCGATGGAGTGATGCAGCTGCCGGGCGAGGCCCTGATGCAGCACGTCCCACGGCATGTTGCCGAGTTGGGAGCGAACCAGTAGCGCCATGGAGATGCCGTAGAGCACCAGGCCGGCGACGAGCTGGACAGCCTGTCGCGTGGAGATGGACACCAGGAGGACTTGTCGCACCCGCCCAGTATGGACAACAATTGGATAGTTAGTTCCAGTCCAATCAGGGATCAGTGGCATGGTTCAGATCAGCGCGGGTCGGCTAACCGCTCTGCTGGGAGAGCTAGCAGGTGAACGCCCGCCGCGGTATGCGGCGCTGGCCGCGCGCATCCGGCTGCTCATCGCGGATGGCCGGCTGGCGGTCGGGATCCGGTTGCCGGCCGAGCGGGAGCTCGCCATCACGCTGCAGCTGAGCCGGGCCACCGTCACCGCCGCCTACCGGCGGCTACGCGACGACGGCTGGGCCAGCGCTCGCCAAGGCGCCGGGACCTGGACGTCGCTGCCTGCGGGTCCGGCACCCGGCGCCTGGGTGCCTGCACTGCCCGCTGCCGGCATCCTCGACCTGGCTCACGCCGCCCCGGCGGCCCCACCTGAGATCGCCATGGCCTTCGCCGCGGCGCTGAGGGAGCTTCCGCGGGTGCTGCCCGGCCACGGCTATTACCCCGCCGGCTTGCCGGAGCTGCGAGCGCGGATTGCCGAGCGGTACACGAAACGCGGGCTGCCCACAGCAGCTGACCAGGTGCTTATTACGGCGGGCGCGCTGCACGGCATCACGGTCGCACTCGAAGTGCTCGTCGGTCCGGGTGATCGGGTCGTCGTGGAGCATCCGAGCTATCCCAACGCTCTGGACGCCATCCGGGGGACCGGGGCCCGTACGGTGCCAGTCGCCGTCGACGCCGCGGACACTGCCGCTCTGGTGGCCGATGTTCCCCGCGTCGCCCGGCAGACCAGCGCCCGGTTGGCCTACCTGATGCCGGATTTCCAGAACCCCACCGGTCTCCTGCTCGATGGTGACCAGCGGGGGCGCCTGGCGGCCGGGCTGCACCGGTCGGGCACCGTCGCCCTGGTCGACGAGACGTTTGTCGATCTCGGACTGGACGCCTGGCCTGACGCGCCATACGCGGCCTTCGCCCGCGCCGATAGGGTGATCACGGTCGGCACCCTGAGTAAGTCCTTTTGGGGAGGATTGCGGATCGGTTGGCTCCGTGCGGATGCCTCCCTGGTGCAACGGCTGAGCGCGGCGGCGATGCGCGCCCACCTGTCCGGCCCTGTGCTCGAACAGCTCGCCGCATGCCACCTGTTGGACGCCGCCGAGGCGGCGTTGCCGGCGCTGCGCCATCGGCTGCGGGCCCAACGGGATGCGCTCGTCGCGGCGCTTGGCACCGCGCTGCCCCGCTGGGAGGTGCCCGTGCCGCCAGGTGGACTGGTGCTGTGGTGCGGGCTGCCGGCGCCAGTGTCCCACGCCCTCGTTAATGCCGCCGAGCGGCGCGGGTTGCGGCTCGCGGCCGGCTCCCGCTTCGGTACTGGTCACGCCTTCGCCGACCGGCTACGGCTGCCCTACACCCAGCCGATCGAGATCCTGCGACGCGCGGTGGAGATCCTCACCGAGGTCGCCGACACCCTGCCACAGGCCGACCCGGGCTCTGCTGCATCCCGCCTCGTCGTCTGAGGCGGATCGGATGACCGCTGCGGTCCCTCAGCTCGTCGCGCTCGCGCCGGCCAGTACGCGGTCGATCTCGCCGGCGAGCTCGATGTCCAGGTTGGTGATCCCGCCTTCGGAGTGGGTGCTGCAGCGAAACGTCACGGTGCGCCAGCGGATATCGATGTCGGGGTGATGATTGCGCGCCTCGGCGATCCCGGCCACCGCGCGGACCGCTTCGATGGCCGCGGGAAAGCTGGGTAGTTTCGCGGTACGGACGATCGCGTCACCGTCGCGCTGCCAGCTGGTGAGGCCGTCCAACGCCGCCGCCACCCGCTCGTCGTCCAGGAGTGTCGTCATGCCAGCCATCCTCCCTCGTGGGTCGCCGGCTCAGGCAACCAGCACCGCGCGATAACGTGCCTTGCCCGCGCGTAGGTGATCGACCGCTCGGTTCACCTCCGCCATCGGGAACAGCTCGACTCTCGGCCCGATGCCCGCCCGCGCCGCGAACTCGAGCATGCGCGCGGTGTCTGAGGGGCTTCCAACCGCGCCACCGCTGACCGAACGCTCGAACAGCACCGACCAGATCGGAAAGCGGATGTCCGAGCCCGGGATGCCGACGATGACCAGGCGACCTTGTGGTCGAAGCGCCGCGACGTAGTCGCCCCACGGGAGGTCCGCACCTACCGTCGAGATGATGAAATCGAACGATCCGGCGGCTTTCGCCAGCTCGTCGGTACCTGTGGTGGCGATGAAGTGATCAGCGCCCAGCTCGCGCGCGTCCTCGTCCTTGCCGTGACTCGACGAGATTGCGGTGACCTCGCAACCGAACTTCGCGAGGAACTGCACGGCCAGATGGCCCAGACCCCCGATCCCGACGACGGCGGTACGCATCCATGGCGTCACACCGAACTCGACCATCGGCGTGAACACCGTCGAGCCGCCGCACATCAGCGGTCCCGCATCCTCCGAGGACAGTGCGTCCGGGATCGGCACGGCGAATTTCGCTTGGCAGTGAACAGAGCTCGCCCATCCTCCGTAATGCCCGACGATCGTTGGGCGTTGGCCCGGACAGAGGTTCTCCTTGCCACGCGTGCACCATTCACAGCTGCCGCAGGAGCCCATGTGCCAGCCCATTCCCACGCGCTGACCAATCCGGCGAGCATCGCCGACATTGGTCCCGAGAGCGGTGATAATTCCGCTCACCTCGTGCCCCGGCACCAACGGATACTGGCTGAAACCCCAAGAGTTATCGATCATCGCGATATCGCTGTAGCAGATGCCGCAGTGGGTCACCTGGATCTCGACCTCATCGGCGCCCAGCGCTCCGGCCTCGTAGTCGTACCGCTCGAGCACCCCCTTCGCGCCCTTCGCCGCATACCCTGTCACAATCGCCACGTCCATCCCTCCTTGGCCTGCCACAGTAGCGCCGAACTCTCGGTCACCTGGATGCTTATCGCGGTTCCAGGCAGGGGTGCGCGAGAGACGGCACGCCGGGTGGGGGTCAGGCTTCGCGGGTCACGGTTCTGGCCAGGGTCAGGATCAGACCGATCAGCAAGTAGCAGCCTGCCCGGACGCTGCTGGAGGCCAGCCCGTCCAGCGGTAGGGGGTCGCGCAGTACGTCGGTGATCGCGAACCAGCCAGTGGTCAGCAGCAGGGGCTGCAGCCAGTCCAGGGCAGGGATAGCGGAGAGCACCCCGAACACGATCAGGCCGCCCAGCACCGCCGCGAGCACCACCAGTGGGTGCTCTGTAGCCGAGGACACCGCCAGGGCAATCGCGCCCACTGCGGCGAGCTGCCCGACCGTCCAGGCGGCTGCCAACGAGACCCGCAGCAGCGCCGACCCCGGCCCGATCTCGGTGCCGGAGAGCGTGAGCATGCCGTGCGCAGTCCCGGAGGAGCCGACCAACACCAGGCCGGTGACGATGCCCAGCACAGTCACCGCGGCGACCGCCGCCACCGCGACGGCCAGCACGCCGACCGCTTTGACCAGTACCAGCCGGGTCCGGCTGATCGGGGCCAGCAGTAACCCGCGCAGCGTGCCGTGCGCAGACTCGCCGGCCAGCGCGTCGGCGGCGGCCATCGTGACGGCCAGCGGCAGCAGCAACGCCAGAGAGATCGACAGCGCCGCGATCGGTAGTACCAACCCGTTACCGGCGACCTGGGTGAGCAGTCCGGAGCCGCCCGGTCCGTCGGTCGCCACGATGCCGATCCCGATCAGCACCGGGACCACCGCGAGCAGGCCCAGCGCGATCTGGGTGCGCGGGCGGCGCAGCACCCAGCGAAGCTCGCTGCGCAGCAACCGCACCAGTGGGGCGCGCACCGGGCCGGTCAGGGCTGCGCTGCCCACGTCGGTGGTGGTCATTACCCGTTCCCCTCGGTCAGCTGGGCGAACAACTCGTCCAACCCGGTTCGCCAGCGCCGCACCTCGTGCACCGCGACCCCGGCGCCGACCAGCAACGCCACCACCGTGGGCGGGTCGGTCCCGGCGAGCTCGACGCGCACCCCATCCGGACCGGCGGCAGCACCGATCCCGGCCACGTGCAGTGCCTGTACCGCGACGGCGGAATCCGGGGTACGCACATCCAGCGCGGGTGCCTCGCCGTCGAGCAAGGCAGCGAGCGGGCCGGTGGCGATCAGCGACCCGCGGTCGAGCACCGCCACGTGCGTGCAGGTCGCCTCAACCTCGGTGAGCAGGTGGGAGGACACCAGCACGGTGGCGCCGCCGGCGTGCAACTCGCCGATGATCCGCCGGACCTCCCGGGTTCCCGCCGGGTCCAGGCCATTGGTCGGTTCATCGAGCACGACCAACCGGCGGGGCACCAGCAACACCGCCGCCAGGCCCAGGCGCTGTTTCATGCCCAGCGAGTAGGCGCGGTAGCGCCGACCCGCCGCATCCGCGAGGCCCACCCGGTGCAGGGCGCGCTCCACGGCTTCGGGGATCGCGCGGGTGGCCAGCAGCGGCTCGGCCGCCGCGCATCGCCGCAGGTTCTCCCGGCCGGACAGGAACGGGTGAAAACCGGGGCCCTCCACCAACGCGCCGACGTGCGGCAACACCTCCCCGGCGGCGGCCGGTACCTTCCTGCCGAGCAGCTCCACGGTGCCGGCGGTGGGCCGGGACAGCGCCAACAGCATGCGGATCATCGTGGTCTTGCCCGAGCCGTTGGGGCCCAGCACGCCCAACACGGCGCCGGTCGGCACGTCGAGGTCCACCGAGGACACCGCGACGGTGCGACCGAACACCTTGCGCAGCCCCTGGACTCGCACCGCGGGTGCGCCATGCCCGGACGGTGCGGCCGTCGCGGTCGGGGTGATCGAGCTTGCTGTCACTTGGCCAGGGCCTCGTCGAGCACCTGCTGCGGCACTGCCCCGGCGGCGACCCTGCCCTCGGAGGTCACCAGCATGGTGCCCACGGCGGTCTGTATCGCCCAGCCGTGGCCCCACGGCCCGGTGGCCGGACGCCCGATCCGCTGGATCATCGCCAGCGGATCGGGTTGCGCGTCTGATTCTGTTCCTGGGCGTGCGGGTGGGAGCTGGCCGAGCACCACAGTGTCCCACCCGTCACCCTGGGTGCGGATCATGGCGCCCTCGTGCTGGCCCGCTGGCATTCCGCCATGGTCCGGCCGCTCGTTCGTGGACGGATCGTGTTTCGAGGGATCGGGACGCTCGACCTTGACCCCTGCGGGTGGGACGAAGTGGAATAGCGCGGGATCCTGCGCGCCGACGGTGAGGTCGGAGAAGCCGATCTGCAGCGCCGGCTCGGGGGATCCGTTGGCCAGCACGCTGAGCTGCAACGGCACCCGCTGGGCCGAGTCGACCGCGACCCGCACCTCACGCAGTAGGGTCCGCTCGGTCGGCACGGGCGTGAGCACGAGCTGGTAGACGGGGCGCCCGGCGACTGTGCCGGTACCGTCCACGCTCACCGCGCTGCTCTTGCGCACGGCATCGATCATCTCCCGAGCCGCCTGAGCCGGGTCGGCCGGGGGTCGCTCCGGGCCCGGGGTGGCGCCATGTTCCAGCGCCGTCGCGGTGCGCGAGGAGGAATCGTAGCGCCACAGCGTCGTGCCGTCCTCGATCAGCACCTGCTCACCACCGCGCGAGGGTACTGCCAACCGGCCGTGACCCTGCCCGTCAGACCAGACCCGGAAAGTGCTCTCCGGCTGGGTCAGCGGGGCGGCAACCCCCGGCAGCGCGGGCAGACCCAGCGCGTTGTGCACCGCCACCGTGCCGCCGAGTGCTGGCATCTTCGCGGTGAGTACCGAGGCCACCAGGTCCTCTGGCGACACCGGTGGCAGCGCTGGATCCGCCCCGGCGCCAGCGGGCATGGTCAACACGCCGATGCCGATCGCTGCGGCCGCGGCCATCCCCAGCGCTGCCGTCGCTAACTTCATTGCTTCCTCCTGCCGTGCGGCGCTCGATGCTGATGCTGCTCCGCACCGGCTGAGAAAGCTCTGAGACCTTGAGAAACACCTGAGAACTGCGCAGAAAAGAACTGCGCAGAAAAGTCATCGCGGTTAACCCGGTCTACGGGGCGTGCTTGTCCAGGCCCAGCGACTCTCGAAGGCGATGCGGGTTCATCAGCCCCGTCGTGGACTGCCCGGCGCGCTGGGTTTGCAGCAGGATCGCTTCGACGTCGTCGACCATGCAGCGCAGCTCCGCCAGGACAGCGTGATCGTGGGAGCCAGCGGCTTCCCGCGGGCTCAGATTGCCGATCACCCGGGGAGCGTCGAGCCAGCTCGTTTCGGCATCTTGGCTCAAGCGAGCGGCAGCGTCGTCAGCGTCCTTATCGGAGCTTGCCTCGATGAAGTAGCTGTCCACGATAAGGGTGCGGGCTTCGCGGTCGCCGGGGTCCTGGCTGACGCGCTCGGCGTGCCGGTCCCATTCGGCCGCATCCGGAGCTAGGTCGCGCAGCTGGGCCTCGAGGTCGCTGAGCCGGGTCGGGGAGTTCGCGGTGAGCGTGAACTTCTCGCCGGCCCGTTCGATCACTCCGAGGTTCAGCACCCGCCCGTCGGGCAGCTCGCGATGCCAGGCGATCAGGTGCTCCCCGGTCCGGGTCAGCCGTTCGGCGAGTTGGTCGAAGGTCTGCTGTGGGTGGGGTACGCGGTAGGTGACCCAGCATTCGTGCAGTTCCTCACCGTCGCTGTTGCGGAACTGGATCGGTGGTTCCGGAGCGAGAAAATCAGCAATCTTTTCCGCCGGTGGATCTGATGCGAGGAGACCAGCCAGCTCGCGGCGGCGCTGCCGGGGTACCTGGACGGGCACCGCGAGCAGGCGAGGCTTGGAGCCGTCGTACAGCACCCGTCCGCAGAGCAGCCCCAGCCGCTGCGCGGACTGCGAGAACAGCCGGTCGGCGAGGTGAATCGGCTCGCCGTCCGGCAGGGCCCGCAGCGTGACGCTGGTGTCCGGCTGGACGTCGAGTGCTTCGTAGAGCGTGACCGGGATCCGGCGCCAGTCTTCGATGAGCTCGCGTTCGTCCGAGCGAAGCCAGTGACCCCGGGCGGCGAGGAACCTCTCCACCAGGCCGCACCGGAACAGGGCGAGATCCAGCAGGAACATTGCGTACTGTTGGGCGTTCTCGGTGCGCTCGATCAATGGTGCGACCATCTCGAGCCCGGGAGCGCGCTCAGCGTAGGTACCCAGCAGCGCGTAGATGAGCTGGGCTCGCGCGCTCAGCGCAGGGAGTGCGTCGCGCAGGCAGCAGGCCTTGAACTTACGGCCGGACCCACACGGGCACGGGCTGTTGCGCCCGACGTCCACAACAGCAGTATCGGTCGCAGCCATGGCCTCGCTGAGCCCCGGTCGAAGCGGGCTCTGTTGCTCCGCGCGCCGTAGATACCGATCGGCTGTGACGTAGTCTCCGCGTGCCGCGGCGTACTGCGCGCCGTCATGCAACGCCGGCTCCAGACCGGGGCGCACCGTCAGCGCGTCGTCGATCAGGTCGCGGGCGGCCGCGGAATCCCCGGCACCTTCGGCGGCCCGCGCCGCGACGAGCGCGACAGCGGCCTTCTCCTCCCTACTGCGAGCCTGCGCGCGCAGTGCCGCAAGTCGTGGCTCGACGACACCGCCGTGCGCGGTGTAGCACTCGATCCGGCCGGACAGGAAGCCCAGTGCGCTATCGGTCGCCGCGGTCAGCGCATCGAGTACGAACCGGATGCCATCCTCGTCCAGCGCCCCCTCACCGGTGACCATCCCTACAACGGTCTCGACGTCGATCAGCACCTCATCGTCAGCCACCCCCAGCACCCTACGCCCGACATGGAGACATATCGGGGCAACGGGACGGTCTATCACCCCGATATGTCTCCATGTCGGGGTACCGGGTTGGGAAGGGAGGATGCTGGGGAGGGTGGCTGCGCGGGTTCTGGTGGTTGATGACGAGCCTGGGGTTCGGCGCGCGCTGGAGCGGGGGCTGCGCGCCGAGGGGATGCTGGTCGTCACCGCAGCTGATGGACCCAGTGCGCTGCGTGCGGCGCTGACCGGCAGTTTCGATGCAGTGTTGTTGGACATCATGTTGCCGGGCCTGTCCGGCTACCGGGTGCTGCAACGGCTGCGGGCGGCCGGGGTGGGCACTCCCGTGCTGCTCGTTTCGGCCAAGGACGGCGAAATAGATCAGGCCGACGGGCTGGACCTTGGCGCCGACGGCTACCTGGTCAAGCCGTTCTCATTCGTGGTACTCGTGGCCCAGCTGCGAGCCGTGCTGCGCCGGAACGTCCAGGCGCGCCCGGAGGCGGTACTGACCCTGGGAGAGCTAGTGATCGACTCCGGTCGCCGGCGCGTGACGTGGGCCGGCCGGCCGGTGCAGCTGTCCCCCCGGGAGTTTGCGGTCCTGCTGGCGCTGGCCCGCCGGGCGGGCAGTGTGATGAGCAAAGACGAACTGCTGCGCGCCGCGTGGGGAGACGAGCAGGCCGCCAGCCGCAATGCCGTCGAGGTCTACGTCGGCTACCTGCGCCGCAAGCTCGACGCGGTCGGGGCCGGTGACGTGTTGCAGACGGTCCGGGGACACGGCTACGCGGTCGATGTGCAGGACGGATGATGACGGTGTTGCGGCGGTTCTGGGTAGGCCGTCCGTTGCCGGTCCGCGTCGCCGCGGTGGTCACGCTGGCCGGGTTGCTGCTGTTTCTGTTGCTGGCCAAAGCCTCGACGGCGGTGGTGGCCCGAACGCTGACGCAAGCTCTGGACGGTGAACTGACAGCGGCCGTGAGCGCCGTCACGCCCACCGTGGTGGCTGGGCGCCCAGCACCGCAACTGCCCGGGCCGGGCGCGGACGTCCGGGTCCGGGTACTGGACCGGGCCGGTACCCCCGTTGACGGCGGTGGGCCCACATCGCTATCCGTACGGGATATCCGCCGGTTGCTGTCCGGGCAGGCGGTGTGGACGTTCGACACCGGGTCCACGTCCGGGACAGACCGGCCCATCCGCTGGTCAGGACGCGTGGTCAGTACGCCGGATGGCACACCCCGGCTGGTCGTGGCCGGCGCCGAGTCGGTTGCGCATGAGGCGCTGGTGGGGCGCACCGCCGTTGCCCTCGTGGTGGCCGCGGTGCTCGCTGCGCTGGCGATGGGGGCGGCAGGCTGGGTGGCTGCCCGGTTCGCGTTGCGCCCAGTGGCCCGGCTCCGTGACGCGGCGACGCAACTGCCGGCGGGGGAGCGGTTGCCGCTGCCGCCGGCACGCGACGAGCTGCGGGCGTTGGCTGAGGCGCTCAACGACCTACTGGGTCGCCGGGACGCCGGGGCCCAGCGGCTGAAGCAGTTCACCGGGGATGCCGCGCACGAGCTGCGCTCGCCGGTCGCGGCGATCCGCGCGCAGGCCGAGGTGGCGGTCGCGCACCCGGATCCGGACCTCGCCGGGGCGACGTTGGAGGACATCGCCATCGAGGCGCAGCGGTTGTCCGGCTTGCTTGATGACCTGTTGGAGCTTGCCAGGTCCGACGCGGGGGAGCCGCTGATCACCCAACCGGTGGACCTCGCCGGGATGGCCCGCGACGCGGCGGCCCGCGTCGCACGCGGAGCGGTTGTGGTACGGGTGACCGCGGCCGCGCCAGCGGTGCTGCACGCGGCGCCCAGCGACGTGGCCCGGGTGCTGGATAACCTGCTCGCCAACGCCGTCCGGCATGCCCGGAGCACCGCACGGGTGATGGTCTTGCCCGGTCCGGCCGAGGTGCGGGTGCTGGTCGACGACGACGGCGATGGGGTGCCCGTCGAGCACCGCGGGCTGGTGTTCGAGCGCTTTCACCGGGTCGAGGAAGATCGGGACCGCGGCACTGGGGGTACCGGGCTCGGGCTGGCCCTGGTCGCCGAGACGGTGCGCCGCTACGGCGGCACCGCCCGGGTCGGCCGAGCCCCCGACGGTGGTGCCCGTTTCGAGGTGCACTGGCCAGTCGGCCGCCCATCAAGCGCTGCCCCAGTGGTAGTCGCGGCGGCGCTGGTGCGCGATGGCCGGGTGCTCGCCCAGCAGCGAGCGTTCCCACCGGAAACCGCGGGTCGTTGGGAGCTGCCGGGCGGGCGTGTCGAGCCGGGGGAGAGCGCTGCGGATGCGCTGATCCGGGAGTGCCGCGAAGAGCTCGCCGTCGACATCGTGCCCGGTGGACAGCTTGGGCCCGACGTGCCGCTACCCGGCGGCTGCACCCTCCGGGTCCATGTTGCGCGGCTAGCCCAGCCGGACGCGACACCCGTACCGGTCGAGCATGCCGCACTGCGGTGGGTGGATCTCGCGGAGCTGGCTGAGCTGGACTGGCTGAAGGCCGACCGCGCTGTCCTTCCCGATCTCGCACCGCTGCTGAAGGCCCAGCGCAACGGCCGTCCCGGGGGTCCCAGGTAGCCTAGAGGTACCCCCGACATCCATGAGGAGTCAACCGCGTGCCCACCGCCGCCCCCGCCCGCATGCGCACAGACCTGCGCAATGTGGCCATCGTCGCGCATGTCGATCATGGCAAGACCACCCTTGTCGACGCCATGCTGCGCCAGTCCGGTGCCGTCGCCGGGCGCACCGAGCTGGACCGGGTGCTGGACTCCGGCGATCTGGAGCGGGAAAAGGGCATCACGATCCTGGCCAAGAACACCGCGCTGCCGTGGTCCACACCGGAGGGCCCGGTGACCATCAATGTGGTGGACACCCCCGGGCACGCTGATTTCGGCGGGGAGGTCGAGCGCGGGTTGTCCATGGTGGACGGTGTGCTGCTGCTCGTTGACGCCAGCGAGGGCCCGTTGCCGCAGACCCGTTTCGTGCTGCGCAAGGCGCTGGCCGCGCAACTACCGGTGGTGCTCGTGGTGAACAAGGTGGACCGCTCGGATGCCCGGATCGAGGCGGTGGTCGAGGAGACCCACGACCTGCTGCTGGATCTCGCCGCGGACCTGGGCACGGATGCCGGTGAAGCAATCCTGGACATGCCGGTGCTCTACGCCAGCGCCCGGGCCGGCCGCGCCAGCCGCAACCGCCCACACGATGGTGAGATGCCGGACGCCGAGGACCTCGCTCCGCTGTTCGATGTCATCCTCCAGCACGTGCCGCCGCCCGCGGGTGATGCGCAGGCACCGCTGCAGGCGCATGTCACCAACCTCGATGCGTCGAGCTTCCTGGGCCGGATCGCGCTGTGCCGGGTCCGTTCCGGGCGGCTGCACAAGGGCCAGACGGTGGCGTGGTGCCGCGAAGACGGCTCGATCCGGCCGGTGAAGATAACCGAACTGCTGCGGACCGAGGGGCTCGTGCGGGTCCCGGCGGCCAGCGCCAAGGCCGGTGATCTGATCGCCATCGCCGGCATCGCGGAGATCACCATCGGGGACACCCTCGCCGACCTCGACGATCCGCGCCCACTACCCAGGATCACCGTGGACGAGCCGGTGATCGCGATGACGATCGGGATCAACACCAGCCCGCTGGCGGGCCGCGGTGGGGGTCGCAAGCTCACCGCCCGCTTGGTGCGCAACCGGCTCGACGCCGAGCTGGTCGGCAACGTGAGCATCCGGGTCTCGCCGACCGACTCGCCGGACACCTGGGAAGTGCAAGGACGCGGTGAGCTGGCGCTCGCCGTCCTGGTGGAAACCATGCGGCGAGAGGGCTTCGAGCTCACCGTCGGCAAGCCCCAGGTCGTCACCCGCACCGTGGACGGCGCCCGGCACGAGCCCTTCGAGCACCTCACGGTGGACGCGCCAGAGGAGCATGTCGGTGCGGTGACCCAACTACTGGCCGCCCGCAAGGGGCGGACGGAGCAGCTCGGCGCCACGTCCGGGGACGGCTGGGTGCGCCTGGAGTTCACCGTGCCCTCCCGAGGGCTGATCGGCTTTCGCACCGAGTTCCTCACCATCACCCGAGGCACCGGCATCGCCCACCACGTCTTCGACGGCTACCGCCCCTGGGCAGGGGAACTGCGCACGCGCCGCGCCGGATCACTGGTCGCCGACCGGTCCGGAGCGGTCACCGGGTACGCGTTGGCGCAGCTAGCCGACCGGGGCACCTTCTTCGTGGAGCCCGGCGCGGCGGTCTACGCCGGGATGGTGGTCGGCGAGAACCCCCGCGCTGAGGACCTGGACATCAACGCGTGCCGGGAGCGCAAGCTCACCAATGTGCGCTCCTCCACCGGCGAGGAACTCGAGCGGCTGGCCCGGCCGCGGATCCTCGGGTTGGAGGAGGCGCTGGAGTTCTGTGCCTCCGACGAGTGTGTCGAGGTCGCGCCGGACGTGGTCCGGGTGCGCAAGGTGATTCTCGACGCCACCCAGCGAGCCCGCCGGCGGGCCCGCGATCGGGTGGCCCGGGCTTAGCCGGGCGCACCGCATGAGGACCCCGGCCGACGCTCGGGGGAGCGCCCTGCGGCAGCATGTCGCCTCGTGAGGAGGCCGGGTCGCGGGCACAAGGTGGTGACGGCGCTGCTCGCCGGTGCCGCGCTCGCCGCCTGCACCCCGCAGCCCCACCCGCGGGTCGCATCTCGCCCGGCCGCGAGCTCCCCGGTCGCCCCGCGTCCGGTCCGCGAGGTGGTGCTCGGGGTAGACCGGTTGATCGGCGGTTTCAACCCGCACACCCTGGCTGACCTGACGCCTGTCTCCGAGGCGGTCGCCGGCCTGCTGCTGCCCTCGGCGTTTCACCAGAAACCCACCGGGCAGTGGGTGCTCGACCAGGCGCTGCTCACCTCTGCCGAGGTCACGAATACCGCGCCGTTCACCGTCACGTACCGGATCCGGCGCAACGCGCAGTGGTCAGACGTCACCCCCATCGCTGCTGAGGACTTCGGGTATCTCGCCGAACAGATGCGCACCCAGCCGGGAGTGGTGGACTCGGCCGGCTACCAGCTGATCGACCAGGTGATCTCCCGGGACGGCGGCAAGACCGCCGAGGTGGTCTTTCATCGGCCCTACCCGGGCTGGCGCACCCTGTTCCACAACCTGCTGCCTGCGCACCTGCTCAAGGATGCGCCGGGCGGCTGGAGCAAGGCGCTCGACGAGGGCATTCCGGTCTCCGGCGGCCCGTTCGCGATGACCTCGCTCGACCGACCCCGCGGTGAGATGGTGCTGGAACGCAATGATCGGTACTGGGACACCCCGACGGAGCTGGGTCGGATCCGGTTCCGGCAGGGTAGCGAGGCGGCCGTGGTCGATGCGCTGCGCAGCGGTGGCGTGCAGGGGGCCCTGTTCGGCCGTCCCAATGCCATCACCGAATCGCTGGTGCGCGCGGCGAACCTGGGTGTGAGCCCGGCCGTGGTGCCGCAGCCGGTACTCGTCTCGGTGGTGTTGCGCCCGGCCAGCCGGGTGCTGAGCGATCAGCGGATGCGTACCGCGGTGGCCGCGGTGCTGGACCGCCCCGCGCTGATCGCCACCGGGGTTGCCAGCGGACCTTCCTCCGCGCTGCGAGCCGACTCCCAGGTGCTCGCCCCGTCCGTGCCGGGCTACCACCCCACCGCGCCGGCCGCCGGCGTCCCGGTGGCGCCGGATCCGGACACCGCCCGAGCCCTGCTCATCGCCGCCGGCTATACGCGAGGGGCGGCAGGTTGGGAACGCGCCGGGCAGCCGCTGCGGCTGGTGGTCGCGGCGCCGGCGGACCGCGAGCCGTACGGGACGCTCGCTGCCCGGGTGGTCGATCAGCTCCGGACCGCTGGGATCAGCGCCGAGCTGCGCGAGGTCGATCCCGACGAGCTCTTCGGCGCCCAGCTCGGCCCGGGTGGCGACGCAGCGGCGCTTCGTGGCGGGACCTCCCCGCAGAGCGCGCCAGCGGCGAGTCCCGGGGTTGACATCCCCGGGGTCGATATAGCAGTGCTGCCGCAGCCGGCGGCCGGTCACCCTGCTACCCAGATGGAGTCCTGGTACGGCTGCCCGCTGGTGGTACCGGCCAGGTTGGCGCCGGCGCCCCCCAACCCGGCGCAGTTCTGCGATCTGGCCTTGCAGCCGATGATCGAGCGGGCGCTCACCCAGAACGGCCCGGCGGAGGCCGTCAGTCCCACCTTGGAGACGGCGTTGTGGGAGCGGGCCGTGACCATCCCGCTCTACCAGCCGGCGTCGCTGCTGATCACCACCAGCCAGTTGCCCGACGTGGCCCCGGGCACGCCGCTGGAAGGTCCCCTCGACGGCTCGGCCCGCTGGCAGCTTCGCCCATGACACCGGGAGGCCTTCCGTGACGGGGAAATCTCGGCTTCTGATGAGCCTGCTGGTGGGAATCGTCTGCCTTGCCCTCGTGGTTGCCGGTTGTGTGGCGGCCAGGGGAACCGACCGCCCCGATGGCGGCCCCGTGAGCACGCAAGCGCGTGGTGACAATGGGGACGGGTCATATCGTGCGCCGAAGGTGGCGCCGGGTCCCGCAGTGGTGGTTGCGCACGGGGCGCCATTCTCCGCGTATAACAACACGACAGCCCAAACAAAGAACAACCCGGACAATAATCTGGTGCTCAACCAGGTGCTTGCAGACCCGTTCATCGTCGACGGAAACGGGAGGCTCCTGCTCAACTCCGACGTGCTGGCCTCAGCCGAGTTGACGTCGAAAGATCCCCAAGTCGTCACGTACAAAATCAAGCCCACCGTGCGATGGTCGGATGGGCAGCCGTGGAATTGCAAGGATTTTTACCTGGCCTGGCTCGCGGGCAGCGGCTCCACGCCGTACTTCACGCCGGTGACCACGCGTGGATTGGATCGCGTTACCGCCGAGTGTCGTGACCAAAATACTTTCGTGGAGACCTACCGATCGCCTTACGCTGATTGGCGCCGGAACTACATCCACCAGGCCATTCTTCCCGCGCATGTTCTTGAGCGGGAGACCGGGATCGCTGACATCACCACACTGGGGCCGACGTCGCCGCCGGATGAACTGAAGAAGGCGGCCGATTTCTGGAACAGCAAATGGGCCGGTTTCGACGCCAAGACGATGCCGGCGTCGGGCCCCTACCAGTTCGACGGCTCGACGTCCACCGAACGGACCGTGCTGATCCGCAACAAGGCCTGGCTGGGCAACCCCGGAGGGCCAGCGATGATCGTGCTCACGTCCGTGGCGGATGAGGCTGCCGCGGTGGCTGGCCTGGCGAGCGGGCAGTTCGGCGTCTTGCAATTGCCGGCCGATCCGCTGCTGGCCGATCGGCTGCGGGAACTGTCCGGCCGGGGGGTCACATTCGAAACCCGCGGGGGTGCAGCCCTCGAACATCTGGACCTCAATCTAGCCAGCCCATTGTTGAAGGATCCGGTTATTCGGACCGCTCTTGCCCAATGTATCGACCGCAACAAACTGGTCGATGACGAGCTGGTCCGCGGTGTGCGGCCGGACACCCAGCCGCTGGGCAGCCTCGCATTCTTTCCGGGCGAGGCCGCCTATGTAGATCTCTACTCCGACAAGATGGTCGCGGACTCGCAGAAGGCGCAGGTGACGCTGGAGCGAGCTGGTTGGATACTGGGATCCGACGGCGTCTACTCCAGGACGGGTCAGCGCCTGGCCTTCGCTATCAGTCATGACGGTTCGCCGGCTCACTCGCGGGAAGTTGAACTGATCAGGACGCAATGCCGCCAGGCCGGCATGGAAATCACCGACGGCGCCACACCGGTCGGTCTGGATGACGTCCTCGCCCGCGGCCGGTTCGACGTCGCCCTGGCAACGACCGCGCGCACGTCTCCAGTGTGGTCCTTGGCTGACCGCTACGCGACTAAAGGCAAGCTCAACCACCAGCACTACGCCAACCCTGTCCTCGATACCGTGCTCGATACCGCCGAGACACAGTACACGGAGTCTGTGCAGACTGATTCTTTAACGAAAGCAGATCGCCTTCTCGCCGATGACCTGGTGTCACTCCCGCTATTTCAGGTACCCATCATGTGGGCATACAAGAGTAACATCGACAACGTCTATCGTCCAGCTTTGAATGGCGTCACCTGGAATGCCAACGAATGGACCGTGAACTGATTCCCTCCGTCCCGTCCCGCCGTGCCAATCACAACGCCTCATGCGAGGTGAACGCGCCGCGCAGCCTGGTCAGCGCCCGATGCTGGGCCACCCGGACAGCGCCGGGAGTCGACTCCACCACCTCGGCGGTCTCCTCCGCCGAAAGCCCGACCACAACTCGGAGGATGAGAATCTCGCGCTGCTTGTCAGGCAGCGCCTCCAGGAGCGTGCTCATGCGCGTGGCCAGCTCAGCCTGCATCGCCCGCTGCTCGGGACCATCAGCCGGATCCGCCATGGAATCGGGAGCCTCCGAGACCGGCTCAGCGCGATTGCGCCCCGCCGCTCGGTGGGCGTCGGCCACCTTGTGCGCCGCGATGCCGTACACGAAGGCGAGGAAGGGCCTGCCCTGGTCGCGATAACTTGGCAGGGCGGTGAGCACCGCGAGACACGCCTCCTGGGCTACATCCTCCGCCGAGACGGACGTGGCCCCCCAGTTGCCGACCCGAGCCCGGCAGTACCGAAGCACCAGCGGACGGATCCTGCTCAGCAGACTCGCAATGCCAGCTCGGCTGCCATCGACGGCGGCGCTCACTAGATCCGCTAAGTCGCTCCCACCTGTGCTCCTGAGTTCACCTGCCTCGGGTACCGCGGAGGGCCGCAGGTCAGACAATAACAGCCTGGCCACCGGATGCCCACGTCCTGGCACGTCCATTGCTGAATAACACTCGGCCGCCAGATCTCGTCTGTCGGAGACGAGCAGCATGCAGCCCACCCAGAATAAGAGGCCTCACCTCCGTCGTGTCGGCACCCGCCTCGCTTGAGCAGTGATAGCGCACCACCCTACGATCGTCCTCAAGGCACAGATGTGATCTGCGCCACAGTATGAACCGGATTGTCGAGATCGCACCTAAGGCGTTGATAGCCGTTGAACTGACGTAAACCAGGGGTTCAGTTGCGTAGCACCACTGCGACGATTCCCGCCAGATGTTCCAGCCGGGCAACTTCCGCGGCGCGGAACATCGGTCCCCCCGGACGGCCTATCAGCAGGACCCGCTCCGAGCCGCCCAGTTCCGATCGACCCAGCGGGGTGGCCGCCAGTTCCGTGCCCAGCTCGCGCCACGGCAGCGGGACCCAGGGGTCCTCGCCGTCCAATACCGTGGCCCGGCGCAGCGGCCACCAGGGCAGGTCGGCGACGACGGTCTCCGGTGCGGCAAATGAGGCGGTGACCCGGTGCGGCTTGCCCTGCGTCGTGGTGAGCACGATCGCCCAGCCCGCACGGACGATCTTAGGTACCCCGTCGGTGAAGGTCTGCAGGCCGTGCGCTGGATCGGCGGCGATGTCCTCCACCAGCTCGAGCTCGCGGTGAGTATCCAGGACACCTGCCCACGGGCGGACTGCATCCACCTCGACGCCCTCGACCGACTCCGCCGCAGTGATCAACACGTCCGGTAACCGGCCGGAGGGAAGCTCGACGACGAGATCATCGATGGCGACGCCGGATCTCCGCTCGACGACGTCCAGGCTGAGGATGTCCACCCCCACCTTGCCCAGTGCGGTCGCCACCGCACCGAGCGCGCCAGGGCGGTCCGGCAGCTGAACCCGGATCAGAAAGGACATCCGCCGCCGTGCCTGTGCATCCGCCGAGCCAGCTCCATGCAGAACCTCCATCTATAAGACGCAGGACACCGAAACCCGCCCGGTCACCGGTCGCCGATTGTGACAGAGTGAGCCGGATACCGCGTCCTCCAGCGCGCAGCCGTGCTGCCCGCCCCATGACAGTCCCGAGGCTAGACTCGCCGGGTCAGCAACTTCACAAGCACTTCAGGAGTTCGCGTGCCCACCATCTCGCGTGACGAGGTCGCCCATCTCGCCCGCCTCGCCCGGCTGGCCGTCACCGAGGAGGAGCTCACTCTGTTCGCCAGCCAGCTTGAGGTGATCCTGGCTTCGGTCGCTCGGGTCAGCGAGGTCGCGGCCGATGACATCCCGCCCACTTCACACGCGGTCGGGCTGACCGACGTGTTCCGCGAGGACGTGCCGCGCGCCGGATTGACCCAACAGCAGGCACTATCGGGCGCCTACGCCACGGAGGACGGCCGGTTCAGGGTGCCGCGCATCCTGGATGAGTCATGATCCCCCCGACGTCACTGATCCAGTTGCCCGCCGCCGAGTTGGCCGGGCGGATTCACACCCGGGAGCTCTCCGCGGTTGAGGTGACCAGGGCACACCTTGACCGGATCGCTGCCGTAGATCCCGTGCTGCATGCCTTTCTTCACCTAGATAGCGAGGGTGCACTCGCGGCCGCCGCCGCTGTGGACGACGGCCTGCGGCGCGGGGATCCTCCGGCGTCGCCGCTGGCCGGAGTTCCCCTGGCGCTCAAAGACGTGTTCACCACTGTGGGCATGCCGACGACGTGCGGCTCGCGGATCCTGGAGGGCTGGCGCCCGCCTTATGACGCCACGGTCACCCGCCGGCTGCGGGCGGCGGGCGTGGTGATCCTGGGCAAGACGAACATGGATGAGTTCGCCATGGGGTCCTCGACGGAGAACTCCGCCTACGGACCCACCCGTAACCCGTGGGACCTCGACCGGGTCCCGGGCGGATCCGGTGGCGGGTCGGCAGCGGCAGTGGCAGCTTTCGAAGCGCCGCTGGCAGTCGGTACCGACACCGGTGGCTCGATCCGCCAGCCCAGCGCGGTGACCGGCACCGTCGGGGG
>CAXUFG010000003.1:26251-57767 GCA_964250265.1 uncultured Pseudonocardiaceae bacterium | reverse complement strand
GTAGGTCTGGGTGCCCTTGACGTCCACCACCTTCTTACCTGCCACCACTCCGAGGTCTCGCGTCGCGACCGGGAGCAGCGGGTCGAGCCCGAGCCGCCGCCCGGACCGACCGAGACCGCAGACGACACGTTGCAGCTCTTCTTCCTGTGTGCCCATCCGTCCCTGACCCCGGCCTCCGCGGTGGCCCTCACGCTGCGCGCCGTCGGTGGCTTGACCACCCGGCAGATCGCCCAGGCCTACCTCGTGCCGGAGGCGACAATGGCGCAGCGGATCAGCCGGGCCAAACGCACGGTCGGTGCCGTGCGGTTCGAGGAGCCCGGCGACCTGGCGACCGTGCTACGGGTGCTCTACCTGGTCTTCAACGAGGGCTACACCGGCGACGTCGACCTGGCGGCTGAGGCGATCCGGCTCACCCGGCAGTTGGCGTCGATGACCGATGACGAGGAGACCGCGGGGCTGCTGGCGTTGATGCTGCTGCACCACGCTCGGCGACCGGCGCGGACCCGGCGCAACGGCAGCCTGGTCCCCCTGACCGAGCAGGACCGCTCCCGCTGGAACACCTTGCTCATCGCCGAGGGCGTCGCAGTCCTGCAGACAGCGCTGGATCGCGACCGACTCGGTGAGTTCCAAGCCCAGGCCGCTATCGCCGCCCTGCACGCCGACGCGCCGCGCGCCGAGGAGACCGACTGGGTGCAGATCGTCGGCTGGTACGACGAGCTGCTCCGGCTCACCAACAGCCCGATCGTGCAGCTCAACCGGGCCATCGCGATCGGCGAGGCCGATGGCCCCGAGGCCGGCCTCGCGGCCTTAGCCACGGTGGACCCTGGCCTGCCCCGCCACACCGCCGCCTCGGCGTACCTTCACGAGAAGGCGGGCGACCGTCGGACCGCGGCACGGCTGTATGCCGACGCCGCCCGGTCCGCCCCCAACCTCGCCGAACGTCACCACCTCACCCGGCAGGCAGCGCGGATCAGTCAAGCGCTGCGTGGGTGAGCCTGTTGGTCAACCACTCCCACAATGCGAACCCCACCGGCACAGCCGCCGGTCGGCCCACTCCCGACCACCGAATCCCGCGCCTACCAGCTAACTCTCGGCAACTAGCCCGCCGTTGCGCTGGTGTTTGGGTGTGGTTGGTCATGGAATGTGCGCCGGTAGGTGTCGGGAGGCACTCCGAGTGTGCGGTTGAAGTGGCGGCGCAGCGTGGCTGCGGTTCCCATTCCGGTGTGGTCGGCGATGTGTTCAATACTCTCGTCGGTGGTCTCGAGGAGTTCTTGAGCGCGGTGTATTCGCTGGGTGAGCAGCCACTGCAGGGGGGCGGTGCCGGTGAAGGCGTTGAAGCGTCGAGCGAGGTTGCGGGGGCTCATGCGTGCTTGACGGGCGAGGTCGTTCACGGTCAGTGGCTGGTCCAGTCGCGCGATCGACCAGTTCAACAAGTCGGCGAGTCCGCCATCCTGGTTGGTGGGTAGTGGGGCAGGGATGAACTGGGCTTGACCGCCGGGCCGGTGTGGCGGCACGACCAGGCGCCGTGCCAGGGCGTTGGCGACGGCGGTGCCGTGGTCGGTCCTGACGATGTGCAGGCACAAGTCGAGCCCAGCGGCCTTTCCGGCGGAGGTGAGGATGGTGCCGTCGTCGATGTAGAGCACGTCCGGGTCGACCTGCACGTAGGGATATTGCTCGGCCAGGCGGGCGGCGTGCATCCAGTGGGTGGTGGCGCGTCGTCCGTCCAGCAGGCCTGCGGCGGCCAGCACGAATGCCCCCGAGCAGATGGAGGCCACCCGGGCGCCGCCCTTGTGCGCGGTGCGTACGGCCTCGACCAGATCGGCGGATGGCTTCTCATCGACGTCGCGGCAGGCCGGGATGATCACGGTGTCCGCCGCGGCGAGCTCGTCGAGTCCGTGGGGGGTGTCGGCACGGAACCAGCGACCGACCTGGACAGAGCCTGGGGCGCAGACGGTGAAGTCGTACCACGGGTCGACGAGGTCGGACCGGTTGATGCCGAAGACATCGCAGGGTGCTGCGATCTCCAGGAGTGGAATTCCGTTGGTGACGGCCAACGCTACCGAGTGCATGTCTGAAAGTGTACGCATGTTGTCGTTCTGGCCACTCGCCGTTTCTGGTCGGCGGAGCGAACATCATTGGTGTGAATGAGCACATATTGGCCCCGGTCAGCGCGGCTCCATCCCGTGACCAGCACAGTTCGGCGCTGACCCGGCCTGGGCGGCCGGTCGTTGGTGACGCCCGGGCGTGGCGGGGTGCCGGGCTGGCCGTGGCAGCGGTTGGGTGGGGAGCGCAGCAGTTCGCGCCGCTGCTGCTGATGTATCAGGCCAAGTTGGGCCTGTCGACGACGACCGTGCAGGCCACGTTCGGGATGTACGTGCTCGGACTGATCCCGGGCCTGTTGCTCGGCGGCCCGGTCTCCGATCGGTACGGCCGTCGCCGTGTGATGGTCCCGACACTGGTCGCCTCCATTGCCGGCACTGCCTTGTTGATCTGCGGCGGGACCGGCGTCGGGTGGTTGTTCACCGGGCGACTGGTCGCTGGCGGGGCCAGTGGTGCGGCATTCAGTTGCGGTGCAGCCTGGATCAAGGAACTGTCCGCCGCCGGCTCACCCACTGGCGCCAACGCGGGTCCACGGCGGCTCACTGTGGCGATGAGCATCGGTTTCGGACTCGGGCCGTTGATCGCCGGGGTCCTTGCCCAGTGGGCGCCGGCCCCTACCGTGTTGCCCTATCTGCCTTCACTGGCAGTGGCCATTGTTGCCTTGCCCTTGGTGCTGCGTGCCCCAGAGACCCGTACTCCGAACAGCGAAAACAGCCAGCACGGCCGGTGGCGGCAGCTACGCATTTCTGGGGTGCGCGGACGTCGATTCCGCACGGTCGTGATGCCGTTGGCGCCGTGGGTGTTCGGCTCCGCCTCGATCGCTTTGGCCTACCTACCGGGGCTGGTCAAGGACCACCTCGCCGGATACGCGATCGTGTTCAGTGCCGTGGTCACCTTGCTGACCGCCGCTGCCGGCATCCTCGTGCAACCGCTGGCACGCCGGCTGGACCATCCCAGCAAGCCCCGCCTGATCGGCTCCGGCCTGGCCATCGTGGTCGTCGGCATGCTCATCGCCGCGGCGGCCGCAGCGACCTCCCAACCCGTGCTCGTGGTGGTGGCGGCCCTCGTCCTCGGCGCGGGTTACGGCTGCTGCCAGGTGTGTGGCCTGCTCGAGGTACAGCGCCTGGCCCAGCCTGCTCACCTGGCCGGCCTGACCGCCGTCTATCAGGCGGTCTCCTACCTCGGCTTCGTCGCACCGTTCCCGCTCGCCGCGGCCGGCCGCGTGGTACCTGCCGGCGGGCTGTTGGTGGCCGTGGCGGTGCTCGCCGCCCTCACGCTGGTCTGGACCACCCGCATGGCCGGCACCGCTGAACGCAACCACGTCACTAGTGAGAACGGACCGTGATGACCTCCACCGCAATCCCTGCGATCCCGACCGACGCCCTGTGGGCCCGGGGCGCCAACGAGCTCGCCCAGCTGATCGCCTCCGGGACGGTCATCTCGTCCGAGGTCGTCGAGGCCCACCTCGATCGGATCGACGCCGTCAACCCGCACCTCAATGCCGTCGTCCGGGTGCTACGCGACGGGGCCCGAGCCGCGGCACGCGAGGCCGACCAGGCTGTCGTCGACGGGGCGCCGCTGGGTCCGCTGCACGGCGTCCCGTGCACGATCAAGGAGAACGTCGACGTCGCCGGCACCCCGACGACCGACGGCATCCCCGCGCTGGCCGATGCGGTGGCGTCGCGGGATGCTCCGCTGGTGGAGCGGCTCCGGGCGGCCGGCGCGATCCCGATCGGCCGGACGAACATGCCCGACTTCGCGCTGCGTTTTCACACCGACTCCAGCCTGCACGGCCTGACCCGCAACCCGTGGGATCCCACGGTGACCTCCGGCGGTTCCAGCGGCGGCGAGGCGGCGGCGGTGGCCTCCGGCATGAGCCCGCTCGGCGTCGGTAACGACATCGGCGGCTCGCTGCGCAACCCCGCCCACGCCTGCGGGATCGCCTCGATCAAGCCCACCACCGGGCGGGTGCCCGAGGCGCACGCCAACGAGCCCTTTGACGCGGGTCTGAGCGCGCAGCTGATGCAGGTCAACGGGGTGATGGCTCGCCGGGTGGCAGACGTCCGGCTCGGTCTCTCCGTCATCGCCGGCCCGCACGTTCGCGATGCGACCTCGGTGCCGGTCCCACTAGAGGTGCCCCATCCGCAGGGCACGCTGCGGGTCGCGCTGATCGTGGCACCACCCGGCGGGGACACCAACGCTGGTGTCGCGAACGTCGTGCGGCGCGCTGGGAAGATCCTGCAAGCGGCCGGTTACGAGGTGGAGGAGGTCGTGCCGCCGATGTATGAGGAGGCCCTCGACCTCTGGGGGCGCTGGCTGATGACTGACATCCGTGCGCTGCGGCCGCTGCTCCAACAGCTCGCGGGTCCAGACGGAATGCGGTTCCTGGACTTCATCGACCCGCTCTACGCGGAGTCGAGCACCGCGATGTTGGTCCAGACCTTCGTCGAGCGCCGCACGATCGCGCGGCTGTGGACCGAGTTCCTGGCCGAGCACCCGCTGGTGGTGTCCCCGGTCTGGACCCAGCCGGCATTCAAGCACGGCTTCGACATCGAGAGCATGGAGACCGCGGCGGCGACCATGCGCCTGGTGCGTCCGGTGCTGCCGGCCAATCTGCTGGGCCTGCCCGCGGCGGTCGTCGCCGGCGGTACGACCAGCGGACTCCCGGTGGGCGTGCAAGTTCTTGGCGACCGTTTCCAAGAGCTGCTCTGCCTGGAGGCCGCCGAGGTGATCGAGCGCGAGGTGGGGGCACTGACTCCGATCGAACCGGTTCGCTGAGCGCGAGCGGCTACGACCTCGCCCACGGGTGCGGGTCCGCTGCGCCTAGCGGCACCCCTCGGATCGAGGCGTCCAGCACGGTGACGGTGTGCGCTAGGGCAAGCTTCCCGCCGAGTCGCCGCGCGCTGGCCGAGATCTGCATCAGGCATCCCGGATTGGCGGTGACCAGCACCGAGGCCCCGGTGGCGAGCACGTTGCGGGCCTTGCGGTCGCCCAGCTCGGTGGCCGGCTCGGGGTTGAGCAGGTTGTAGACCCCGGCTGAACCGCAGCACAGGTCCGCCTCTGCAATCTCGGTCAGCGACAGCCCGGGGATGGCCCGCAGCAGCTCGCGGGGCTGGGACCGGACGCCTTGGGCGTGCCCCAGGTGGCAGGCGTCGTGGTAGGCGATCGTGACGTCCAGCGGGTGGCGTGGCGCGACTGGGCCGAGTTCCACGAGCAACTCGGAAACGTCCCGGGTGCGCTCGACGAAAGCGTGCGCGCGTGCCGCGTAGACGGGATCATCGCGCAGTAAGTGCGCGTACTCCTTCATGGCCGAGCCACAACCCGCGGCGTTGACCACTACATGATCCACTCCGGCAGCGTCGAAGCGCTCGATCAGTGCCCGGGCAAAGGAGATTGCCTCGTTCTCGCGACCCATATGCTGCGACAGCGCCCCGCAGCAGCCCTGCCCCCTGGGGATCACGACGTCACAACCCTCGGCGGCCAGCACTCGCGCGGTGGCGGCGTTGACTTCGGGGAACAGTGCGTCCTGCACGCAGCCGGTGAGCAACCCGACCACTGCCCGGCGCGGTCCGGACGCCGGCATCCGCTGCGGCAGTTTCTCGCGCCGGGTCAGCTTTGGAGTCAGCGACTCCATCACCCGCAGCGTCGGGGGCAACCGGTCGAGCAACCCGCTCCGCTGTAGCAACTGGTCGAGCCTGCTGCGCTGATAGAGTGCCAGCGGACCACGCAGCGCCCGCAGCCGCCGCGGATACGGGAACAGACGAAAGATCGCCTGGCGGAGCAACCGCTGCGGCGGCGGCCGCTCGAAGCGGCGCTCTACCTGGGCGCGGGTGTCGTTGATCAAGGTGCCGTACTGCACACCGGACGGGCACGCCGTCACACACGCCATACAGCCGAGGCAAGCGTCGAAGTGGCTCACCATCGACGCTGACAGAGGCTCCCCCTCCAGGCCGGCCTTCATCAGGTGGATGCGCCCGCGCGGGGAGTCCATCTCCTCCCCCCACAGCACGTAGGTGGGGCAGGAGGGCAGGCAGAACCCGCAGTGCACGCAGTCCTTGATCAGCTCGGCGGATGGTGGATGCTGGTCATCGAATGCGCCCGGAGTCATGTCAGATCCCTCCCACGAACCGACCTGGCGAAAGTCGGTGCTCGGGGTCGAACTGGTCCTTGAGCCGGCGCATCAACCCGAGCGCGGGCACCGGGCCCCACACGTCCAGGGCCGCCTTGTGGTGCGGAACTGCGCAGCGCAGCACCGCGCTGCCCCCGTGCCGGGTCGCGATCGCGCGAAGCTGCGCTAGCTCGGCACCCAACCGGTCGCCGTCGCACTGACCAGCGGTGAGCACTCCCGCGCCAGCGCTGCCGCGCAGTGCGCCAGGAGCGCTGGCGAGTAGATCGGTCAGCCCGGTCGGCTCACAGGTGACCGTCGCATACGGGGGCTGGAGGGATTGTCCCCACCAGTCCGGCGGCTCCTGGGTCACCGTGGCCGGGACACCGGCCACGTCGCCGAGCATGGTCGCGATGGCGGCGGCGCGGGCAATGATTCCTCCGGCGACACCTTCCACGGCGACCCCTACGGTCACCGGACCCCCGAGCGCGCCCCGGTTCACCTCGAGGGCGATCGGGTCGTACTGCGATGCCCTGATCGCAGCGATGGCAGCCACGGCGCTCGCGTCGGCGGTCAGCACGGTAACCCAGCGGCACGCCTCGGGCAGCGGGTGCAGCCGGAAGACCGCCTCGGTGATAATTCCCAGGGTGCCCAGCGAGCCGGTATAGAGCTTGCCCAGGTCGTAACCAGCGACGTTCTTGACCACGGTGCCGCCAGCACGGGCGACGGTCCCGTCGGCGAGTACCACGGTGATGCCGATCAGCAGATCTCGCACCGAGCCGTACCGGTAGCGCAGCGGACCCGACGAGGCCGTGGCGATGGTGCCTCCGATGGTGCCCCCAAGAACGTCACTACCGTCCAACGCCAGCCGCTGCCGGTGCGCCGCCAGCGTTGTCAGCAGGTCGGCCATCCGTAGGCCGGCCTGCACCGTGACCACCAGGTCGCCGGCAGCATGGGCGAGCACCGCGTTCATCCGGCTGGTGTCCACGATCAGGTCCAGGCCCGTCGGTGGGGTACCCCAGGACAGCCGGGTACCGCTGCCTCGGGCGGCCACCCGCAATCCCTGACCAGCCGCCGCCTGCAGCACCGCCGAGACCTCCTCGGTGCTGCCTGGCCGTGCCACCCAGCGCGCCGGGACCCCGTCCACGGTGTCGTCGGGCGTGGCCTGAGCGACATCAGCGCACGCCGCGCGCAGTCCGTCAAGGCTGGGGACGACCATCAGAACTGTTCGGCCAAGCCGGCAGCCTGCAGCGGGTGCGCGGCCTTGCGTTTGCCGGGTACTTCACCGCACAGCCGGGGCGTGGGGAACACCTTGCCCGGATTGCACACCCCAGCGGGATCGAAAGCACAGCGCAGGCGCTGCATGGTGTCCAGGTCGTCGTCGGTGAACATCCGCGGCATGTACCGCGCTTTGTCCGTCCCCACGCCGTGCTCACCGGTGATCGAGCCACCGTATTCGATGCACAGGTCCAGGATCGCGCCGGAGACCTCCTCCGCGAGCTGCGCCTCCCCCGGTTTCGCCTCATCGAAGAGCACCAGCGGGTGCAGGTTGCCATCCCCGGCATGGAACACGTTGGCCACCCGCACGCCGGTACCGGCTGACAGCTCGGCGATGCGGCGTAGCACCTGGGGCAGGGCGGTTCGGGGGATCACGCCATCCTGCACGATGTAGTCCGGGCTGATCCGCCCCACCGCGGCGAAGGCGGACTTGCGACCCTTCCAGAACAACGCGCGCTGCGCGGCGTCCCGGGCGACCCGGATCTCGGAGGCGCCCGCGTCTGTGCAGTGCTGGCGTACCGCCGCGAAGGTGTGTTCCACCTCGGCGGCCGGGCCGTCCAATTCCACGATGAGCACGGCACCGGCACCCTCTGGGTAACCACAGGCCACGGCGGCCTCCGCAGCCTCGATCGCCAGTGCATCCATCATCTCGATAGCAGCCGGAGTGACGCCATCGGCGATGATCTGGGATACTGCAGTACCCGCCTCGTCCACTCCGGGGAACGCGGCCAGCAAGCAGCGCACCGACTCCGGGGCCCGCAGCAGCCGCACGACGATCTTGGTGGCGATCCCGAGGGTGCCCTCGCTGCCGACGAACGCGCCGAGCAGGTCGTAACCGGGTGTATCGCGGGTGGTGCCGCCCAGCCATACCAGCTCCCCATCGGGAGTGACGACCTCGACGCCCAGAACGTGGTGAGTGGTGAACCCGTACTTGAGGCAGTGCGCCCCACCGGAGTTCTCCGCCACGTTGCCGCCCACCGAGCAGATCTGCTGGCTGGACGGATCGGGTGCGAAGTACCAGCCGTGCGGAGCGGCGGCCCTGGTCACGTCTAAGTTGATCACGCCGGGCTCGACTATCGCGCGCTCGTTGGCGATGTCAACCTCCAGGATCCGGCGCATCCGGGAGGTCACGATCAGGACCCCCTCGGCGTGCGGCAGCGCTCCCCCGGACAGTCCGGTACCCGAGCCCCGCGCGACGAACGGCACCCCCGCGGCGGCGCAGGCCCGCACCACCCCGGCGATCTGCTCAGCGGATTCCGGCAGCACCACCAGACCCGGTACCACGCGGTACTGCGCGAGCCCGTCGCATTCGTAGGTGCGCAGCCGTTGCCGATCGGTGATCAGCGCCGCTGGCCCGACCAGGGCTGTGAGCTCTGCAGCCAGCATCCCGAGCTTGGCGCCGTCGTCCGTCGTCATCGCTCACTCCCCCGCGGTCTGGGCCGTCTCGTCCCATGACCATCGTCCCAGGCCGGTAAGTAATTCGCCGCTGTTCAGCCGGCGGGTAGTTTGTAGATCAGTTAGCATCGGCGTCCGGTAGCGCCGCCCGTCCAGTCAGGTGTCCGCCAGACCAGCGCCTGAGGAGGCCCTTCATTATTACCGCGATCGTGCTGATTCAGACTGTCGCCGACTGCATCCAGGAGACGGCCCAGGCGATCGCTGACATCGACCACGTCGCCGAGGTCTACTCCTGCGCAGGCGATGTCGACCTCATCGCGATAGTGCGGGTGGCCAAACACGAAGATCTCGCGGAGCTGGTCCCAGGCCGGATCAGCAAGATTCCCGGTGTGCTGGACACTGACACGCACATCGCGTTCCGCTCATACTCCCGGCGCGATATTGAGGCCACCTTCTCCATCGGCATCGAAGATGGTGATTGAACCGCCCAACAAGCAACAGCCAATCACCTCGCCACGTCGTCACCAGCGGCTGGCGCTCGGCGCCGCACCATGGCGCCCGCACGGCGCGGCAGAGGACCGGCAGACTGCCGGGGTGACGCTGCCCTCACATCCGTTTCTGGACGGGCCCTCCCCCCGCGCGTTCGCCCACCGCGGCTGGCATCTCGGCGATCTTGCCGGCATGGAGAACTCGCTGGCTGCGTTCCGTCGCGCCGCTGCAGAGGGCTACTGCTACCTGGAGACCGACGTCCGTGCCACCAGGGACGGTGTGGTCGTTGTTATGCACGATGCCACCCTGGACCGCACCACCGACAGCTCCGGAGAGATCGAACGGCTGGACTGGGCGGCGGTGCGCACCGCGCGGGTCGGTGGCCGCGAGCCGGTGTGCCGGCTGGTCGACCTGCTCGAAGAGCTACCAGATACGTTGATCAACATCGATGTCAAGGCAGCCACGGCTGCCACCCCGGTGCTGGACCTGCTGCGGCGCACCGGCGGGTGGGACCGGGTATGCCTGGCATCTTTTTCTGAATCCCGGCTGCAACGGTTGCGCGCGGCGGCCGGACCTCAACTGCTGACGTCGATGGGTCCTGCCTCCGTGGCGGCGTTGCGGTTGCACTCGGTGCTGCCGCCCCCGGTGAGGAGGCGGTGCGGAGTGACGCTGATCCGCGGCGAGCTGGCCCAACTGCCGGTCCGCTGGTGCGGGATGCCGATGGTGGACCGCGCCCTGGTTCGTTACGCGCACAGCCTCGGCGTGGAGGTGCACGCCTGGACGGTAGACCGGGCCACGGAGATGCGGGAGCTGCTCGATCTCGGCGTGGACGGGCTGATCACCGACCGGCCGGACGTGCTGCGCGACGTGCTGCGCGCCCGGCAGGCGTGGCCCGGGGAACGCCACCAATGAACGGGCAGATGGCGCAGCCCGCGCCGCGAGTCCCGCTGAACGAGCCCGATCGCCGCCGCGACCAGAACGCCTGGTGCTGGTACGACTGGGCAAACTCCGTGTTTCCCACCTCGATCGTCACCGTGTTCTTCTCGCTCTACCTCACCACGGTCGCGAAGAGCGACGCACTAGCCGCCGGTCAGGCCTGCCCGACCCGTAACGCCTTGGTCAACTGCAACATCTCACTGTTCGGCCTGGAGTTTCCGGTCGGCTCGCTGTTCGACTACCTGCTCGCGGGGTCCACCCTCCTGCAGGTCTTGGTGCTTCCGCTGACCGGTGCCATTGCGGACCGCACCCAGCACAAACGGCGGATGCTGGGGCTCTTCGCGTTCACCGGAGCCGGCGCGACCGTCCTGCTGGCGCTGGTCACCGGAACCAACTGGCGACTCGGCGTGGTGCTATTCATCGTTGCGACCACCGGCTACTACGCCTCGGTGGTGATCTACTACTCGGTGCTCCCGGAGATCGCGACTCCCGACGAGCGCGACCGGCTGTCCTCCCGCGGATGGGCCTTCGGCTTTCTCGGGGGCGGTGTCGCGCTAGCTCTCAACCTGGCCACCTATCTGGGGCGAGATGCGCTCGGATTGTCCGAGTCGGCGGCAGTGCGGATCTGCTTTGTCACCGCCGGGCTGTGGTGGGCCTGCTTCACCCTGATCCCGTTGGCCCGGATGCGTAGTTACCAGCCTCCGCAGGGCAACGAGCGGGGACTATCGGTGCTGACCGGCGGTTTCCGCCAACTCGCCGGCACACTTCGCAGTGCCCGGAGTTACCCGTTGACGCTGGGCTTCCTGGCCGCATACCTGATCTACACCGACGGGATCAGCACGGTGGCCAGTGTCGCCGGCCAGTACGGTGACCTGGAATTGGGGCTAGCAAGCAGCACGCTGATCAGCACGATCCTGATGGTGCAGTTCGTGGCGTTCATCGGCGCATTGGTGCACGGTCGGGTGGCCCGCCGGTTCGGTGCCAAACGCACGATCATGGGCAGCTTGGTGGTGTGGGTCGGAGTGATCACCGCGGCGTACTTCATCCGGGCCGGCGATCAACTCGAGTTCTACGCCGTAGCCGTGGGTATCGGGCTGGTGCTGGGCGGCACCAACGCGCTGTCCCGCTCACTGTTCAGCCAGCTGGTACCGGCGGGCAAGGAAGCCGAATACTTCTCGGTGTACGAGATCGGTGAGCAGGCCACCTCCACGGTGGGGCCGCTGTTGTTCGGCGCCATCGGAGCCGCCACCGGGTCGTTTCGCCCCGCCATCCTGTCCCTGGTGGCGTTCTTCATCCTCGGTTTCATCCTGATCTCGCTACTTCCGATTCGCCGGGCGATCCGTGCGGCCGGAAATCCCGAGCCAGCGGTCGTCTAGAGCCACCGTGCCCAGACGGACGTAGTGGTTACCACCCGAAAGAGTGGTGTGATGCACCTCCGGTGAGGTAACGCGTCACATTGTCCCTTCGATTCACCCAGTGTGGGCGATGCTTGTCGGACACCTGCGCGCAGGATCGACTGCGCGGTTGCTTAGAGGTGAGCACGTCACCGGCCCGGATCTGGCCCACGGTCCGGGAACGTCGGGGCCTTCCCCGGCGTTACACCCGGTGAGCTGGATCCAGGGGCCCAACGGTCCTTGGCCCGGAGAGAGGAGACGCCATGGCCGACCGCGTTCTTCGTGGCAGCAGGCTCGGAACAGTCAGTTACGAGACCGATCGAGACCATGATCTTGCTCCTCGTCGGCCGGTTGTCTACGCCTGCCCCAAGGGTCACGAGTTTACTGTGTCGTTCGCCGATGATGCCGAGCCCCCCATCACCTGGGAGTGCCGGCTGCACGGCAACGAGTCACGGCTCTTTGACGGGGACGAGCCACAGCCGAAGAAGATCAAGCCACCGCGCACGCATTGGGACATGCTCCTGGAGCGCCGCAGCATCCCTGAGCTGGAACAGCTGCTGGACGAGCGGTTGACGGAGCTGCGCGGTCGTCGTTCTCGATCCGCCTGATCGGCGCAGTCTTCAGACAGGCTCAGGACGAGCCTGCCCGCGTGGCGTTGGTTGCCGGATCAGTTTCTGATCGGCGACGCAGGTGCGCCACGCGGTGCAACACGCCCCAGACGGTCACCCGCCACAGCGCCTCGAACACGATCGCGCTGGTCATCTTCGAGTGGCCTTGCTCCCGCTCGGTAAAGATGATGGGCACCTCCACCACGGTGAAGCCGGCCCGCACCGAGCGCCATGCCAGGTCGACCTGGAAGCAGTACCCCTGCGAAGCCACGGTACCTAGGTCCAGCTCGTCCAGTACATGGCGGCGGTAGGCGCGAAACCCACCGGTGAGGTCATTGATACCCACGCCAAGCGCCACTCGGGAGTAGTAGTTGCCGCCACGGGAGAGCCATTCCCGGTAACGCGCCCAGTTCACCACCCGTCCTCCGGGCACGTAGCGGGAACCCAGTACGACGTCGGCAGCGGCGCCCGGCGGATCAGCGTGATCATTGGCCAACGCTTGCAACAGCCGGGGAAGGTCCTCCGGGGCATGTGAGCCGTCGGCGTCCATCTCCACCACGACGTCATAACCGTGCTCCAGAGCCCAGTGGAAGCCAGCGACATAGGCCGCGCCGAGACCGGCCTTGGCCGCCCGGTGCAGGACATGCACCCGGCTGTCGGTGCCCGCGAGTTCGTCGGCCAGCGCACCGGTGCCGTCCGGGCTGTTGTCGTCCACTACCAGCGCATGAGCATCAGGTACCGCGTGGTGCAGCCGGCTCAGCACCGCTGGCAGGCTGGCCCGCTCGTCGTAGGTCGGGATTACCACGACCGTTCGACCGACCCCCCCGACGTACCCGCCCCGCTGATCCGCCATCGATGTCCTCCTTCGCCGGCGCCGCCCGCGACCGGTCCCCTGCGCTACGTCCACCGTGTATGAGAGCCGCTGCCACCCCCACCACACCCAACGCCACCAGTGCCCACTCCGGCGCGGTGCCGAGCCGGGTAGCGAGCGTAGTAGTGGAACGCAGCGGGACCCGCGCCACCAGCGCGTCCGGGGTGAACAGCTTGGTCTGCTGCTCGACGGTACCGTCCGGGGCGATCACCGCGCTGACCCCGCTGGTCGCCGCCACCAGCACGGTTATCCCGTGCTCCACCGCTCGGACCCGGGAGATCGCCTGCTGTTGATAGGTCATCTCGGTGAAGCCGAACGTGGCGTTGTTGGTCGGCACGGCGAGCAGCTGCGCCCCGGCGCGGACGCTGTTCCGCACCAGATCGTCGAAGATCACCTCGGAGCAGGTAGCGACTCCGACTCTGACCCCTCCGATGTCCACCGCGCCATTGCCGTTGCCCGGCACAAAATAGCCCGCGCGCTCCACGTAGGGGCTGAACAGGCGAAAGAAGTCCCGGTACGGTATGTACTCCGAGAAGGGCAGCGGTCGCTTGTCGTGGCGCTCGCCTGGTCCTGAGTTCGGATCCCACACGATCGCGGTGTTCGTGGTGTGCTCGTCATCAGTGAGCAGGACGGCACCGACCAGGATCGGCACTCCGATCGCACGGGCCGCCCGATTGATCACAGCCCGGGCATCCGGATTGCGCAGCGGGTCGACGTCTGAGGAATTCTCCGGCCAGATCACCAGCGCAGGGCGAGGGTACCGGCCGGCGCTGACCTCGGCCGCCAACTGCACGGTACGCGCGGCGTGGTTGTCCAGTACGGCACGCCGCTGGGCGTTGAAATCCAGTCCAGCACGGGGCACATTGCCCTGGACCAGCGCGACGACGGCGGGCCCGCCGACCGCGCTTGTCCCTACCATCGGACCGGCGAGCAACCCAGCAATCGCCGGGCTGATCGCCAGCAAGGCGGGTACCGCGAGCGCCCTGAGCCTCCCAGTAGGGATCCCGCGCACACGCCCCACCGTGAGCCAGCGGAGAATCTCGCCCACCGCGAACCCGGTCAGCACCACGGCCGCGGTGAGCAGCGGCGCCCCGCCGAACGCGGCGACCGGGAGAAACACCCCGCTCGGCTGGCCGAATGCAACCCGACCCCACGGGAACCCACCGAAGGGCACGCGGGCGATCAACGCCTCGGCGGCCACCCACACGCCCGCTGCCCACAGCGGCGCGGCGGGCATCCGGGACACGATGGCGACTCCCGCACCCGCTACCGCCAGCACCAGCGCTTGCACCGTGACCAGCGCCAGCCACGGCAGCGAGCCCACCAACTCCCCTACCCAGGACATCAACGGCAGGAAGAAACCGAGCCCGAAGGCGAATCCGTAACCGAAACCCGCGCGGGCGCTGCGCCCCCACAGCACCGTCCACAGCAGTGCGAACGCCACCGGCGCGAGCCACCACAGCTCACGCGGCGGGGCGCTGGCGTACAACACAAGGCCGGCACCGGCAGCGGCGCCTACTGTGAGTAGCCGGCCAAACCGGCTCATACCAGCGCGCCTTGCCGCTCGAACAGGACCCGGCCCCGGTGCACAGTGCGCAGGCATGCGGGTGAGTCGACCCCAGGGAACTCGGCCCCTGTGGATCCGGTGCCGTCCCAGATCGCATACGACGCCGGAGCACCCGGAACGAGGGTTCCGGCCAGCAAATCGTCCGCGGCCGCAGCGCGGTATCCGCCGTAGCTATGCGCCGCCAGTGCCTCCACCGCGCCGATCGCCGAGCCAGGGGTGCGGTGTCCCGTCGCGGCGCGCACCGTCGCCCATGGGTCGACCGGAGTGACCGGCGCGTCAGAACCGAACGCCAGCACTACCCCGGCCTTCTCGAGCAGCGAGAAGCAGTTCATCGTGGCTGCTCGGGGTTCCCCCAGCCGTTGCGCGTACATCCCCTCTGCACCACCCCAGGCAGCGTCGAAGGCCGGCTGCACGCTCGCCACCACACCCCAGGCCGCCAATTTGCGCGCCTGGTCGGGATTCACCATCTCCAGATGTTCGAGCCGGTGCCGGCACTGCCGGAGCGCGGCGGCGCCGATGGCAGCCTCCACGGCCTCGAAGCCGGCCACCACCGCATCGGCCGCGGCGTCCCCGATCACGTGGAACCCGGCCTGGGTACTGGCCAGGGTGCAGGCCGTGACATGCGCGGCGATCTGCTGCGCGTCGAGGTAGCGCGCGCCATGGGTGTTAGGTGCGTCGGCGTAGGGCGTGCGAAGCGCGGCGGTTCGCGAGCCGAGCGACCCGTCACAGAACAGATCACCCGCCAGCCCGTGCGCCCCGGTGGCGGCGAGCACTTCGTGGGCTTGTTCGGGACTGCCGACCGCCTGGCCCCAGTAGCCGACCACCTCGACACCGTGCTCGGCGGCCAGCAGATCAGCGAGATCGTCGATCCCGGAGACGTCCGGGCCCGCGCATTCATGCACCACCGCGATCCCGCGGGCAGCGGCTAGGTCCAAGAATGCCCGTTGCGCCGCGCGACGTTGGCCTGGTGTAACCGACGCCCGAGCGGCGCGGCGGGCGTGGTGGTGTGCTTCCTGGGTCAACGGTCCCTCGGCCGCCCAACCGGCCGCACCGGGCGCGGCCGCAGCGCGGTCTAACAGTCCTGACGACACCGCCGCGCTGTGCCCGTCGACTCGGGACAGATACACCGGCGCCCCACCCGATGCGCGGTCCAGTTCCGCGCGAGTGGGCGGGCGTCGCTCCGGCCACGATGTCTCATCCCATCCCTGCCCCCACAACACCGCGCCGGGGCGGGAGCGCAGCGCAACCATCTCCAGGCACTGGGCGAGAGTGACGCAAGCGCGCAGATCGAGCCCGCTGCTGAGCAAACCCGCCGATGTCGCATGCACGTGAGCGTCCACAAAGGCGGGCGTGACGAGCGCACCATGCAAGTCGATTACTTCCTCGGCGTCGCCGAAGCAGACCTGGCCGGTGCTGTCGTCCCCCGCCCAGGCCACTGTCCCGTCCGCGATAGCCAGCGCGGTAGCCCCGGCGATCGACGGGATACGCCCAGCCAGCAGCAACGTGGTGCTCATGCTCGCAGTATTCCCGCCGACCCCGACCATCTCGTCGATCGGCCTGCGCTGCAGATTTCAGACAGCCGGAAACTTCGGACATAACGCCACCGACTACCTCCTCAAGGGCTGGGAGCTGGCCGGTCGTGACCGGTAGGGACCCCCACAACCTCGACGGCTCGAGGAGATCCGCGTGACGACTGTCGCTGAGTTCCTGGGACCCCCGCCCCCTGCCCATCCGGCGGCCCAGCGGTCGCACCGGCCTGCCGAAACGCCAGGAGTGCACCTCCGGTCAGCGAAGCTCGCCACTCGAGGAGCGCGGCACGGGCGGTTTGTCGACGACCTCGCCCTCGACCACGGCACCTGACGCGTAGGACGGCCGCGTGTGCAGCGACGCTGATCGCAGCATCCGCCGCCGAACCACCGCGCGGGTGGGCGGCAACAGCAGCAGTAAGCCCAGGACGTCGGACACGAAGCCCGGCAAGATGATGAGTACCCCGGCAGTGGCAATCAACATGCCGTCGAGCAGTTCTTGATGCGGAGGTCTGCGAGTACGGAGTGCCTCGACGAACGCGCTCAGAGTGCGGGCCCCTTCACGCCGCAACAAGGCCGCCCCGACCAGCGACGCGAGGATCAACAGCGCGATAGTCGCCAGCACCCCGATCGCGTGTCCCACCGCGATGAGCACCGTCAGCTCGACGATGGTGGCGGCGAGCAGGATCAGCAAAACCGGCACCCGGACCCCCTGACGTGTGGTGGTGAGCTCTGGCTTCCATAGTGCCTAACGCGCGACGTCCCGACTTCGCTCCCGGATCGAAACATCGCTGTCGAACCGGCGACCAGGGGCCCTGGGTCCGTTTAGGTAATATGTCCGTATCGGGTAAACCTGGATACTGCTGACGAAGCCATCAGGTGAAATCGAGTTGAACCGACTGACTATGAGGCCTTGCCCATCGATCAGGGCACCCCCTATCGTGATGTGCCTCACGTGCATGACCAACCAGGGTCGGGAGGTGTGCGGCGTGTCCGGGTTTCCAACCCAGACCGCCACCGCCGCGGAATTGTTCGAGCGGCGGGTAGCACCCCTTTATCATCTTGCTGACGACGCCTCGACGATCGCCACCGCGTGCCATGCCATGGCTGTGCGGTTCCACCGCGAGGGCACTCTGGTGGTGTTCGGCAACGGCACAGCCAGCACTGATGCGCAGCACGTCGTGGTGGAGTTCGTTCACCCCGTGATCATGGGTAAGCGCGCGCTCCCGGCTATCTCGCTGACTGCGGATGTCGCCACGGTCACCGGTATCGCCGGCACCGAGGGCTTCGACGAGGTGTTCGCGCATCAGCTGCGCCACTTGGCGTCCGCGCGCGACATCGCACTAGGTATCTCCCCGGACGGCAACTGCCCCAACGTGCTGCGCGGGTTGGCCGCTGCCCGGGAGCTGGACATGCTCACGATCGCGCTCGTCGGCGGCGACGGTGGGCAGATCACGTCCCTTCAAGGAGCCGACCACATCGTGGTAGCCCACTCGGATGATCCTCAGGTGATCAAGGAAGTGCACGTCACCGCCTACCACGTGCTCTGGGAGCTGGTTCACGTGTTCTTCCAGCATCCGGACCTGCTCGAGCCGAGGGCAGTCGCATGACCGTTCCGGAATGCCACGGCGAGCTGTGCATCACGTGCTCGGATCAAGCCGTCGCGGTTCGTGTCGTCGAGCTGCTTCCCGATGACTTGGCCGTGGTGGACACCGGATCCGGGATGGAGGAAGTGAGCGTCGCCTGTGTGTCGGCGGGGGTTGGAGACGAGATCCTCGTGCACGCCAAGGAAGCGATTGTAGTCCTGGGGAGTTCACCATGAACCCAGGAACCAACGGCACCGGCCTCACAGGGCCCGAGACCTCGTCGGCTGACCAATCCCGGTCTGACGACCTGGCTATGTTGTACCCGTTCTTGTATTCACACCCCCAGAACATCGGTCATGACAGCCCCGCAGCAGGAGATCTCGAGGCGGTCTTGGCCGAGGTGCGCCGTTCCACAGTGGACAAGGTGCACCAGATTGTGGCGCTCCGGCAGGAGGTCCTGGCTCTGGAGAGCCAGCGGCTGGCCGCGTGCGCCTCGGCAATGGCGGCCTCGTTCGCGGGCGGCGGCCGGCTGTTCGCCATCGGCAACGGGGGAAGCTGCACCGACGCAGCCGACCTCGCTAGCCTGTTCCTGCATCCGGGTCCGGGACGGCGGGCGTTGCCCGCCTTCGCGCTCACCGGTGACATCGCGGTGCTGACGGCGCTGTCGAACGACGTCTCATTTGACGTCGTCTTCGCCCGGCAGATCGCCGCGTTCGGGCGGCGCGGTGACGTCGTCGTCGGGCTGTCTACTTCGGGTAATTCCACCAATCTCGTGCGCGCCTTCGAAGAGGCGGGCAGGCGTGGCCTGCTCACCGTCGGCTTGGCGGGCTATGAGGGCGGGGCGATGGCCGAGCTGGGCAGCATCGACCATCTTTTCGTGGTGCCTTCTGATTCCGTGCACCGGATCCAGGAGGCCCAGACCACGATCTACCACACGCTGTGGGAGCTCACGCTCAACGAGCTGACCACCGGAAGGCGAGATCCGGCACAAGTAGAGCGACATGAGGTCGCTCGTGGAGTAGGGGATCATGGCTGAAGAAGAGAGCCCAATTCATATCCTGTGGATCAACTGTGGGTTGTCCTGCGATGGGGACTCGGTTGCGTTGACAGCGGCGACGCAGCCCAGCATCGAGGAGATCGCGCTGGGAGCCCTTCCCGGCCTGCCCAAGATTGCGGTGCACTGGCCGCTGATCGATTTTGAATGCGGCCCAGAACAAGGTGCCGACAACTTCATCGAGTGGTTCTGGAAGGCCGATCGCGGCGAGCTCGAACCGTTCGTGCTCGTCCTCGAGGGATCCATCCCGAACGAGTCGATCAACGGTGATGGTTACTTCACTGGTTTCGGGAGGCACCCCGACACCAACCAGCCGGTGACCATCAACGAGTGGATCGACCGCCTGGCGCCGAAGGCGACGATCGTGCTCGCGGTCGGCACCTGTGCCACCTATGGCGGTATCCACGGTATGGCCGGGAACCCGACCGGTGCCATGGGCGTCCCGGACTACCTGGGCTGGGACTGGAAGTCCAAGGCCGGAATCCCGATCGTCTGCGTGCCCGGCTGCCCGGTTCACCCGGACAACCTGTCCGAGACGATCCTGTACCTGCTCTACCAGGCCGCTGGCGCGGCTCCGATGATTCCGCTGGATGAACACCTGCGCCCGCAGTGGCTGTTCGGCGCCACGGTGCACGAGGGCTGTGACCGGGCCGGTTACTACGAGCAGGGCGAATTCGCCAAGACTTACGACTCACCGAAGTGCTTGGTGAAGCTGGGCTGCTGGGGCCCGGTGGTGAAGTGCAACGTGCCCAAGCGGGGCTGGATCAACGGTGTGGGTGGCTGCCCGAACGTGGGTGGGATCTGCATCGGCTGCACCATGCCCGGCTTCCCGGACAAGTTCATGCCGTTCATGGACGCACCTCCGGGTTCTCTGGTGTCGGGGACCGCGAGTATGGCCTACGGGTCTGTCATCCGGTCGCTGCGCAATATCACGCTGAAGAAGACCGACGCCGAGCCCAAGTGGCGCAAGAAGGGCCGCACGCTCGAGACCGGCTACAAGCCGTCCTGGTGATCGCCGACCGGCTGGAGAAAGGCATCTAGACGATGACAAGCACCGCATCAAAACACAGCACGGGCTCGACAGGCCAACTCACCGAGATGGTGTGGGATCCGGTAACCCGGATCGTCGGGAGCCTCGGTATTTACACGAAGATCGATTTTGCGGCAAAGACAGTGGCCGAATGCCACAGCAGTTCGTCGGTCTTCCGCGGGTATTCCATCTTCATGAAGGGCAAAGACCCTCGCGACGCCCACTTCATCACCAGTCGTATCTGTGGGATCTGCGGGGACAACCACGCCACCTGCTCGGTGTACAACCAGAACATGGCCTACGGGGTGGCTCCGCCGCACCTCGGTGAATGGGTCATCAACCTGGGCGAAGCGGCCGAGTACATGTTCGACCACAACATCTTCCAGGAGAACCTGGTCGGGGTCGACTACTGCGAGAAGATGGTCGCCGAGACCAACCCCGGCGTGCTCGACCAGGCCAACCGCACTGCGGCGCCTCAGGAAGCGGCCCACGGGTACAAGACCATCGGCGACATCATGCGGGCGCTCAACCCGCTCTCGGGTGAGTTCTACCGCGAGGCGCTGCAGGTCTCCCGCTACACCCGAGAGATGTTCTGCCTCATGGAGGGTCGCCACGTGCACCCCTCCACGCTGTACCCGGGCGGTGTCGGCACGGTTGCAACCCACCAGCTGTTCACCGACTACTACACCCGCCTCATGCGGTATGTAGAGTTCTGCAAGCGGATCGTGCCGCTGCACGACGACCTGTTCAATTTCTTCTACGACGCAATGCCTGGTTACGAAGAGGTCGGGCGGCGCCGGGTGCTACTGGGTTGCTGGGGCGCGTTCAACGACCCCGAGCACTGTGACTTCAACTACCGGAACATGACCAACTGGGGCCGGAAGATGTTCGTCACCCCCGGTGTGGTGGTGGACGGTAAGCTGGTCACTAACGACCTGGTGAAGATCAACCTCGGGTTGCGGATCCTGCTTGGGTCCTCGTTCTACGAGGACTGGGACGGTCAGGAAATCTTCGCCGACAAGGACCCGCTGGGTAACCCGGTCGACCGGAGGCACCCGTGGAACCAGCACACCATCCCGCGGCCGGCCAAGCGTGACTTCGCCGGTGCTTACAGCTGGACGATGTCGCCCCGGTGGTTCGACGGTAAGGACCACCTCGCGCTCGACACCGGCGGTGGGCCGCTCGCTCGGTTGTGGCCGACGGCTCTGTCCGGGCTGGTGGACACTCCCTTCGTGAAGGCCACCGGCCAGAGCGTAGTCATCAACCTGCCGAGGACGATGACAAAGCCCGAGGTCAGGTTCGAATGGAAGATCCCGTACGACAAGGCTGGTAAGCCGCTGTCCAACGCGATCGAGCGGAACCGGGCTCGGACCTACTTCCAGGTCTACGCTGCCGGCATGGCGCTGCACTTCGTGGAAATGGCGCTGGCCGAGGTGCGGGCTGGCCGCACCAAGACCTGGGAGCCGTTCAAGGTGCCCAAGGAAGCGATCAGCTGCGGGTGGACCGAAGCCGTTCGTGGCGTGCTGTCGCACCACATGATTATCCGGGACGGGAAGATCGCGAACTACCACCCGTACCCGCCCACCCCGTGGAACGGCAGTGTCCGCGACATCTACGGAACGCCGGGCCCCTACGAGGACGCCGTACAGAACACGCCGATCTTCGAGGAGAACCCACCGGCGAACTTCAAGGGCATCGACATCATGCGGGCCGTGCGCAGCTTCGACCCGTGCCTGCCCTGCGGTGTGCACATGTATCTGGGAGGTGGCCAGGAAATGCAGCGACTCCACACGCCACACGCGTTCACCACGACTGGCGGCTGAGTCGTGCCCGCTAGTACCACACCGGATATCCAGGCGGTTGGGGAAAGGGTCGAGGCGCTGCTCGCTGAGTTCGCCTCGACCTCCGACCCCGCGACCGCCGGGCGAGCCGAGGAGCTGGTCGGCCTGCTCGTTGAGTTCTACGGTGCGGGCTTGGCCCGCATCCTGGAGCTGCTCGACGAGCAGGCCGCCACTCCGCTGCTGGCCGACAAGATGGTGGCGGGGCTGCTGGTGCTGCACGATCTGCACCCGCAGAGCACCGAGGAGCGCGTTCTCGCCGCGCTGGAGCGGGTCCGGCCTTACCTGGGCTCGCATGCCGGCGACGTCGAGTACCTCGGTCTGGACCCCGACGGCACCGTGCGGTTGCGGTTGGCGGGTAGCTGTGACGGCTGCCCGTCCTCGGCTCTCACCGTCAAGATGGCGATCGAGAAGGGAATTGAGGACGTCGCACCGGAGGTCACCAAGGTGGAGGTGGAGGGCGTGGCGCCCGATCCGGCTTCGCCGCTCACCGCGGGAGCGGTTCCCGAAGGGGCCACCATGCTCCCGTTGCTCCAGGTGAGCAAACAACCGGAGGCACCGGCTGCGACGTGGGTTCAGGTCGACGGGATCGAGGAACTCGGTCAGGGTCAGGTAGTTCCGATGCTGGTTGGCGATACCGCGGCGGTGGTATGCAACGTGGCGGGGAGCCTCTACGCCTACGCCGACCGCTGCGCGGTGTGCGGCTCCGGACTGACCGGCGCGGAGCTGGAGGGGGCCTTGCTGGCCTGCCCCGGCTGCGCGCAGCGTTACAACGTGGTCCGAGCCGGCCGTGGATCGAGCGGAAGCGACCAGGTGGCCGGAGTGCACCTCGACCCGCTGCCGCTGTTGGCTGAGAATGGCGGGGTCCGCATCGCGGTCCCTGCGCAGGCGGTGTCGTGAAAGGGGGGCTGCGGCGCTTCGTTGGAGGCGCCGCTCCCCCTCCGCCTCCGGCCGAAAAAACGGTCGAGCGTTGCGAGATGTGCGCCGAGCCGATCGGTGACTGGCATGGGCATGTGGTCGATATCGAGGGCCGCGGTCTGATGTGCACCTGCCGCCCGTGCGCTCTCCTGTTCACTAAGGAGGGCGCAGGCGGCGGGCGGTATCGGGCAGTTCCCGAACGGTACAAGTACGCCGCCGACGTGCCACTGGCAGCGGCATCCTGGGACTCGATCGGAATCCCAGTGGCGATGGCATTCTTCTTCACCAATAGCACACTCGGGCAGACCGTTGCCTTCTACCCGAGCCCGGCAGGAGCAACCGAATCGCAGCTGTCGCTGGAGGCCTGGTCGGATCTGCTCGCCGCGACGCCAGCTATGGCCGATCTAAGCCCTGATGTCGAGGCACTGCTGGTGAATAAGTCGGCGAACGGGTTCGAGTGCTTCCTGGTCCCGATCGACGCCTGCTACCAGCTGGTCGGTTTGGTCCGCATGTACTGGAAGGGCTTCGACGGTGGCGAGGAGGCGTGGACAGCGATCAATGAGTACTTCGACGGCCTGCGAGAGCGCAGCGAACAGGTGATGATGGCAGATGACTGAGCTTTCTTTCACCTGCCTGGACGTGCAGCCCCAAGGCTATGCCATGGCGCCGACGCTGCTGTTCCGGCTGCGAATCGGCGTGGCCGCCGGGCAGCGAGTGCAAGCCATCGCGTTACGGACGCAGATCAGGATTGAACCAGCACGCCGTGGGTACGGCGAGCAGGAGGCCAAGCGGCTGCTTGAGCTATTCGGTGAACGTGAACGCTGGGGCGACACGCTCAAGCCATTCCAGTTCGCCAACACCTCGACGACCGTCGCCAGCTTTACCGACAGCATTGAGGTCGACGTGTCGGTGCCGTGCAGCTACGACATGGAGGTCACCTCAGGTCGATATTTTCACGCACTTGAGGATGGCGAGATCCCGTTCATCCTGCTGTTCAGCGGGACCATCTTCGGCGACGCCGCGAAGGGGCTGTGGATTGAACAAGTGCCCTGGCACGCCGAGGCCCGCTATAAGATGCCGGTAGCGGTGTGGCGTGACATGATGGACCTTCACTTCCCCGGCAGCGGGTGGTTGCGGTTGCGTCGCGACACGATCGATGCGCTCGCCGAATTTCGGGCCACACGAGCGCTGCCTACCTGGGATGACGCCGTCCTCGCCGTGCTGGACACAGCGCGTGAACGCACTGCGGAGGGGGGATCTTGAGCGCCCCAATGGACATAGCCCGGGAGATCGCCGACGCGGTCCTCTACGAGGGTTACCTGCTGTACCCGTACCGAGCGTCGGCGCGTAAGAACCAGATCCGCTGGCAGTGGGGGGTGCTGGTACCCCCTACCTACGCCGCGGCCGGGCATGGTGAGCACGCCACCTCGCACAGCGAGTTCCTGCTGGAACCTGGCATCGACCCGTTACTCCACATCCGGCTGCGCTTCCTCCAGTTGCAGCACCGCAGCGGTGGGGATGGGTCGGTCCCAGAGTTCGACGAGGCGGTGGAACACGAGGTCGACGCGGTGTGTTCGGTAGCGGATTTGTTGGACCCTGAATTGCTGGACACTGAACAGGTGGTTCCGATCAGCATCCCTGGTGGCACCGAGACCACCGAAGACGGTCTCACCCGGGAGCGCTGGCCGCTGGTCGGCGAGGCCCGGCTATCCGCGCAGCGGCTGGAGGGTCCGTACGGCGTGATGCGGCTCGCCATCGAGGTTCTCAACACTGGGCAATGGTCCGATCCGGAGGCCGGTCGGCATCTGGCGCTGCGGCACTCACTGATCGCCGCGCACACAGTGCTCGCAGTCACCGATGGGGAGTTCATCTCCATGATCGACCCGCCGGAGTGGGCTAAACCCGCCGTCAAGAGCTGCCGCAATGAACGCACCTGGCCGGTGATGATCGGTGAAGCGGGGCGCCGTGACGTGATCCTGATCTCACCGATCATCCTCTACGACTACCCGGCGATCGCGCCGGAGAGTCCCGGTGAGCTGTTCGATGGCACCGAGATCGACGAGATTCTCACACTTCGCACGATGACACTGACCGACGAGGAGAAGGCGGAAGCGCGAGCCACCGACGAGCGGGCTCGTAAGCTGATGGACCGGGTCGATTCGATGCCGCCGGAGATGCTCGATAAGCTGCACGGCGCGATCCGGTATCTCGGGGAGACACCTGCCACCCGCAAGGAACCGGACTCGGTCGAGACCATTACCACCCCCGGCACGCCATGGTGGGATCCAGGCGCCGATGCTTCAGTGGATCCGGAGACTGACAGCGTGGTCATCGCTGGCGTCGATGTGGCCAAGGGAAGCAAGGTGCTGCTCATGCCGGGGCTGCGCCGGTCGGATGCGCAGGACATGTTCCTTGAAGGGCGCACTGCCACCGTCGCCGCGGTGTTGCTCGACGTCGACGGGAACACTCACGTCGCAGTCACCATCGACGATGATCCAGGCGCCGAGATTTCGGCGGCACACGGCCGGTTCCGCTACTTCGCCCCCGACGAGCTCAAGCCGCTCAGGGACTCGTCAGGAACCCAGTCATGACCACAACCATGGTGGCCGGAATCGGCAACATCTTCCTCGGTGACGACGCTTTCGGTGTCGAGCTGGCTCGGCGGCTCACCGCCGAGACGCTGCCCGACGGCGTTAAGGTCGCTGATTACGGGATCCGTGGGATGCACCTGGCCTACGATCTTCTTGAGCTGGCTCCGAACACCACGATCCTGCTCGACGCCGTATCGCGTGGCGGCGAGCCGGGAACGATCTACGTGCTCGAGATCGGATCCGGCGATGTGCCGGGCATCGAGCCGTCAGCTGTCGACGCGCACGGGATGACCCCCGACGCGGTGCTTGCGCTGCTGGACAACCTCGGCGGCAGCGCGGGGCGGACTTTGCTGGTCGGATGTGAACCGGTCAGCACCGAGGAAGGTATCGGGTTGTCCACGACCGTCGCCGAAGCCGTCGGCAGGGCGGTCGGAGTGGTTCTGGATTTGCTCACCGACAAGGAAGGAAGTGAAGGGAATGTTCCGTCTGCTGCGTCGGCTGGTTTTCTGGGGGTCGGCGATCGGCCTGGTCACTGTAGCGGTACAGGTGTCTAAGGACGTCGCTCGCTACAAGCAGATCAGCGACATGTAACTAACTCCCACCACGGAGGGAAATACCTCATGTGCCTCGGCATCCCGGGCGAAGTGATCGAAATCCTGCCCGACCAGCCCGATCTGGCCATGGTCGAGGTCAGCGGGGTCAAGCGCGCGATCAATATCGGCCTGTTGACCGATGATCCGCCTGTCCCTGGTGACTGGATTTTGATTCACGTCGGTTTCGCGCTATCCAAGATCGACGAGCAAGAGGCCAAGGCAGCGATGGACTTCTTGATAGGCATCGGTCAGGCCTACGATGATGAGATCGCCGCCCTGCTCGAATCACGGATTGACGAAAGGCAGTGAGCGGTATGCGATTCGTCGACGAATACCGGGATGCTGAAAAGGCTCGTGCACTGGCCGCCAAGATTGCAGCACTGTGTGAGCCGGGGCGGCATTACAAATTCATGGAGGTGTGTGGCGGGCACACACACACCATCTATAAGCACGGGCTGGAGGACTACCTTCCAGAGTCGATCAGCCTGGTACACGGGCCTGGGTGCCCGGTGTGCGTGATTCCGATGGGACGAGTGGACGACGCGATCGCACTGGCCGAGCAGCCGGATGTGATCATGACCTCCTTCGGTGACATGATGCGGGTGCCCGGCGGACGCGGGTCGTTCTTCGACTCCTCGGCTGCCGGCACCGACATCCGGATGGTCTATTCACCGCTCGACGCACTGAAGATCGCCCGGCAGAACCCGGACAAGCATGTGATCTTCATGGCGATCGGGTTCGAGACCACCGCGCCGTCCACCGCGATGACCGTGCTGCGGGCGGCGGCTGAAGGAATCGAGAACTTCTCCATCTTCTGCAACCACGTCACGATCATTCCGGCGATCAAGGCCATTCTCGACTCCCCCGACCTGCGGCTGGACGGGTTCATCGGCCCTGGCCACGTATCGACGGTCATCGGCTGCCGACCGTATGAGTTCATCTGCTCGGAGTACAGCAAGCCGCTGGTGACGGCGGGGTTCGAGCCGCTGGACATCCTGCAGTCGGTGTACATGCTGCTCCAGCAGCTGGCAGAAGGCCGCTGCGAGGTGGAGAACCAGTACTCGCGGGTCGTGCCGTGGGATGGCAACACGGTGGCGCTGCGAGCGGTGGGTGAGGTGATGGAGCTGCGTCCGTACTTCGAGTGGCGCGGGCTCGGCTTCATCTCACACTCCGCGCTGCAGGTGCGGGAGAAGTATGCGGCCTTTGACTCTGAGCGGCAGTTCACGCTACCCGGGGTGCGGGTAGCCGACCCGAAGGCATGCCAGTGCGGCGAGGTGCTCAAGGGCGTCCTCAAACCCTGGGAATGCAAGGTGTTCGGCACCGCGTGCACGCCTGAGACGCCGATCGGCACCTGCATGGTCTCCTCTGAAGGAGCCTGTGCGGCGTACTACAACTTTGGGCGGTTCAGCCGGCAGCGGGTCCGTGAAGTCAGCATTGAAAGCAGCAGGGCATGACCCATCAGAACACCACCCAGCAGCAGCGGGCTGACTGGGCGGAGGCGGCCGTCGCCGAGCACGACGCCGGTCACACCGACGTGCACGCCGCACCCGGGACCGAGCACACCAGCCGGGAGCAGTTGGTGCTGGAGCGCATCGACCGGGCGCGGCGAGCCCGTCCCAGGGTGCGGGAAAAGCTCATCACCCTGGCTCACGGCGCCGGTGGTAAGGCCACCCAGTCGCTGATCGAGGCAGTCTTCCTGGACGCCTTCCGCAATCCTCTCTTGGAGCCGCTGGAGGACGCCGCAACGGTGACCGCCGGCAATGCGCGGCTGGCCTTCACGACGGACTCCTATGTGGTGTCACCGTTGTTCTTCCCAGGCGGGAACATCGGTGACCTCGCGGTCAACGGCACGGTCAATGACTTGGCCGTGTCCGGAGCAACGCCGGCCCATCTGTCCGCCGGGTTCATCCTGGAAGAGGGATTCCCGGTCGAAGACCTCCGGCGGATTGTGGCGTCGATGGCGGCGGCCGCGGCAGCAGCCGGAGTCTCGATCGTCACCGGCGACACCAAGGTCGTCCAACGAGGCAAGGGGGACGGCTGCTACATCAACACCGCTGGGGTCGGGTTGATCACCGATGGCCTGAACCTCGGCGTGGCCACTGCTCGCCCCGACGACGTGGTGATCGTGTCCGGACCGGTGGGCGACCACGGCATCACCATCATGCTCGAGCGTGGCGAGCTGGACCTCCAGGCCGATCTGGTTTCCGATACCGCGCCGGTGCACGAGATGGTCCGGGGGCTGCTCGATGCGGTGGGCCCGGACGTCCGAGCGATGCGTGACGCTACCCGTGGCGGGGTTGCGACGATCCTCAACGAGGTGGCTACGGCCGCCGGCGTGGCTGTGGTGGTAGAGGAGGACGCCGTACCCGTGCGGGCGGAGGTTCGGGGGGCTTGCGAGCTGCTGGGTATCGACCCGCTCTACGTCGCCTGTGAGGGACGTATTGTGGCGATCGTCGACCCTGGTGCGGCCGACGCCGCGGTAACAGCTCTACAGGCACATCCCCTCGGTGCCGGGGCGACGGTGGTCGGCCGGGTCGCCGCAGATCCGCCCGGGCTGGTCCTGCTCAAGACCGGGTTCGGCGGCACCCGAATTATTGATCTGCTGGTCGGCGACCCGTTGCCGCGGATCTGCTGAGCACGTCGCAGGGGAGGTCCGCTGAACCGGAATGAGTTGATCACCGAGATCGTGGCCGATTGGCCCGAACCCGGTGAGGTTGTCTACCTCGAGCGCCGGGGCGAAAGCTATACGGTGAAGCGAGTCGGCGCCGATGGGACTCTCCCCGTGCCAGCGCCGGAGGATTCGCTACCCGACGCCTGGATTTACTACAGCGGATGGCAGGCACACCACCGCAACGACATGCCGGCGTTCTTCGACGACCTGTTTGCCGAGATGGACGCGGCGGCCGGGGGTCATGATCGTTGCCGCTGGTCAGCGGACGATCCTTGGCCGCACGCGCACTGAATCATGCGACGGCGGTCACCGGCAGGCGAAGTCAAAACGCATTGAGTCGAGGTGCGATGGTATACCGCATCCACGCGTCGGATCGGACGGCGTTCAAGCGCTGCCGCCGGGAATGGGATCTGAGTTCCCCCCACCGGCAGAACCTTGAACCGATCCTTCGACCTAGCCCTATCGACCTGAGCCAAGCGCTGCGCGACGCGCTCGCGGTGTACTACTTCCCCGGGATGTGGGAGTGGGACAGAGCCATCGTGCAGCCACTTATATACCAGGCTCTGGACCGCTCCGTCCGTGGCCAGGTAGCGGCGGCTACCGGCGGCCGGATCGATGACCACACCCAGCAGGAGGCGTTGGATCGGGGTCGGGCACTGCTCGGCGCATACGCCGCCTGGGCGCCAACGGTCGACAACTTCACCCCGATCCGGGTCGATACCGATTTCGAGGCGAATATCCCCGATCCGGCGGCGGCCGGCGCCAACCTGTTGACGGCCGCCGGTGACGAGATCCGCTATTGCGACCGGGTCGACCTGCTGGTTATCGACTCCGATGACGCCTATTGGGTTCTCCAGCACCGGCTCGTCACAGAAGCTTGGGCGGACCAGGATGCGCTCCAGTTGGATGAACGGACCATCGCATGGTCCTGGGCGTGGCCGCAGTTCTACCTCGGCATGCAGATCTCGGGCACCATGTACAACGAGATTCGCACTGACGCCGGCGAGCGGGGCGTGACAGCTCCCCTGCCTGCCGGGCGCTCACCGATCCGTCATCGCCGGATGTATGCCCACAGCGGCACCTTTCCCGGCGACGGGTTGCACCCCCACGCCACCCACCCCTACCCCCCCCCCCCCACCCGCCGCGGCGAGGCCCACCGCGCCGCGGCTGGCCTGAACCTGGCCGCCGAGGCCAGCGCTGTCACCAGCGTGAACCTCGACGTCTATCCCAGCCCCGCGCCGGAAGTCTGCGCCCGCTGCTCCTACCGTGGTCCCTGCGTGATGATGAACCAGGGCCACGATGCCACCGCTGAACTCTCCACGTCGTACCAGCAGCGGCCCCCCGAGTCCATCCAGGAAGGCCGTCTCGGCGGCGTCACCTGGTCCATGAACCGCGGTGCCGCCCCACCGCCCAACTGGTCACGCAGATCCTGACCCTCTGGAGATCGACTGGGCGAGGTCGATGTCGCGCGGCTGTGGACTTCCGAGCTGCGTGATGTGGACGGGGCTACAGATGCGAAGGTGCTCATGAGGATCCCTTGACCGGGACGGGGTGTTGCGCGTTCGCGCGGACGTGAGTGATGCGGGCGGCGAGGGCCTGGATGGCTCCGCGGAGTGCCGCCGCGGGGTGGCCACCATCCGGACGGCGCGCCGTCCGGATGAGCCAGGAGTGCGCCGCCACTGGGGATGCGCATCGGAATCGCACTACGTGCTCGACGGCATCCTCGGCAACGAGACCGACCTGCCCATCACCGAGCACGCCACCGACACCCACGGGGCCGACGCTGGCGAACTTCGCGCCGTTCGACCTGCTCGGCCGACAGCTCTCCCCACGCATCCGGGACCTCGGGAAGATCACCCTGTACCGGACCGGGCCGCGCGCCGAGTTCACCGACCGGTACCCACGGTGCGGGCCGCTGCTCACCAGGAAGCTCAACACCGAGCTGATCACGAACATGTGGGACGACCTTGCTGCGGGTCGCCGCGTCCGTCCAGGGTGGGCACGCCACCGCCGCGCTGGTCGTCGGGAAACTGTGCTCGTCCAAGCGGCAGTAGAACGCGCTCACCTCCGCGATCAAGGAGTACGGGGCGCTGCGCCGCACCGTCTACGCCGCGCGGTACCTGGCCGACGAGACATACCGGCGGCGCATCGCTCGCCAGCTCAACAAGGGCGAGAACACGGCCAGCCGTCGCCGCGCTGCGCCGCCCGGGCCGGTGGATCGACGACGAAGTCCTCGCCCACATTTGGCCGACCCACCACGAGAACGTCCACTTCTACGGCACCCACTCCGTCGACATCGACGGCGAACTGGCCAAGCTCGACGCCGACGGGTACCGGCCGCTACGTGGTTCGACCGAGTGACCCGCGCGTCGTTAGCACTCGGTGCAGCTCAGTGGGGTCAGACGTGGGTTCCTTCGCGTATTGCGTTGGTGGTATCTGTGCGCGCTGAGTACGGTCCGGCCATGGACCGGATCCTTGCCCACACGAGTACGAACCGGACTAGGGCCTGTCTGGAGTCGTGATCACGTGGCGGGAAAAGGGATGGGCGGGATCGCATCGGGCTGGTAGCTTGCAGCCGACCGCGACACCGTCCGAGGAGGTGAGACCCATGAACGCTGTATCGATGTGGGTGCTCCCCCTTCCCGTCACGGTCGGGCGGTTGACGTAGGTATCGCCGGGAGCGCCTCGATAACAAGACACTCCCGAAAGGCGACACCTATGGTTCACAACGTCGCTCTGGTTCTCGGTGGCGGTGGCGCTGCCGGACAAGCGTGGCAGATCGGTATCATCGCAGGCCTGGCCGAAGCTGGTCTCGATATGACAGAGGCCGCCGATCTGGTGGTCGGCACCTCGTCCGGTGCCACCACGGCAGCGCAGGTGCGCAGCGGTATACCAGCGGCCGAACTGTTGGCCTCGGTGCTGTCCGAGCCCGGTGCACCCGGGCGGCCCCACCCGGGACCGGCGGC
>CAXUFG010000003.1:0-26241 GCA_964250265.1 uncultured Pseudonocardiaceae bacterium | reverse complement strand
GGACAGCACCGGGAACGGCCGCCGTCCCTGCCGATGGCCACGGTGTTCGAGCGGATGAGGGCCATCGGCGCCGCCGCCACCTCGGCAGCCGATCTACGACGTGCGATGGGCGCGTTCGGGTTAGAGAGCGACTCCACACTCGGACCCGGGGCGGGACAGCGGCGCGCAATGGTCGCCGCCAGGTTGCCTCGCCCTGAATGGCCGGACAGGCCGATGATCGTGGTAGCCGTCGACGCGCATACCGGCGAGTTGGCTGCGTTCGACCGCGATTCCGGCGTCGACCTGGTGGACGCGGTCACCGCGAGCACCGCGCTGCCCGGCCTGGTCCCCACGCACAGCATCAACGGCACTCACTATATCAACGGTGGCGTGCGCTCCGGCGAAAACGCCGACCTTACCTCGGGCTATGCGAACGTCGTGGTGCTCTCGCCGTTCGGCGGACGGAGCCAGACACCACCGGAACGGGGCGCGGACCCCGCAGGCCAGTTCGAGGGCCTGCGCAGATCACCGGAATGGGGCACGGACCTGGCAAGCCAGGTCGAGGCCCTGCGCAAGCAGGGAAGCCGCGTCGAGGTAATCACACCGGACGCCGATTCCCGAGCCGCAATGGGCACGAACCAGATGGATCCGGCAACCCGCATCCCCGCCGCCCGTGCTGGTTTCGCCCAAGGCAAGCAGGAAGCGACCCGCGTGACGTTCCTCTGACGATTGCACGCCGCCCCCTGGTCTGACGTGCGCGGTCGGGCGCCCCTATGCCGGCCACGGTCCCCTGTGGGCTTCGCCTCCCAGCCGGGGGCTGGTCCACCATCGCAGCAGCCTGTACCACCCGGCCGCGTCCGCAGGGGAACCCCCAACGGACACCTGGCGGGACAGACCGCGGCTGGCGTCGACCAGCACAGGTGTCGTCTCATATAGCCCGTCCGGTGATCGTCTCACTTGTCGGGCCATCCGTACGCCCTCGTCGTCCCGAAACTCGACCGACTCGCTCGGTCCGTCCCCGACGCCCGCGACATCGGAGACTCCCTCGTGGACCACGGCGTACGGCTCTCCCTCGGCGGCACCATCTACGACCCCACCGACCCGCTCGGCAAGATGTTCTTCAACATCCTCGCCACCTTCGCCGAGTTCGAGGTCGACCTACTCCGGCTACGCACCCGCGAAGGGATGGCCGTCGCCCGCGCGAAGGGCAAGCTGCGCGGCAAGCAGCCGAAGCTCACCACCCGACAGCAACACGAGCTGGTACGGATGCACGACACCGGCGAGTACTCCAAGGCCGACCTCACCGAGCTGTTCACCGTCTCCCGAGCCACCGTGTACCGGGTCCTCGAACGTCACCGCGCCACCGCAGCCTGACCAGGCGCGGAACTCCAATCGTTGTTTTTGCGCTGGAAACTACGGCGACCCCACTCGGCAGCGGCCCCTTTCTGGCGTATTCGGTTCCCACCCCAGTGTGGTTGGCCTCACGCCAACCCACCGACCCGGTCGGCAGGTTGCTGTTCAACGCGATCAGCCCTCAGCGCGCAGGGATGCGGCCGCGACGGCGACCTGGCCGAGGCTGATTCCGCCGTCATTGGGCGGTACCCGGGAGTGGGTGAGCACCCGGAAGCCGGATCGCTCCAAACCGGCCACGGTGCACTCAAGCAGTAGCACGTTCTGGAAGACCCCGCCTGACAGCGCAGCGACGTCCACCCCTGTGGAGTCCCGCAGCATCAGGCAGACCCGGACGATGGCATCGGCAAGGCCGTGATGGAACCGGGTGGCGATCGCCTCAGGCGCAACCCCCGTTTGGAGATCGTTCACCGCGGCACGCACCAGATCCGCACCGTGTAGTTCAAGCGCAGGCCCCTCGGTGACCGCGGCGGGGTAGGTTCCGCGTTCGGTGAGGTCGGCTCGCTGTTCGAGCTCGATCGCGGCCTGCCCCTCGTAGTTGATCGAGTCGCGGATCCCGAGGATGGCCGCGACCGCGTCGAACAGGCGTCCGGCGCTGGAGGTGAGCGGGGAGTTCACCTGCCGCGAGGCCATGGCCCGTACTGCATCCCAGTGCTGGGCGTTGCGCTGGATCAGCTCTTGCGGCGCGTCATCGCCCAGGTAGGCGGCGACCATCCGCCAGGGTTGCCGGATAGCCGCGGCACCGCCCGGCAGTGGGACCGGCACCAGGTGCGCCATCCGCTGGAAACCCAACAGATCGGCCAGCAGGAACTCCCCACCCCACAAGGTGCCGTCACTGCCGAAACCTGTCCCGTCGAAGGCCACTCCCAGCACTGGTCCAGCCGCGCCGTTGTCGGCCAGGCAGGAGGCGATATGCGCGTGGTGATGTTGCACCCCCACGGGTTCCAGGTCGGCCAGTTCGAGCGCGTACTTGGTCGACAGGTACTCCGGGTGCAAGTCGTACGCGACAACCTCCGGCGTCACGTCGAAAAGCCGCCGGAAGTGCGCCACGCCCTCGGTGAATGACCGTAGAGTCTCGTAGTTCTCCAGGTCCCCGATGTGGTGCGACACGAACGCGTGCCGTCCGCGAGCCAGGCAGAAGGTGCTCTTGAGCTCGGCGCCACAGCCGAGAATCGGCCGGGGCACCGGTTGGGCGAGGGTGAGTGGTTCGGGCGCATAGCCTCGGGACCGGCGCACCGGCAACTCGGCGCCGCGGAACACTCGCACCACCGAGTCGTCGGTGCGCATGTGGATCGCCCGATCGTGGGTGAGATAGGCATCCGCGATGCCGGTCAGCCGTTGGCGCGCGTCGTCGTCCTGGTAGGCGATCGGCTCATCGGAGATGTTGCCGCTGGTCAACACGATGGGCTCGGCGAGCTCACTCAGCAATAGGTGATGCAACGGGGTATAAGGCAACATCAGGCCGAGGCTGCGGTTGCCGGGCGCGACGGCTGGCGCTATGGGTGCGTCTGGGCGGCGTGGCAGCAGCACTACCGGCCGCCGCCGTCCGGCCAGCACCTGCTCCCCCACCGGATCGATCACGCACATTGCGTGTGCGGTGGCCAGATCCGCCACCATCACCGCGAACGGCTTGTCTTCGCGGTGCTTGCGCGCCCGTAACAGTGCGGTCGCGGCCGGGTGGGAGGCCAGCGCCGCGACGTGAAACCCTCCCAGCCCCTTGACCGCCAGCACCGCCCCACCGGTCAGCAATGCCGCAGCTGCGGCCAGCGGCTCACCGGGCAACTCGGCGCCGCCGGCATCGAGCAGCCGCAGCCGGGGTCCGCAGGCCGGGCAGCAGACCGGCTGGGCGTGGAAACGCCGGTCCGTAGGGTCGTGGTACTCGCTTGCGCAGGCGGAGCACATCGCGAACGGTGCCATGGTGGTGAACGGGCGGTCGTAGGGCACGTCGCGCACGATGGTGAACCTCGGACCGCAATTGGTGCAGTTGATGAACGGGTAGTGGAAGCGGCGGTCGGTGGGATCGGCCAGCTCGCGAAGGCAGTCGGCGCAGGTCGCGGTGTCCGCGGAAATCAAGGTGTCCCGCGGGCCGGAGGCGTTACTGGAGACGATGTGGAAGCCCGACTCCCCGGTGGGAGTGAGCTGACTGGTACGCACCTGCTCGATGACGGCCAGCGGCGGAGCCTCCGACGGCAGCGTGGTCAGGAACTCGTTGACCGCCTGCTCAGCTCCTTCGACCTCCATGAAGACCCCGGCGGTGTCATTGCCGACCCGGCCGGACAGCCCAAGACGGTGCGCCAAGCCGTGAACGTAAGGCCGGAACCCCACCCCCTGCACAACGCCCTCAACCCGCACCTCAACCCGGATACAGTGCTGCATTGGATGATTCTCTCTCGCCCTGGTTGACAAGATCCCCGCAGGGGACTGCACTGGGCGTCGAGCCGAGGAGGACCCTTTTTGCACGAAATGGCGATCACCCAGAGCGTGATCCAGGCCGTGTACGACCGGATGGGTGACGTGCCGGTGCGACGGGTCTGCCTGGAGATCGGCACGCTGTCCGGTGTCGTAGCCGATTCAGTGCGGTTCTGCTTCGATCTTGTGACCGAGGGCACCACGCTTGAGGGAGCCTCGTTGGAGATCGTCCAACCCACAGGAATGGCCCGCTGCCGGGACTGCGGCGAGGAGTTCGCACTGAACGACCTGCTCGTACTGTGCACCTGTGGTAGCGCGAACCGAGAACTCCTTGCGGGAGAAGAACTCAAGATTCGGGAAGTTGAGGTAATGGCCTGATGTGCGCGACGTGCGGTTGCTCAGGGGATACCGTCCTCGTGGACCTCGAACACGACCATGACCACGGACATGGTCACGGGCACGATCACGGGCATGGGCACGGCGATGGCCATAGCCACACCCATCAGACGCCCGAAACCCGCACCGTCACCCTCGAGCAGGCGGTGTTGGCACGTAATGACAAGCTTGCCGAGCGAAATCGCAAGTGGTTGGCGGAGCACGGCATCCTCGCGCTGAATCTGATGAGTTCCCCGGGGGCGGGTAAGACCACGATCCTCGAGCGCACCATCCGGGAGCTGGGTGCTGAGCTACGAGTATCAGTCATCGAAGGTGACCAGGAGACGGTGCTGGACGCGGATCGCATCCGCACCACCGGCGCCCCAGCGGTGCAGATCAACACCGGGTCCGGCTGCCATCTTGACGCGCAAATGCTCGCCGGTGGGCTGGAGACGCTGGACCCGCCGGACGGCTCGGTGGTGCTGATCGAGAACGTTGGCAACCTGGTCTGCCCGGCGTTGTTCGACCTCGGGGAACAGGCCCGGGTCGTCATCACCTCGGTCACCGAGGGTGCGGAGAAACCGCGGAAGTACCCGCAGATGTTCCGCGCCGCTGACCTGGTGCTGCTCAACAAGATCGATCTGCTGCCGTACGTCACTTTTGACGTCGCCGACTTTTTGGATGGCGCCCGACGGGCAAACTCGGGAGTCGAGATACTGCAGCTGTCCGCCACCACCGGCGATGGAATGGCCGAGTGGTACGGCTGGCTGCGTGCGCGCCTGCGCTGAGCTGAACGACCCTGGGCTGATGCTCAGTTACGGCCGCTTGGGCATCAGCACCCACAGCGCCAGGTAGACGACGATCTGCGGGCCGGGCAGCAGGCAGGAAAGCACGAATAGCAGACGGACCACATTGGCGTCCCAGCCGAACCTCTCGGCGATCCCAGCGCATACCCCGGCGATGACTTTGCCATGTGATGGACGAGTCAGTGTCGTGCTCATGGAGTCCCTCCTCCTGATGGCCATTCCTCATTATCGGCCTGCGGGAACGGCCAGCGCGTCGGTGTTGCCCCGGATCTGACTCGGGGTCACCCCGAGAACGGTCCCGGGGTGCGGACCGGTTCCCGATCACCAGCGGCGAGACGCCCGGATGGCACGCCGGTTCGTTTAGCTCGGGGTGTGGCGCAGGGTGCGTGGCCCGAACCCGGGTCCGCCGGGGCAGTTGTCGAGGCCGATCTGGTCGCCGAGGCCGGTGATGATGCTGCGGGCGGCCCGGTCGGTGAGCCGCCCGCCACGCTGGTTGAGCATCAGCGCGGGCCTTCCCGTGCAGCCGCAGGGTGCCCTTGCGGGCAGAGGGAGATGTCGTCGGTGTCGAGCCCGGCCATCTTCGAGCTGCTCGTCGGCCGTCCACGGACGGTCGGTGCGCTCGCAGACGCATTGCCGGTGAGCAGGCCGGCGGTGTCACAGCACCTGAAAGTCCTCAAACAGTCGGGCCTGGTCAGCGGCCGGGCGAAGGGCACCCCCCGGATCTACCGCGTCGACCCGGACGGCAGCGAGCATTCGAGGTCTTCACCGCGAAGCTGGGAAGCTGGTGGCCTAGGGAGTTCTCCATCGGCGAGGCCGAGATGGCCGACTTCATCCTGGAGCCCGACGTCGGGGGCCGCTGGTACGAGCGCGGAGCCGATGGCACCGAATGCGAAACCGGGCGAGTCACCGCCTTCGAACCGCCCGAGCGGCTCATCCTGGCGTGGCATCTCGACGCGAACTTCCAGTACGACCCGAACCCGGATCACGCCAGCGAGGTCGAGGTCCGGTTCATCCCGGACGGACCCAACCGGACCACCGTCGAGCTCGAGCACCGGGGCTTCGACCGGCACGGCGGAGGCGCCGCCTGCGTGCACGGCGTCGTCGACAGCCCGCAGGGTTGGTCCTACCGCCTGGGACTGTTCGCCGAACACCTGGTCGCGTGAGCGCCGTGCACAACCCAATCGCCCCGGTACCGGGCCGTCACTCCAGCCGCTCACCCCGTAGCGCGGCCTCCGCGAGGATGGACACCGCATGGACCTGATGCAGCTCGCCCGCGACGAGCGCACCGATCTCGCGCACTTCCTCGCCACCCTCACCCCCGAGCAGTGGGACGCGCCCTCGCTGTGTGCCCGGTGGCGCGTCCGGGACGTGGTCACCCACATGCCAGCTACGACGAGCTCGACACCCCCGGTCTGCTCGGCCGGTTCGTCAAAGGCCGGTTCTGGCCCGACCGCGCCAACGCCGTCGGGGTCGCCGAGTTCCTCTCAGTACTCGACGCGGGACGCCAAGGCCTACTAGCCGGTCGATCTCCGCCTCGGAATCTTTGGCACCAAGATCGACGTGGACGCGGTTCTTGACCGTCTTCGGCTCCGGCACCCCGAAGAACAGGAGCCTGCGTACCCCTCGGCGGTCGGAAGCGTGCAGTCTCGCTCGGCCTCGAGTGATGACTCGCGCGCAGACAACGCTACTCGGCTGCATTGCTTCACCGGGCGGTCGGTAGATCTGGCGTCCCGGTGAATTCGCCTGGCAAGAGCGGCGGGCGGTGCACGACGACCTTGGCCGCGGGCGCGAGCAGCGCCTCCGGCGCCTCGTCCCAGCCAGCCACAACTCCAGTCACCAGCTCCGGCCGGAGGCGCCCGGTGCCGACCGCGGCCAGTACCTCCGGTAGCTCGGCCCGGGCGTTCGCCACACCGGTTACGAAGCTGTTCTGCTGGACGTACATGCCCCACAGGGGCAGCCATGTCCCGGCAGTGAAGTACGGCACAACCGAGGTGCAGATGCCGCCTGGAGCCAGCGAGCGCATCGCGAACCTCAGCGCTCCGCTATCGCCGCAGGCGTCCACCACGACCGGATAGCTGGCCGGACCGTTCTTCGAGTTCGGCCACCGGCGGGAGCGTTCCATCGGGCGGGCACCGAGCTTGTCGGCGATGGCGAGCCGTTCGGAGCTGGTGTCCAGGTAGTCGACGTGTTCAGCGCCGAGGGCGAGGGCGCTGGCTGCTGCGTACAAGCCGACGCTCTTCGCCCGGCCACCGAGCACCAGTACCGGCGCGCCGGGCGTGCGGGCCAGCGGGCCCGCGACTGCACGCCAGCCGTCGGGAATGTTGTCGCTGGCGCTGGCCAGCGTCAGTGGGTCCACACCAGCGGGAACCGAGAGCAACATGTGATCGGCGTGGGGTACCCGCAGCAGGTCGCTCAGCGTTCCGCCCCACCCCCCGGTTACCTCGCCCAGGCCGTACATCGAGATAGGGGTCCGCCGATCGGTCGTACACGCCGCGGTCAGACCCCGTGAGCACGTGGCGCACGTGCCGCAGGAGACTTGGAACGGGACGATCACCACGTCACCGGGTGCGATCGATCTGACCGCCGTGCCGGTCTGGACGACCTGGGCCACGCACTCGTGTCCGTAGGGGAAGGGTCCAGCGAAGGGCCGACGCCCAAGATCTTCGACGAGCCGACGATCCAGCACGTGAGCGAGATGTGCCAGCCGCAGCGGGCCACCGAGGTCGTGCCGCAGGAAGGCGTTGTCCAGATCGCAACGCGCCACCACGAACGGCCGCACAAGAACATCGGATTCGGCGACGAGCGCGGGATCGGCAACCTCGTGCCACTCAAGGGTGCGTTTGCGAACGTAAACGAGGCTACGCATGATCCACCATAACCCCCAAGTTTCCCGATTTTGGAGGATGGTTCCCCGGACTGACGTCCGGGAATGGCCTTTGAGCGGCCGGCCCATCTGGTGTCCTGAGCCAAACTCAGCCCCCGCACGATCGCTTCCACGGTCTCGGAGCCGACTACCACACCCACCCGTATCGACATGACCCGCAAGATCCGTAACCACATCAGCCAACTCACTGCCATGGGCTACCGCGTCACCCTCGAACCCGCTGCCTGAGCAGCCTTCAACCACCGTCCCGGCTGCTTCGCTCCGCCGGGAGCTGCGCCTGCCCACTCCCGAGGCATTTTCCGGTTAGAACGCCAAGCCGGTCGGCCGTTTCAGTGTGCTCCTTTGGACCTGTCCGTCAGGGCGACCACACCGGCCGGGCCCACCAGTAGCGCGTGTCCCGGCTCGGCTTGGTCTATCGCAAACGGTGCTGTGCGTGGGCCAGTGGAACACCAGCTACCTGCATCGCTTCTGGTCCCAGGTACGCGAAATCGCACCCATCACCCTGCCCGACGATCTACGCAACAACGAGATCGCCCACCACGGCACGATCTACCTGTGCCAGCAACCACATGGGCTCAACTCTGGCCCGCCCTACGCCATCTCGACTGATCACGCACGGCGTTCACGAATCCGAGGCTCACAGGACTCGGATCGTCGTCGGGCAGCGCGTCCGATTGCCGAACCCCCACCGGAACTCCCGCCGGTCAGCGCCGGCCACAGGAATCAGCAGGAGAGGGAGTGCCGTAAGGGTGGTTCGGTGAGGAATGCCGGTGACGGGAGGCTATACGGCACACTGTGACGGTGACCGGACTCAGGATCGGCTATGCGCGGGTGCCCACCGACGATCAGGACCTCACCGCCCAGCGCGACGCCCTCGCGGCCCTGGACGTCGCGCCCGAGCGGATCTACGTCGATCATGGCCTGACCGGAACCAACCGAGACCGCCCCGGGCTGCGCGAGGCAATGGCCGCCTGCCGCGCTGGCGACGTCCTGGTTGTGACACAACTCGACCGGCTGGCTCGGTCGCTCCCGGATGCCCGCGACATCGTCGCACGTCGGCCTTGACGTGGACGCCGAACGCGGAGCGAACCGTCAAGCGAGTGCTGGCGCGATGGGCGATGCGAGGTAAGGCTTGAGCAGGATCCCTAGCTGGAGAGTCAGCATCCGCATCCACGCCTGTCCTACAGCCGCCGCCTCGGGTGGTTCGGGAAGCTGCCCGAAGACGTAATCACCATCGAGCCCCGGAGCGACGGTATTCAACGCCGTCATGACTCGCATCTCCACCCACCCCATGAGCGCGATGGTCAGATCAGCCGGGATGACCACCTGCGGATGTGTACCACCGTCTTTGACGTGGGCATCGGCCACTCGGGACATATAGGAATGAAAATCGCCGTCCATCGGCTTGGTGGTGGTCCTGGACCACCACGCCTTGAGTGTCATCTTTCGCTGCGTGAGGTGCGAGGCGTCCTGGAAGTATCCAGCCGATTCTGGACGGGAAAGGAGGTAATCATACGCGAGAGTGACTACGCCCCCCGCGGCTGGTCCTAGCAGCGGGCCGGTTTTACGCAGAATCGATGCCTCTTTGGGTCCGAAACCCGCAAAATCTGCGTACGGATGAAACTCCGCAGCCTCATGGCGCCCCATGGGCCCATCCGGTTCCGTGAGGCTCGGCTCGAGAATGATCCCCAGCTGAAGCATGAACTGGTTCATCCAGGCAGCACCGGCGGCCGACACGGTGGCGAGGTCGCAGGTCTCGCCCATGGCCGCCAGGATCTGTCCCTGCAACCAGGCGGTGAGCGCCAGGACGAGTTGCGGCGGAAGCGGTACTTGCACTCCGGGAAAGGTCACTTCCTTGTCCCCAAGGTGACTGATCTCTCGGACGAATCCTGCCAGACTACCGTCAAACGGCCCGGCGATCGTCCGGTCCAGCCATTCCTTGATGAGCGGCGCTCTGATAGGAGGATCCGATCCACCCATTAGGCGCGCGGATTCCGGACGCATCATGAGGTATGCGGTTATGGCCTCTGGTATACGGCCTATCAGGTCCGCGATGTCCCTGCCAGTTTCCTGAACGGCCACCGCCTCGTACACACCGAACCCGGCGAACGCGGCGAGTGGAGCGAATTCCGGCGTCACTAGCTGCTCGTAGGTTTCGGCCTCGCATGCTTCGTCGGTCTGGTTCCCCATGGTCATGATCTCCCACCTCTCAGGTGGACAAACGACGCTCGTGAGGGTTGGAACCTGGACACAGCGCTAAGGCCAGATGCCCCCTCGCTGACATTTCCGACGATAGCGAGTGGGTTGTTACGCCAACGTTGAATCGATGTGACTTATCGTGAATTGACGTTAATCCTCTATTGCGAATTCCTCACCCTGTGACTCCAATAACAGGAAGTCTCGCAATTGGCGCGCTGTCGACCCGATTTACTGACCGAAGGTGTACCGAGGGCTCGCGTTGATCAGCTGGTTGAGCCGCTTACAGAAATGCCCCCGCAGAGCGGGCTCCAGCGGCGGCTCTTCCACCAGCAGTGTCCAACTCAGGTTCGTTCCACCCCGCCCGTCCGGCGGGAGGTCGAAGCGCACCCTGGCGTCAGATCGTGTGTCCCACAGCGATGACCAGATGACGAGAGCAGGCTGCGTGGCTACCAGGACTCGCGGACGCTGCTCGTCCGCTAACAGGCATGACGAAGGGCGAGCGGGATCCAGATCCGGTTCGGTGAGCGCCGTAAAGATCACGTGCGGCGGGTCCCTACATGAGCAGACCGGCTGGCTGGCTACAAGACGGACTCGACCTGATCCATGCGCCAACTGCCAGGACGACTCCAAACGGATGTTCCCGATCAGGCTATGGTGTTGACGGGAGTGGGTGGCGACACCTGCTCGGCAGCCCGGACCACCTGGGTGTCGGAGTCGTCGACGGTGAGAGGCCCACCTGGTACTGGAACCAGCCACACGTGGATCATTGGTTGGGTTATCCGGTTGGTCGAGCCCGGCCGACACGGTCCTCGCCGGGTGCTTCCCACCACCGCGCTAGTAGCGTCGGAGAAGCACAGATTGGTGTGGGTGTGCCACTGGGTGAAGCACCCGCCAGGCATGGGAGGCATCTGGCCGACCTGGCCCCACGCCAGGGTGTACATCGCAGCCACCAGGACGGCTCCGCGAGACGTGTTGGCGTACACGAGCGACTCGATGGCACCCGGATCGAGGGTGCGGCTGTCACTGACGTAGGCGGCCCGGATGTAGTGGACCACGGCCCGACCGGTCGGTGTAATGGGGAGGTAGCCGTCCGCCTTGGCCACCCCCAGGCTCTGGTAGCGCTGCGTGGCGGCCACCGTCGAGTTGACGACCCTCACCGCCGCGTGCTGCTGGGCCGCCGTCGGCTGGGTCGTGCAGTTGGGGATGACCATCTGCATGCCGGCACCCATGGGCTCCATGGGTGCCGGCCACACGATGTGGCCCGCCGGCGAGTCGGTGGCGAGGGAGAGATCGCCGAGGTTCGTGATCTTGCTCTGCCCGCAGGCGGTGAGCATGCCCCCCCAGACAGCGAGAGCGGCTAGGGCAACGACAAGCCGGTGGTCTCCAACTCGTGGTCTCATCCCGCTACCCCTCCAAGGGACGACCCAGGTGCCCCATGGCTAACCTAGATGCTCCAGCCGCGCGCCGCGAGGCAGTTAGAGGCCTTAGGCGGCAGAGCCCGGCCAGGGGTTATGCCGGCAATACGGCGAGTTCGCGCGGGCGGTGGTTGAGCCGCCTCGCACCGTGCTGTTCGACCACCACGATATCCTCGATACGGGCCCCCCAACGACCCGGCAGGTAGATGCCTGGCTCGATGCTGAACGCCATTCCCGCTTCGAGCACCAGATCGTTACCGGCCACGATGTAGGGCTGTTCGTGAACCTCGAGGCCGATTCCATGACCGGTCCGGTGAATGAACTGTTCGCCGAAACCGGCGTCGGTGATCGGAGTCCGGGCAGCGGCGTCGACCCGTTCCGCAGTCGTCCCCGGCGCGACTGCTCCCACCGCAGCGTCCTGGGCAGCCTGTAGCACCGCGTAACCCGTGTCGACGTCAGGGTGGGCCGGTTCGCCCATGCTGTAGGTGCGGGTGCAGTCGGAGAAGTAGCCCTCCGGGGTTGGCCCCCCGATGTCGACCACGACCACGTCCCCGGGCTGCACTACCCGGTCTGAGACGTCGTGGTGCGGACTGGCTCCGTGCGGACCGGAACCGACGATGACGAACGCCGCCGCGGTGTGCCCCTCCGCGATGATGGCGGCCTCCACATCGGCGCCGACCTGCGCCTCGGTGCGCCCGACCCGCAACCACTCCCCCATCCGTGCGTGCACGCGGTCGATGGCCTGACCCGCAGCTACCAGAGCGGCGATCTCCGCGCCGTCCTTACGAATCCGCAGCTGCCCCAGCACCGTCGACGCAAGCTCCTGCGCGCAACCAGGTAGCGCGTCGCGTAACGCCAGCACGTGCGCGGCGGGCATCGCGTCTTCCACCGCGGCACGAGCCGCGGTGGATCCAGACTTACGCAACACCGCGGCGACCAGGGCGTATGGATCGACGCCGTCAGTCCACTCGACGATCTCCAGACCGAGTCCGACCACTGGGGTGCCATCGAGGCTTGGCCGTTCCAGCGCCGGAACGACCAATACCGGATCGCCGTCAGCAGGCAGTACCAGGCAGGTCAGCCGCTCATGGGATTCAGCCCCTACCCCCAGCAGGTAGCGCAGGTCCGGGCTGGGCGTGAGCAACAGGGCATCCAGGCCAGCGGCCCCGGTGGCGGCACGCGCGCGGGCCAGGCGGGAGGTGAGGACATCGAGGGGGGCGGGCACACCGCAAGCCTAGAACCCTCCGCGGAGTAAAGCTGGCAGGCTTTGCGCTCATGGACGCGCCCCTACTGCTGATCGACGCCGCGAGCTTGTACTTCCGGGCCTACTACGGTGTTCCCGAATCGATCACCGCCCCGGACGGCACACCGGTGAACGCGGTGCGGGGCTTTACCGACATGCTCGCTCGGCTGATCGAGCTGCGCCGCCCGTGCCGCCTGGTGGCATGCCTTGATCTGGACTGGCGGCCGGCCTTCCGGGTCGCGGCGATCCCGTCCTACAAGGCCCACCGAGTCGCCGAACAGACCGGGCCCGGCGCTCCCGACGTCGAGCAGGTGCCCGACACGCTGAGCCCGCAGGTCCCGCTGATTCTCGACGTGCTGGCCGCAACCGGACTGGCCACCGCCGGCGCGGCAGGGTACGAAGCCGATGATGTGATCGGCGCGCTGGCTGCAGCTGAACGTCGCGACCCGGTCGAAGTGGTCAGCGGCGACCGGGACCTGTTTCAGGTGGTACGCACTGAGCCGACCCAGGTACGGGTGATCTACGTCGGGCGGGGGCTGGCCAAGGCGGAAATGATCGGCCCCGCCGAGCTCGCGACCCGCTACGGGCTGCCCGAGATTGGCGCCGGGCCGGCCTATGCGGATCTGGCCGCGCTGCGCGGCGACCCGTCCGACGGGCTGCCGGGGGTGCCCGGTATCGGGGAGAAGACCGCAGCCACCCTGATCAGCCGGTTCGGCTCGGTGGAGGGCCTGCTCAGGGCAATGGACGATCCTGCTTCGGCGCTGGCATCGGGGGTCCGCGCCAAGCTGCGGGCCGCCCGGGACTACCTGGAGCTGGCCCCTGCTGTCGTGCGGGTGGCTACCAACGCTCCGGTGCAGCAGGATCGCGACGACACGCTGCTCTCGGTTCCCGCCGATCCCGGCGGGCTGGTGGCGCTACAGCGCACCTGGGGCCTGGGCACCGCGGTGGACCGCCTCGTCGCAGCGTTGCAGGCTCCACGCTGACCGGCGAGGTGATGCGCCGCCTCTGGATCGGCTGCTCGGGCTCTCAGGTCGCGACCCGGGCTGGTCTGCCAGCTGATCCCACCTACTCGGCGAGCAGGTCCCCGGCCTTTTCCCCGATCATCATGATGGTGATGTTCGGATTGACGGCCGGTAGGAAGGGCATGACGGAAGCGTCGGCGACGCGTAGCCCGGTCACACCCTTGACCCGCAGCTGCGGATCGACCACGGCCTCCGGGTCATCCACCGCGCCCATTCTGGCCGTGCCCGCTGGATGGTAGACGGTGTTGTGCGTCTTGCGGACGTAGTCGATGAGGTCATCGTCGGTGACGGCAGCTGGCCCGGGTGCAAGCTCGCGTTCAACCCAGCCCCGCAACGCCGGCTGTGCGGCGATCCGGCGCGCGAGCGTGATCCCGGCGAGCATCACGACCATGTCGTGACCGTCGGGATCGGTGAAGTAGCGGGGGTCGACCTTGGGCCGGTCCCGGAAGTCACGGGACCGGAGCCGGACCGTCCCACGGGAGCGGCCCCGGGTGACGTTCGGTGTCAGGCAAAAGCCGTTGGATGTGGTCGGATAGCCCCAGCGCACGGTGTTCAGGTCGAAGGGCACGCTGCCGTAATGCATCATCAGATCTGGACGATCAAGTCCAGGGGCGGTCCGGGCGAACAAGCCGATTTCCCACCACTGTGTGGATTGGGTGACCATCGGCCGGGACGCCTCCCACATCACCAGGCCTTCGACGTGATCGTCCAGATTGGACCCGACGCCGGGGCTGTCGACGAGCACCTCGATGCCGACCTCACAGAGGTGCCCGGCCGGCCCTACACCGGAGAGCATCAACAACTTGGGGGTATCGATCGCCCCGGCGGACAGGATCACCTCACGACGGGCCCGGACCGAGCGGTCCCGGGCCAGGTCACCATCAAGGTACTCCACTCCGGTCGCCGTCGTGCCCCGGCCGAAGAGCACCCGCTTGGCCCAGGCGTGGGTGCGCACGACCAGGTTGGGCCGGTGCCCCATGATCGGGTGCAGGTAGCCACGGGAGGACGACATGCGATTGTTGCGCTCATCTGCGTTGATCTGGAAGAAGCCGGCGCCCTCGGTGACGGTGACGCCCTCGTTGAAGCCAACCGTGGGCAGCCCGACCGCGGCCGCCGCCGCCAGCAGCGCCACACCGCACGGGTCGTGCGGCGGAACCTGGCGCAGCATCACCGGGCCCGCGTGGCCGTGGTGATCGCCTGGGCCGTCATTGTTCTCCAATCTCGTGATAAGCGGCCAGCATTCGCTCGCACTCCAACCCGTACACCCCGTCGCCGCCCACTCGTCGAGGTCCTCGCGGGGAGGCCAGAAGGCGATGCAGGAGTTGTGCGACGAGCAGCCACCGAGCACCTTTGCCCGGGAATGCCGCACGAAGCTGTTCCCGTTGATCTGTGGCTCGATCGGGTAATCCCAGTCATAGCCGGAACCGAGCAGGTGCGGCCACTGCTCCAGGCGCCGGATCTTCGGGTCGTCGACGTCGGATGGGCCGGCCTCAAGCAGGCAAACCGTGACCGACGGATCCTCCGACAGCCGAGCCGCGACAACACACCCTGCCGAGCCGCCACCCACGACGACGTAATCGTATTCCTCGCCCTCGTTCATGCCTCGATCATCGGCGCCCGCCCGGCCAGCATGGCGGCGTCAGCCCAGCCTCGGGCAGGCCTGCCGCTCGAAGGGGAACTGGTCTGGCGTAGCCAGGGCCCCCGGGCGAGCGCCCGCGCATCCTGTTCTTCGGCCGCCAGAAGTTGTCGCAGGACGCCGAGAACCGGTTCCCACCGCAGGATCATGGGCATGGCGGAAGCTCTCCTTCGTTCGCTATACCGGCACCGTAAGCTCCTGAACAATTGATCTCCAGTGCATCATTGGTAATGAAGGGTTGTCAGCAATGGTAAGCCAATCTCGACTTGGCTTACCGGAGTCGGATTGGGCTCGGTCGAGGGCTCTGCCCTTCGGAGATCGTCGGGAAGGATGAAGCGCTAGTGGCCACGGCTTCGGTCAATGGGATCCATGTCGGATACGACGACGAGGGTGGTGGCGCCCCTCTGGTGCTCGTGCATGGTCACCCCTTCGACCGCTCCATGTGGGCGCCGCAGATCAGCAATTTCACTGGCTCGGGCTGGCGGACAATTGCGCCCGATTTGCGAGGTTACGGCGAAAGTGGGCTGGCTTTCGGCGCTGTCACATGGGAGACCTACGCCCACGATATCGCCGCTCTCATCGACCATCTTGAAGCAGACGATATCGTCCTGGGCGGGCTGTCCATGGGCGGTCAGATCGTGATGGAGTTCTACCGGCTGTTCCCCGATCGGGTCCGCGCTCTCGTGCTCGCCGACACCTTCTGCCAGGCCGAAACTGAGAACGGCCGGAAGGCCCGCCATGACCAAGCCGACCGGCTAATCCGCGAGGGTATGCGCGGATACGCCTGGGAGGTGCTCGCCAAGATGCTGGCTCCGTACAACGTCACGGCGTTGCCCGCGGTGGCCGACCATGTTCTCGACATGATGCTCCGGACGTCCCCTGAGGGGTGCTGCAACCGCATTACGGTGCCGTGCCGAACGCCCCGATTACACGGACCTGCTTGCCCGGACGTCGGTGCCGGCTCTGGTTGTGGTCGGCCGGGACGACGAGTTCACCCCGGTCGCAGGCGCGGAGCTCTTGGCGCAGCTCATTCCCCAGGCAACGTTGGCCGTCATTGATGGTGCCGCTCACCTACCCAACCTGGAACGGCAGACCGAGTTCAACCAGGTGCTGCATCGCTTCCTGGAGAGCCTGCCCTGCTCACCTTCCCGTTATGGAGACATATCGGGGCGATGAAGCGACCAAATAGCCCGATATGTCTCCATAACGGGCGCTGCGGTCGCTGGCGGCAGTCAGGTGCGAGGTGGCGGAGGGAGCAGCTTGTCCAGAGTTGCCGGGAGTTGGCGCACGCGGACGCCGGTGGCGTGGTGCACGGCGTTGACCACCGCTGCGGCGGTGCCCACGATGCCGATCTCACCGATGCCCTTCGAGCCCATCGCGTTGACGTCCGGGTCGTGCTCGTCGATCCAGTGTGCCTGAATGTCCCCGACGTCCGCACACGCCGTGACGTGGTAGTCGGCGAAGTCGTGGTTGACGACGTGGCCGAATTGTGGATCGAACACGCTCTGCTCGTGCAGGGCCATCGACAGGCCCATCGTCATGCCGCCGATGAACTGGGAGCGTGCCGTGCGGGGGTTGATGATCTGGCCCGCGGCGAACACTCCGAGCATGCGCGGTGCCCGGATCTCCAGGGTCTCGACGTGCACCGCCGCCTCCACGAACTGCGCGCCAAAGGCGTACATGTCTGCCCGGGAGTGCAGTAGCCACACTGCAAGGCGTCATGGTCCAAGAAAGCCTGCTGGACCGGGTGCAGGGCACCGTCCCCGGCTAGGCTGCCGGCAGTGATCACTTCGGAGCCGTCATATGCGACGGCGAGCGCCATGCACGCCAGTGCGCGACGCCCATCGATCAGCACTGTGCAGGCGCCGCACTGACCGTGGTCGCAGCCCTTCTTCGGGCTCATGTTCCCCAGCCGTTCGCGCAGCAGATCCAGCAGCGTCGTCCGGGTGTCGACGGTCAGTTGGTGCGCCGCCCCGTCGACGTGGAGGGTCATGTCGGTGTCCACGACCCCTGGATTCCCGCAGGCGTCGCTTCAATCCTCAGACATCGTGGCCTACCCGCTGTGCGAGATCAGCACCGTGCGGATGGCCGCAACGGCACGCGTTACGTCCCGAGAGCGACCACGCCCCGGCGGAGGGCGCGCGTGGCGGCCGCCGCGGCTGCCCCGATCGCCGTGGCCTCCCCGGTGACACCGCGTACCTGATCGAGGATGTCCACCACCTGCCGGCACCACCGGACGAAATCCCCAGCGGACAGCTCCGCACCGTTGTTCGCGGCAGCGGCCAGTAGCACCGCCGACAGCGACTCCCCGCGCGCCCACCGATACACCGGCCACGCGAAACCTAGATCGGGTTCGCGGGTGCGCTCCAGCCGGTGCCGGCGCTCGTCGGCCTCCAGCTCCGCCCATAACCGCACGGTGGCCACCAGCGCGTCGCTCACCGGTCCAGACGGAACCCGCGGGGTGGCTGTATCGCCGCGTGCCTCGTAGACCAACACTGAGATCACGGCGGCTAGCTCGGCAGGTTCCAGGCCATCCCAGATCCCCTGACGCAGGCATTCCGCGGTCAGCAGATCGGTTTCCGACCACAACCGTGCCAGCGCTCGCCCAGGCTCGGTGAGCTGCTCGCCGTCGAGGTAGCCACGCTCGGCGAGCAAAGCTCGGATCCGGTCGAATGTGCGGGCCAGTGAGTGCGTCGTGGCCGCGACCTGCTGGCGCAACGTATCGGTCTCGCGGTCCAGCCGGTCATAGCGCTCTGCCCACCGCGCATGCGCCTCCCGATCGTCGCAACCGTGGCACGGATGCGCCCGTAGCGCCCGGCGCAGGGCAGCCAGCTCGGCGTCGTCAGCTGCCTCGCTGCGCCGTCGGGACCGGGGCGGTATCGCGATGCCCGTCTCGCGCAGCGCCGAGGCGAGGTCGCGGCGCACCCGGGGAACCCGGTGCTCGACTCGCTTGGGCAACCGCATCCGACCTAGCGCCTGGACCGGGGTGGGAAAGTCGGCGATCGAGAGCCGGCCCGCCCAGCGATCCTCGGTGAGCACCAGTGGCCGCGGATCCTCGCTGGGGCTCTCGCCGGCATCGAGCACCACGGCCAGGCCCGACCGGCGCCCGCCGGGAACGGCGATGACATCACCTCTCCCAAGCCGGGCCAGCGACGCCGCCACCTCCACCCGCCTCGCGGCTCCGTCCTGCCGGGCCAGCGCCCGCTCCCGCTCGGAAATCTGCCTGCGCAACCGGGCGTACTCGGGGAAGTCACCCAAGTGACAGACCATCGCCTCGGCATAGCCCGCGAGACCCTCGGCGTTACGGTCGATCCGGCGAGCCAGGCCTACCGCCGAGCGATCCGCCTGGAACTGGGCGAAGGAGCGCTCCAGCAGTGCCCGCCCGGCGGCCACCCCGACCCGATCGACCAGGTTGACGGCCATGTTGTAGCCGGGCCGGAACGAGCTGCGCAGCGGATAGGTACGGGTCGAGGCCAGGCCTGCCACCTGTGCGGGGTCCAGACCCGGTTGCCACAGCACGACCGCGTGTCCCTCGACGTCGATACCCCGCCGCCCGGCGCGCCCAGTGAGCTGGGTGTACTCACCGGGAGTCAGATCGACGTGGGCCTCACCGTTGAACTTGACCAACCGCTCCAATACCACGGTTCGGGCGGGCATATTGATGCCCAATGCGAGAGTCTCGGTGGCGAACACCGCCTTGACCAGCCCCCGAACGAACAGCTCCTCCACGGTCTCCTTGAACGCGGGGAGCATTCCGGCGTGGTGCGCGGCGACGCCCCGCTCCAGTGCCTCGCGCCACTCCCAGAAACCGAGCACGCCGAGATCGCCCTCGGGCAAATCGGCAGTGTGACTGTCCACCACCCGGCGGATCTCTTCGGACTCCTCGGGCGTGGTGAGCCGCAGCCCGGTACGGGTGCATTGGCCCACGGCAGCCTCGCAACCGGCCCGGCTGAAGATGAAGGTGATCGCGGGCAGCAGGCCGTCGCGGTCCAGCCGCTCCACCACGTCCACCCGGGCCGGTGGCCGGAACCGGAATCCCCCGCCGTCCCGCCGCCGCCGGTCCCAACCGCTGCGGCGCTCCATTTCCTGCACCCGCCGCACCAGGTGCGGGTCGACGGTGAGCCCACCGCTGCTGTTCTCAGCGAACAGGTCGAACATCCGCGAGCCGACCATCATGTGCTGCCACAACGGCACCGGACGGTGCTCGTCGACGACCACTGCGGTGTCGCCGCGCACATCGACGAGCCACTCGCCGAACTCCTCGGCATTGCTCACCGTGGCGGACAGGCCGACGACCCGCACGCTCTCCGGAAGGTTGAGGATCACTTCTTCCCACACAGCGCCGCGAAACCGGTCGGCGAGGTAGTGGACCTCGTCCATCACCACGTAAGCCAGCCCGTCGAGCGTGGACGATCCGGCATAGAGCATGTTGCGCAACACTTCGGTGGTCATCACGACCACCGCGGCTCCCCCGTTGATCGCGGTGTCCCCGGTGAGCAGGCCGACCACACCTGCACCGTGCCGGGCCACCAGATCGGCGTACTTCTGGTTGGACAACGCCTTGATCGGTGTCGTGTAGAAGCACTTGCGGCCTTGCGCCAGCGCGAGGTGCACCGCGAATTCCCCGACCACGGTCTTGCCGGCGCCGGTGGGCGCGCACACCAGCACGCCGTGCCCACCCTCCAGCGCCTCGCATGCCTTGCGCTGGAATGGGTCAAGCTCGAAGCTCAGACCGCCGGCGAACTCGTCGAGGCGAGGTAGGGCGACCCGCCGACGGGCCGCTGCATACGCCTCGGCGGGAGGGTTGGTCACCGCCCCAGGCTGTCACACCGGAACTCGGGACCTGGTCATTGGTCCAGGCAGACTCATTCCCCCGGGCCTTCAATCGGCGAGCCGGAGCCCTCGGCGAGGATCAGGTAGAGGGCACGCCGCGCGTCGGCCAGTACGGACTGCGCCGCCGCGACTTGGGCGTTCGTGCCGTTGATGGCAACCGACTTGGCGGCACTGTGTACCTCGAAGAGCGCGGTACGCAGGCTGGGAGTCCCGGCGTCCGAGGCGGTGATCGCCGCGAACGGGTCCGTCACGCCGTGGTCCGGATCGTCGAGGTAAGCCCGTCCCGCCGCGGTGAGCGACACGAGCTTGCGTCCACCCTCAGCTTCGATGGTGACCAGTCCCTCGTCTTCGAGTTGGGCGATGGTCGGGTAGATCGCGCCAGGGCTGGGCTGCCAGGCCCCGCCAGTGCGTTCGGTCATCGCCTGCATCAGCTGGTAGCCGTGCATCGGCTGCTCGGCGAGCAGGATCAGGGTGGCAGCGCGGACATCACCACGCGCAACCCTGCCGCGGCCGCGTCGCTCACCCCGGAGGGGATGGTCACGGCGCTGGAAGCGGCGTCCGCCGCTGTGTCTTCGTTCGTTGTGCATCATGTGAACCTCCTTGTTTTGAAGACACTGTCAAAATAGCACGTGATATATCGTGATGCAACTTCGAGTTTGCGGCGGGCCCTGCTGCAAGGACTCAAGCGACGACGGTGAGCGCACCGGGTTCGCAGTGCGCGGTCACCGGCAGCGAGCCCTGCGGCTCACCGTCGGCGTAGACCGGCCAACCAGGATGGCCATCGATGCGCACGTCCGCCGCCCGCAGGACGGTGACCTCCGGTTCGTGGATGTGACCACCGGCCCGTAGCCGGGGAAACACCCGCAGCAGCCGGTGCCGGCTCACCGCCCCGATGGCGATCACATCGAGCAGGCCGTCGTCCAGCGTGGCATCCGGGCAGATCCGCAACCCGCCGCCGTAGCAGGGGCCATTGCCGACCGCGACGAGGATGGCCTCCATTTCTACCTCGGTGTCCCCGGCGTGTACCCGCACCGGCCGAGGAGTCAATCCGGCGAGCTCGGCCAGCACCGCCAGGTCATACCGGCGTGGCCCGGTGGGCCAGCGCATCGCGTTGGCCCGTGCGTTCACCGATGCATCGAACCCGGTGCACAACACCGTGGCAAAGCTGGCTCCGCCCTCGACGCGGCCCAGGTCGATCTTCCGCCGCTGGCCGGAGCGAAGCGCGTCGGCTACGTGCCGGGCGGCGTCGACTGGATTGGCGGGAATGCCCAACGCCGCCGCCAGGTCGTTTCCGCTTCCACTGGGCAACACCGCCAACGCGGTGCCGGTGCCGGCAACGGCCTGAGCAGCCAGATGCGCGGTTCCGTCGCCGCCGAGCACGGCGACCACATCATCACCGCGCTGCGCCGCCTGTGCGGCGAGCCTGCTGGTGGCTGCGGCATCTGCGGTCACGGTGGCAACCAGTCCGGGCACCGCCGCGCGCAGAATGTCCGCCACGCTGCCAGCGACCCGCATGGCCCCACCACGACCGGAACTCGGATTGACGATCAGCGTGGCGCGCACGGCGCGAAATCATACGTTGCCCGGCAGGGTCGTGATCCGCCAAACGCGGATGCGCCAGCGAGAGCCGCGCGGTAGAACATGTCCATGCCTCCCGTCCCAGCGGATGCCTTTGCCGGTACGGCCGTGGTGATCACCGGCGGTGCGTCGGGAATCGGCCGGGCGACGGCCGAAGCTTTCGTGGCTTCGGGTGCCCACACCGTGCTGCTCGACCGTGACGCCCCACGGCTCGCGACCACGACAGCCGCGCTGGGCGCTACCACAGCGGTGCATGGCGACGTGTCACGGTGGGAAGACTGCCGAGCGGCTGCCCGCGCCGCTCAGGACACTGGTCGCCCGGTGCGGGCACTGGTGAATTGCGCCGCTTCATTTCTCGTTAAGGGTGAGGACGCCACACCCGGTGACTGGGACACCAGCCTGGGCGTCAACGTCAAGGGCACCTCCCTGATGGCCGGCGCTGTCGTGCCGCTACTGCGCGCCGCTGGCGGCGGCGCGATCGTCAACGTCGCGTCAATCTCCGGCTACATCGCTCAACCGAACTGCTGGACATACAACGCCACGAAAGGCGCGGTGCTGGCCCTGAGTCGTTGCCAGGCGCTCGACCTTGCGCGTGACGGCATCCGGGTCAACAGCGTCTCACCGGGCACGATCTGGACACCCCAGGTGGAGCGCATCACAGGCGGGGACCGCGCCGCCTGGGAACCGGTCTTCGGCCCCCACCACATGCTTGGCCGGGTTGGTGAGCCCGGCGAGGTCGCCAGCGTGATCCTTTTCCTGTGCGGTCCTGGCGCGAGCTTCATCACCGGCGCCGACGTGCTCGTCGATGGAGGCTACATCGGGATGGGCCACGATCAGCCGGACGCGCCGATCAAGTACGGCCGATAGCTCCCGGACCTCTCTTCAGGTCCCCCGAGGTAGAGCTCCGACCGCCGCCAGGATCACGTCGCTTCGTCGTAGCGGTGAGCTGAGTCATCCGAGGAAGAGGTGGGCTCGACCGGATGATCTAGCGGCGAGGGCTCGTCCGGGTCGAGATCGTCCCAACCCTGCTCGGCACGGCGCCGCGCCATGGCGCGGTCATGTGCCCGCGCGATCAGCACGGATGTCTCGAACAGCACGATCAGCGCGCCGGCCAGTGCCAGCATAGAGATCGGATCGTTGCCGGGGGTGGCCACCGCGGCCAGGACGAACAGCCCGAACAGGATGCCGCGCTGCCATTGCATCAACTTGGCATACGGCAGCACACCTACCCGGTTCAGCATTACCACCAGTAGCGGCAGCTCGAAGGTCAGGCCGAAGACCGCCAGCATGGTCAGCAGGAAGCTGATGTAGGCCTGACCGGTCAGCGCGGTGATGAACTGACCATCGCCGAGGTTGGCCAGGAAGGACAGGCCGGTGGGCACGACGTAGTAGGCGAGCACGGCGCCCGTCGCGAACAGCACGCTGGCGGTACCGACGAAGATCAGCGCGAACTTGCGCTCCTTGACATACAGGCCAGGTGTGATGAATGCCCACACCTGGTAGATCCAGACCGGAGCGGTGACCACCGCGCCCGCGGCCATGCCCACCTGCATGCGGAGCGTGAACACCTCGAACGGGGCCGTCTGCAGCAGCTGGCACCGCCCCGGGTTCGGGGTCAGCCGCAGCGTCGGGGGCAGCGCGCAGTACGGGCCAGTGAGCAGGTTGCCGAGGCTGGGTAGGCCGAACGGCGAAACCCCCCACCAGATGAAGCCGAGGACGGCGCCGAGCGCGATCGCGCACAACGCGACGAACAGCCGGTTACGCAGCTCGTACAGGTGCTCCATGAGGGTCATGGAGCCGTCTGGGTTTACCTTGCGACGGCGGCCCGACCCAGCGAAGAAACGCCCAGCTGCGAATGGCATCCGGCTCACCAATCCTGGCCGTCAGCGGATGGTGCCATCGTGGGGCCGAGGTTCCTCGACGCGGGTGTCCTCGACCCTGCGCTCGTAGACCCCATCGGTGGTAGGCCCCGATGGCGGCAGGGATTGGTGCTCGGAGGTCGGCGGCCGCGCGTGATCCTGCTCCTCCGACCGTGGGCTCTTGGTCTCGGCCTTGAATATTCGGATGGACTGCCCGATGGACCGGGCGGCGGTCGGTAGCTTGGTCGCGCCAAACAACAGGACCAGGACAGCAAGGAGCACGATGAGCTCCCAGCCCGAAGGAATCCCCATACTAAGCCTCCAGTCTTGACTCGGGTGCGGAATCGATGCTACGCGGCCGGGGCCGGGCGGGAGCCGTCCCGTTGCGGCGTCGTCGCCGGTTCAGAGCCACTCCTAGCGCCGCAGTCCGCGCGGCTAGCGCCCCGGTACGGCCGGCGAAGTGGGCGCGGCTACGGCGCGCCGCCTCGGCAAGCCGGCGGGTTGGGCCACGCAGCCGCGCCAGCACCGTGAGCAGCGCAACGGTTGCCAAAGCCACCGCCAGCAGACTGATCAGGTAAGGCACAGCAATGACACTAACCCGCCTCGTGCAAGGCCGCTGAGGTGGACCTACGCACTGCCGCAAGGGCCCGCTCTGCGACCGCTGCGGCTAGTTCGGGAGGGTCCCGGACGAGGACATCGGCGCCTAAACCCAACACCAGACGAACCATCCAGCCGGTCTCGGCGTAGCGCATCCGCACCGTCGCGGCTCCCCCTTCACCCTCGATGAGCTCCTCAACGGGGTAGTACTCGGCAACCCAGCGTGCGTCGGGAGCGAGCGTGAGCACCGCGATGCGCTGATCGGGCTGGGCGCGGAACAGCCCGGCGGACACATCGGTAGGCCGGGCGTGCGGTGGTGGCACCGCCGGCTCATCCAGCGTCGTGACGTGTTCGATGCGGTCCAGCCGGAACAGCCGCACCTCTTCGACAGCGCGGCACCAGGCCTCCAGATAGCTGCGGCCTTCGACCAGGAGCAAACGCATCGGATCGACACTGCGTTCACTCACTGTGTCCCGGGATGGCGTGTAGTAGCGGATGTGCAGAGCACGGCGATGGTCCAGCGCATCGCGCACCGCGGCTAGTGCGGCCTCCTCCCGGGTCGCCAAGCCGAGCACCACACCGTCGGTCTGGCCCGCCGCAGCCTCGATCTTGGCCAGCGCACGGCGCATAGATCCGGCATCGACCACGCCTGGCGTGTCAGCCAGCGCGCGCAGCGCCACCACCAGCGCGGTCGCCTCGGCACGGGACAGTCGCAGCGGGCGTCGCATCCCGGCATCGAAGGTGACGGTCACGGTGTCGCCCTCGAAGGACAGGTCGATGAGATCACCAGGCCCGTAGCCGGGCAACCCGCACATCCACAGCAGTTCCAGGTCACGGCGCAGCTGCCGGACCGTGATGGAGAAATCGGCGGCCACCTCCTCGATCGGCACGCCGGGCCGGACCAGCAGGTAGGGCACCAGAGCCAAGAGCCGGGGCAAGCGCGCTGCGACGCCCTCCATCAGCTGGGGTTCCCCGCGGCCGCCAGCAACCGCGCCCGTACCGCGTCAGCCAACTCGGCGGGCTCCAGCACCACGGCATCCGGTCCGAGCCCAGCTATCCATCGGGTGGCGGTGTCGTAACTTGGCAGTTCCACTGCAACCACATCACCGACCACTCCATCGAGGGCCTTGCGTCCCAACACCTTCGCGTGCCTGCGCAGGCCGTTCGCGCAGCCGCTGGCCAGCCACAATCGTGCGGTGTGCACTACCGCCGGGGGTTCCGCGGAACCCGCAACGATCTTCAGGAGGTCCAGGCCTGCCGGTCGCCGCACCTGCCCCGCAGCGCCGAGAGTGCGCACCGGACCGACAATCCGGGAGACCCTGAAACAGCGGGTCGCGTCCCGGTCTCGATCACGTCCCACCACGTACCAGCGGCCTCGCCACGACACCACGCCCCATGGTTCCAGGGTGCGTTTGGTGGGCGGGGAGGCGGGATGTTTGCGGTGCGGGAACGTCACCGCCTGACCGGCCTGAACCGCCGTGATCAGCGGGATCAGCGCAGGCTCGGTGGCCCGTACCCGGGGCTGGACGATCATCGACGGCTCGGGGTCCACCTCCACCCCGGCTGCGCGAAGCTTGAGCAGCGCGCCATGCGCCGCTCCAGCCAGCTGCGGGGAGTCCCACAGGCGGGCCGCTAGTGCTACCGCGGCGGCCTCGTCAGGCTCAAGATCGATATCCGGCAGCTCGTAGTCGCGGCGCGCGATGCGGTAGCCCTCGCCGGCGTCGAACCCTGGAGTGCGGCCGGTCTCCAGCGGGACGCCCAGGTCACGCAGCTCTGCCTTGTCCCGCTCGAACATCCGGAAGAACGCCTCGTCAGAAGGGGCATCGGCGTAGCCGGGCACGATCCGCCGGATCCGCTCGGCAGGCAAATACTGCCGGCTGGACAGCAAGCAGATCACCAAGTTGACCAGACGCTCGGCGCGGCCAGATGCCATGGGGAGCAGCTTAGGGCCCGCCTACGGCTGAGCCGTGAGTGGCGTTCGGTGCCAGAACACCGA
>CAXUFG010000002.1:12032-61590 GCA_964250265.1 uncultured Pseudonocardiaceae bacterium | reverse complement strand
ATGCGTGCCAGCTTCGTGTTCAGCGAGGTCGCGACCGGCCTGCGCCGCAACGTCACGATGACCGTGGCGATGATCCTGACTACGGCCATCTCACTGGGCCTGCTCGGCGGTGGTTTGCTGGTGGTCCGCACCATTGACCGGATGCAGGAGGACTACTACCAGCGCGTGGAGACCGTGGTGTACCTCAGCGCTGACGTCAGCGCTAATGACCCCGGTTGCACGTCCAGCACGTGCTCGGCGCTGCGCGGGCAGCTGGAGTCCACGCCAGGCGTGCAGACCGTGATCTTCGAGAGTAGGCAGGCTGCCTTCTCCCGGTTCCAGCGGATCTTCTCCGGCCAGCCGGAGTTACTGCAGCTGGCCAGGCCTGAGGCGCTGCCGGCGTCGCTGCGGGTCCAGCTCTCCGATCCGGCCCGATTCCCCTCCGTCGCCAAGGCATTCACCGGGAAACCCGGGGTGGACCGCGTCACCGACCAGGGTGAATACCTCCGGCAGCTGTTCCGGGCCCTCAACGGGTTGCGCAATGCCACCTTTGTGATCGCGCTGATCCAGGCCCTCGCGGCCCTACTGCTGATCTCCAACACCATCCAGCTCTCCGCCTTCACCCGGCGCACTGAGGTCGGCGTCATGCGGCTGACCGGTGCCTCCCGCTGGTACACCCAGCTACCCTTCCTCCTTGAGGCGGTGGTCGCCGGCGTGGTCGGTGGTGTGCTGGCGATCGTCGGCTTGGTGGTCGGCAAGGTCTTCTTCGTCGACCGGGTGCTCGCCGGCGTGTTCGAGGCGGCCATCGTGCCTCGATTGGGTTACGAGGACATCTTCTCAATCGCCCCGATCCTGCTCTTAGTAGGCGCCGTGGTGGCCGCCCTGACCGGTTACGTCACCCTCCGCCTCTACGTCCGCACCTGACCCATGCCCCGCGGATCGCTGACCTTCCCAGCCACCCTCGTCCTCCCGAACTCAACAGCAGAGTTGTTTCGGGGCGGCCGGAGCGCTCTACTGTTGAGTTCGGGAAGCTGGGATCACGCTGGATTCGGGGACTAGTGGCGAGGGAGCGCGGGCGCAAGGTGATCGTGTCGAACCGGCGGGCCCGCCACGACTACGAGATCATGGACACCTACGAGGCGGGCATCGTGCTCACCGGCACGGAGGTGAAGTCGCTACGAGCGGGCCGTGCCTCGTTGGCTGACGCCTTTGCTAGCGTCGACGACGGGGAGGTGTGGCTACGCAACCTGCACATCCCGGAGTACACCCAGGGCAGCTGGACCAACCACGAGCCCCGGCGCACCCGCAAGTTGCTGCTGCACCGTAAGGAGATCCTGCGGCTGATCGGCAAGACGAGGGAGCAGGGGCTGGCTCTCGTGCCGCTGTCGATGTACTTCGCCGACGGCAAGGTGAAGGTGGAGATCGCGCTGGGTCGCGGCAAACGGTCCTACGACAAGCGGGCGGACCTGGCTAAGCGCGACGCGAACCGCGAGGTGGCCCGGGCACTGGGACGGCGCGCCAAGGGCATGGAGTGAACGGGCACTGGTGGGCCGCGACCCGCTGACCGCGCCGCCCGTCGACGACGCCGATGTCGCCGCCTGGGTAGCCGCGCTCGGCCTGGACGGTCTGATCGACCTCCATGTGCACTTCCTACCCGACCAGGTGATGGCCAAGGTGTGGGCCTTCTTCGACCAGGCAGCTGAGCACTACGGCACCCCATGGCCGGTGCACTACCGGTTGCCCCAGGACGATCGAGTTGCGGTGCTGCGCACGATGAACGTGCGGGTGTTCGCTCCGCTGGTCTACCCGCACAAACCCGGAATGGCGGACTGGCTCAACAGCTGGGTCGCGGACTTCGCTGCCGCCGTGCCGGAAGCCGTGCGCACCGCCACGCTTTATCCCGAACCGGGTGTTCCCGGGTATCTGAAGCGGGCGCTGGACGGTGGCGCACGCTGCGTCAAGGTCCACGTGCAGGTGGGGGACTTCGACCCGCGTGATCCGCTGCTAGACGCGGCGTGGGGGCTGCTGGCCGAGGCCGGCGTGCCGGTCGTGGTGCACTGTGGGCACGGCCCGGGCGGCGGCGGGCGCTACACCGGGCTGGACGTGTTCGGTGAGGTACTCGCTGCCCACCCCGGGTTGATCGCGGTGCTGGCTCATGCCGGTTTGCCCGACTACGCCGGGGCCGTGGAGCTGGCGGGACGCTATTCCAGGGTGCATCTGGACACCACGATGGTCGGGGTGCCGTTCACCGAGGCGATCGCCCCGCTACCGCCGGATTGGCCAGCGCGATTGGTAGACGTGACGGACCGGATCGTGCTCGGCACCGATTTCCCCAACATCCCCTACGATTACGCCACCCAACTGCGCGCCATCGCCGGTTGGGCGGGCGCCGACGACCGGCTGGGTGCCGCTTTCCTGCGCGACGTGGTGCACGACACGCCCGCGCGGTTGCTACAGCTTGAACGGTGACGGCTCTCGGGTATGAGCTCCGGACGTCCGGGCGTTACCCTAGGGTGATTGTCCCGACAAGGGGGTGAACGGTTTCGACTCTGGACGTTGAGTCAGTGGGAAGCGTGCCGGTGCAGGCGAGAGACCACCGTAAGCGTCATCGCAACCCAATAAGCGCCGACTCCAGTCAGCGCGAGTTCGCCCTCGCCGCCTGAGCGAGGAGCAACTCTGTCGGACCGGGGGCGTCCCCGCCCCGGACCCCGGCATCAGTTAGGGGACTCACCGCCAGGCCCGGTCGCGGGGTCTAGGCGGGACACCTACAGCGACTGGGATCGTCACACCGGCTGGTCCGCGTGACCGGTGGATCCGAGTAGAGGCGTAGCGGACTGCGCACGGAGAAGCCCTGACGAGGCGACGGAGGACCCGGGTTCGATTCCCGGCACCTCCACCGTGGATGCCCAGGTCGATGACCTGGGCATCCATATTTCTCTGGTGTGCGAGTCCCTTCTCGTCCCTGGGGAAGAGAGTCGCGATCCGCATCCCGTTCGTGCCGCATGAGCCGACGACGTCCGACCATGCCGAATTGAGTGCGTCAGGGAGCTCAAGTTCGTAGCCCTTCCGAACCACATCCTCCGTCGGGTAGAAGGTCTCGTGCGCGTGGGTGGCGCTCACCGAATTCTGTATGCGACGCTCCCGTCGTGCGTCCCACGTTGTTCGCGTTCGCCGGGGGTGAGCCCGCTCTTCTCGCGCTGGCCGCGGCACACCACGCGCGGTGCTACAGGACCCCGAGCTGAACCACCCGTTCTCGCATCCCGGCAGCATCTACAGCACACCGAGCGGCTGGCGGCCTACTGGGCAGATTATGGGTGGTCCGCCCCGGTACTCGGAGTCGTGCGGCGACCAATCGACAGTGCTCTATATGCACGCGGGCAACGGGGACATGGGCGATTTGGGCCATCGATTCGTCGAATGCTTCGTCCGCGCGACCGACGACGCCGGACTGCCCGACGATCCCGAGTTCCGCGCCGCGCTGCGGGCCTACATGCAGGTGGCGGTGGACGAGGCGCTGGACACCCCGAGACACCTTCAAGTCGATGCGCTGTTTGCGTAGGGTGATCATTTGTCGGCGTGACACGTATGAGGAGCACAGATGAGACTCGGCTTGGCTCTGCCCCAACTCGGTCCCCACAGCGGCGCAGACCAGATCACGTCCTTCGCCCGCACCAGCGAACAACTCGGCTACGGTTCGTTATGGGTTGGTGATCGCGTCCTTGCCCCGGTGGCACCGAGCGACCTGTACCCGGGCGGTGGAAGCCCAGAGTGGCCCTATCCGCCCGAGTTCCGCTCGGTTCTCGATCCGGTTGTGGTGCTGGCAGCGGCGGCGGCATCCACCACAACGATGCGACTGGCGAGTAGTACGCTCAACGCGCCCTGGCACAATGCGCTGCTGCTCGCCCGGTCCCTAACCTCGCTCGACCGGCTCTCCGGGGGGCGGTTGGACGTCGGCTTCGGCATCGGCTGGCTGCGCGATGAGTACACGGCCACCGGAACGCCATGGCATAACCGCGGTAGCCGCCTCGACGAGATCCTCGATGTCCTGCACGAGTTGTGGACCCACAACCCGGCCGAGTACCACGGCAGGCATTTCGAGTTACCCTGCGCCCACGTCGATCTGCGTCCGGTGCAGCCAGGCGGACCGCCGGTGCTGCTGGGTGGTTGGAGCCCCGCGGCGATGACCCGCATTGGTCGCCGGGCCGCCGGCTGGCTACCCATTCATGGGATGGCGGCCGACGTCACCGCCCGGCTGTGGCAAACCGCCCGACACGCTGCCGAGGAGGCCGACCGCGACCCGGACCTGCTGCGGCGCGAGCTGCGTATCAACCTGCATCCCGGCCAGGGCGCCCGCCACGCCGTCGTCGCCGTGGCCCAGGCCCGAGACTCAGGTGTCGATGGTGCCTTCCTGGACTTGCAATTTGCGACCTCGTCCGTGGAGGAGTCCCTGTCGATCGCAGCCGACGTGACGTCTAGGGTCGGTGCCCTCGACTGATCGGGAGATGGCCGACCAGCTCGGCGCAGAACCCGTCCGGCCAGTTGATCATTTGCGCTCCGCCGCCGTGCACCAGCAGCACCGGCGGCGACCCGGGGTCACCGAACCACTCGTAGGCCATCTCAATACCCGACGGAAGGACGGTGAGGGCGGCGGCAAATGGGCACTCTGGTCTCGACCTGGATGTCTGGGTGGAGAAAGCAAGGATCAGGAGCCTCGGCTGGGTGATGGGCGAGGGCCTGCCTTGGCGTCTGGTCGTGCTGCCTGTTTGTTTTGCTTAGCTTGCTCTCTGAGCGTGGATTCTTGGGCTTTGCTTGTTGAGCGGTATTCCGCTTGCTGTGCTCGGAGTTCACGTTGCCGGTCAATCTTGGATTGTTGGCCCCCGTGATCGGGGATCTTGCGCTTTGGGTCCTCGCAGTTACATTCCTCGGTATCGGTCGTCAGCGATTCCGTCTTTCCCTCGTAGGAGTCGGTAGGGACGGTCCAGTATCCAGCATCTTCGGTCGTCACCGTTGATGGAGACGGCGATGATCGTGGTGGTGAGGAGATCGGCCCGTGATCCGGCGCGGGCGGCGGAGCAGCCGGAGCTGGCAGGGCACGATGGGCTGCCGGCAAAGACTGCTGATGTGCGGACGCTGGAGGGGGATCTGGGGAGTACGCCCTGGCCGGTGCCTGCGGGGAAAACCCTGCCGGTGTGTCGATGGGCGCAACTAGATGCTCATCACTGACCGCGGGCATTACTGGAGCCGGTAACTGGCGTGGGGCGAGTCCGGCAACTGGTAACTCGGTGGACGACGAAGTGGTCAACATGGTCATCCCGCCCACGACGAGCACCAGCGCGGCACTTGCCGCCAGAGCGATCGCGGCTCCCGGCGTCCCGACCACCAGTCCGGCCCCCCGACTGGCCCACCGCCGTGCGCCCCGGGCATACCCCGACTGCCGAGCCGGGGCAGAAAGCAGCTCGCCATCCTGATTCAGCCCATTCATCGGCGTGACCGGCCGGCCGGTGATGGCAGCTGCAGGTGACGCAGAGCTGGTGACGGGCTGGAAAAGGTCGGCGACCTGCCGTGTGCGCGGTGGGGTTGGGGGGTTCGAGCAGCTCACCACGATGTGGTCGCCCTCACTGAAGTCAGTGCACCGGGCAGACCCCTGCGGTGCGGGGCCGGAAACACCAGGCGAGTGGTTTGCATTCACTGCTGCCTAGCCTCTCTTGCAGGTCACGGTCACAGGCGCCGGTCAACTACTCTTCGTGCTCAGCCGATCACGCCGCTCACACACAGATCGCTCGGTCAATCCATAGCGTTACGCCAGTCGGACCACACTTGCGCTGCTGGAGCGGTGGCACGCCCTGCAGACGGGATGCCGGCGCTGACCGCGCCGTCGTAGCGGTCGGGCACGGTGACTCGATGGCCGGCGCGCAATTCGTCGACGAACACACGGACGCCATCGGTGAGGCCTTGGCCGTGAGGGAACAAGATGACGTCGGTCACGGGTGCTCCTCGGGAGATCGTGCCGCGTTCCTTTGGCACTCCATCCGGTTGGCGCGGGGGAGAACACGCCTGCTTGGGATGGGGCACAGCCCCGTTAGAGGGCTTAGACGCGCTCCATCGGGCGGCGCGCGAAGGCCGGGGCGTGCTCGGGCCGCAGGCCGAGGCCGAGCAGCCGGGCCGGGATGTAGGACAGCCGCGGGAACCGCGCGAACAGCTTGATCATCGCTGCGGGTGGGCCGTTGCGCTGGCCCGCCATCACCGGGCGCATCACGGCCCGGTGCAGTAGCCGCTGCAGGCCCTGCACCAGCATCGTGGGCAGCAGGCGGCGCGCGCGGATCTTCGCCAGGTCGGCCAGGGTCGGTCGGCCCCGGCGAAGCGGCTCGGCCAGCAGCGTCGCGGCGGCGACGGCGTCTTGCACGGCCAGGTTGATGCCTACCCCGCCGATCGGCGACATGGCGTGCGCCGCGTCGCCGATGCAGAGCAGGCCGTCGATGTGCCACTCGCCGAGCAGGTTCAGCCGCACATCGAGGACCTTGATGTCCTCCATCGTCTCCAGCTCGTGCATCCGGTCGGCGAACTCGGGACAGACCTCGATCACGTTGGCCCGAAAATGTTCGACGCCGTCCTTGCGCAGGTCGGCGCCCTTGGGGGCGAGGTAGGCGATCTGGAAGTAGCCGGTGCGCGGCAGCGGCACGGCGAAGCGGCGGTTGCGCATCCGCGGGGTGAGCGTGCCGTCGCCTTCGTCGTCGTGGCGCGAGAGGCGGAACCACCAGACGTCGAAGGGGCAGTCGTACTCCTTGGGCTTCAGGGCCGCCTCGCGCCGGGCGAGCGACCCGCGGCCATCGGCGGCGATGACCAGGTCCGCGTGGAGCTCGCCCTCGGTGCCCTTGGCCGTCTTGTAGCGGATCCCGGTGACCCGGCCGCCTTGGCGGATCAGGCCGGTCATCTCGGTCTGCATCCGCAGCGTGAAGGTCTTTTCCTTGTCGGCGGCCTCGGCGAGCAGGTCGAGGAAGTCCCACTGCGGCACCATCGCGATGTAGGGGTGCGGCACCTTGAGCCGGGTCATGTCGGCCAGCTTCATCATGCCGCCGTCGTCGGTGGGGAACCCGACCGCGGTGAGCTCGCTGTGCGGCACGGCGTCGAACTTCTCGCCCAGGCCCAGTTCGTCGAGCAGGGTCAGCGTCGAGGGATGCACCGTGTCGCCGCGGAAGTCTCGCAGGAAATCGGGGTGCTTCTCCAGCACCGTCACCTCCACACCCGCCCTGGCCAGCAGCAGCCCTGCCACCATGCCCGCCGGGCCGCCACCGACGACCACGCAGCCCGTGCGCTCGGTCATCTCGATCATCTCCTTTTTCATCCATCGTTGAATAAATTCAGGATGCACCTGGGCCAGCCGGTGCGTCAAGCAATGTGGCGATGGATACGTTGATCGGGCTATGAATGAGACATCTGTGGATCGCGCTTCTGCTCCTCCCCGACGGCGCCCCGCACGTCGGGCTGATCCGACGGCGCTGTTCAACTGGCCTTCGCCCGGCACAACCAGGGCAAGCTAATCTCGCGGCCGCCAGCCGGTGGACGCGCGCCGGTTCCCCGTCCGGGTGTGTGACAGGGGATCCCTCACCGGCACACGTTCGTCGGCACGGTGATCTGCGGGTGCCGCGGGCTTGGCTGAGGTCTGGCTGCGACGCTGGCGCGGATCTCCTCCTCGCTGGCGTTTCCGCCGCTGCACACCACGGCGACCTTCTGACCGGCGAAGTGTTCGCGGTGTGCGAGCAAGGCCGCCAGTGCAGTAGCACCGGCGCCTTCTGCGAGGGTGTGCATGTCGCGCATCATCACCCACTGCGCCTCGCGGATGGCGCCGTCCTCGACCAGGAGGAAGTCTGCGAGGCGGGTACGCATCAGTTGTTGGGGAAGCGCGAAGCCCGAGCCGGTCGCGAGTCCTTCGACCGTGGTGCAGTTGGGCCGGTCGACCAGCCGGCCGGCGCGCCACGAGTCATGTGCCGCGGGTGACGCGGCTGACTGTACGGCGATGACCCGGCAGCGCGGTGCCACCGCGGCGGCGACCAGGCAGGCCGCCGCCGCACCGCTGCCACTACCAACTGGCACGACAACGGCGTCGAGGTGCGGCTCCTGATCGAAGATCTCGAGGTAGCACGTGGCCACGCCGGCGATGATCTCGGGCTCGTTGGCGGCACTGACCAGTCGCATGTTCCGGTCCTGAGCGAGCTGCTCGGCGTGCGCGCGGGACTCGTCGAAGGTGGCACCGAACTCGATCAGGCGGGCGCCGAGGGCGCGTACGGCTCGGGCTTTGAGGGGGTTTGGCTTGGTGGGCATGACGATGGTGCACGGCACGTCGTAGCCAGCCGCGGCGTAGGCGAGCGACTGTGCGTGATTTCCGGTCGAGTACCCGAGCACGCCGCGGGCCCGCTCCGTGGGGTCCATGGCGGCCAGCAGGGTGAGCCCGCCTCGGACCTTGAACGCACCAGTTGGCTGCGTGTTCTCCTGCTTGACCAGCACAGTTGCGTCGGCGGTGGAGTCGATCCACGGGTAGGACCGCAGTGGGGTCGGAGCTAGCTGAGGTGCCAGGACCTGGCGAGCCCGCAATACGTCGGTGATGGTCGGAAGTCGCATAGCGATACCGTTGCATTCGATAATACATAGGACAAATGCTCGTTTTCGTGTTATTGATAGATCTCTTCTATAATTTGTGTGCATGTTTGACTTGACCCGGCTACGCGTGTTGGTGGCCCTCGCCCACGAAGGCTCGGTCACGGCGGCAGCGCAGGCGCTGCACTACGCGCAGCCATCGGTGAGCCATCACCTCGCCAGGTTGGAGGTCGAGGCGGGTGTGCCGTTGCTGCAGCGAGTGGGACGAGGCGTTCGGCTCACCGACGCCGGGCGGCTGCTGGTTGAGCGAGCCGAAGAGATCTTGGGACAGGTTGACTCGGCGCACGCCGAACTTGCCGCGCACGCCGGGCTGCGTGCGGGCCGGGTGCGCCTGGCCGCCTTCCCGTCGGCACTGGCGACTCTGGTGCCACCGGCCGCCGCGCGCTTGGCGTCCGAGCACCCTGGCATCGAGCTCACGCTGACCGAGGCGGAACCGCCAGAGGCGCTGACCGCATTGCGTAACGCCGAGGTCGACATCGCTCTGATATTCGATCACCACGATCCTTCTGGCGGTGATCAGAGGAATACCACCATCACGCCGCTGCTGGAGGAACCGCTCTATGTGGTGACCTCGTCTCAGGGCTTGTGGTCCGGTCCACGCTCGCAGTTGACCACGTACTCACAGGACCGCTGGATCGCCGGATGCCGGCGCTGCCGTGCACACCTGCTGTGGGCGTGCCAGCGAGCTGGGTTCATTCCCGCCATCGGGTACGAGACCGACGACTACGTTGCCGTCCAGGCACTCGTCGCTGCGGGGCTTGGCGTCAGCACCCTGCCTGGCCTGGCGCTGATCGCCAACCGGCACCCTCACGTGCAGATCGATAGGATCGCCCACGATGGTCGCCGCGTCTCGGTCGCGACCTATGGCAGGCCACCGTTGCCGCTGCCAGCTCAAGCATTGCTCATGGCGCTGCGCGCCACGATCGCTGAACCAGCCTGGCCGGGGTGAGCCCAACTTGAGCCGTCAGACCCGATTCGCCGGGCCTGCGCGTCCGGCGGGAGTTGTGCCAGGATGGCCTCGTCCTGCTCAGCAAGGAGTACGGCACGCATGAGAGCGCTGACCGTCCAGCCGGGCCGGCCCGGCGCACCTGAGGTAACTGACGTCCCCGAGCCCGAGCCCGGCGCACACGACCTGCTGGTCGACGGTCTGGCAGTGGGCGTGTGCGGTACTGACCGGGAGATTGCTGCGGGAGACTACGGCTGGGCGCCGCCGGGACACGAGCGGCTCATTCTGGGTCACGAGTCGTTCGGCCGGGTGCATACAGCGCCGGTCGGCTCGAGCTTCGCCGCGGGGGACCTGGTGGCTGGCGTCGTGCGCAGGCCCGACCCGGTGCCGTGTGGCGCGTGCGCGCACGGCCAGTTCGACATGTGCCGCAACGGCCGCTACACCGAGCGCGGTATCAAGGAGCTCGACGGCTACGCCAGCCAGCGCTGGCGGGTAGAGGTGAGCTATGCGGTCCGCCTCGACCGGCGGCTGGCCGAGGTCGGCGTGCTCATGGAGCCGACCAGCGTCGTCGCCAAGGCGTGGGACCAGATCGAGCAGGTAGGCCGCCGGTCATGGTTTGAACCCCAGCGAGTCCTGGTGACCGGCGCGGGGCCGATCGGTCTGCTCGCCGCTCTGCTGGCGGTGCAGCGCGGCCTGGACGTGCACGTGCTCGATGTGGCGAGCTCGGGTCGCAAGCCTGACCTGGTGCGTGCGCTCGGCGCCACCTACCACCACGACGGTGTGGCCTCGGCTGCTCGAGCTGCCGAGCCCGACGTGATCATCGAGGCCACCGGAGTGTCTTCCGTGGTTTTCGACGCCATCGCCGCCACCGCGTCTTACGGCATCGTGTGCCTCACCGGGGTGTCCTCCGCCGGCAAAGGCATCACGCTCGACGGCGGGGCCCTCAACCGTCAACTCGTGCTGGAGAATGACGTGGTCATCGGATCGGTCAACGCGAACCTGCATCACTACGATCTCGCCGCCACCGCCCTGGCCGGGGCGGATCTCAACTGGCTGGACCATCTGATCACCCGGCGGGTCCCCCTCGAGCGAGCCGCTGATGCGTTCGAAACGCAGCCCGACGACGTCAAGGTCGTCATCACACTGGACGCGGGCACGTGATAGGCCCCGCGACGACTAGCTTCCCGGGTGATGTGAGCCGCGGGTGAGCCGTTCGAGCGGGTGTGGTGTCGCCCCGGACGGGGCGATCGCAACGCCGTGAGCGTGCACTGTCGGTAGCGGGGGCAGGTCACCACGTTGTGCGGCGTGCACCAGGCGACGGAGTCGCCGCTGAACAGCTCGGTAGAAACGTTCCTGGGTCCACCGGCCGAACAGCCGGAAGCCCCACCGGATCACCGGGTCGGGGACGGTGGCTCGCCGGGAGTAGCCGCTGACTCTGAATGCGACCTCGCCTGACGCCAGATTTTTGATCACCTCATAGGTGAGCCGGCCCTGTTCCAGATGGCCCTGAAGCGTCTGGTAGCTCCAGCCCCAGACTCGTTCGGCGCCGGCTCCGCTGCCCCGGGTTTCGTCGATCACCCTGGTGACCCGCACCCCGAGATAGAACCGCAACCCAAAGAAGCGGCCTTCCAGCAGCATGTCGCGGCCGAGCAATTCGTCGTCGTAGCGGTACATCGCTCGCAGGATGCGCGGCTCGGTGAACTCGTAGCGCCGAACCAGCAGGCACGCGCTCTCCCAGACGCCTCCGGGCAGTGGCGATCCGGGTGGCTCGCGCCCGATCACGGTGTCGCTGGAGTCGACATGCCAGTGCCCCTCGGCCCGGCCGTCCAGCGGCGCTGCCGCTGGGTCGTAGTTGATCCCGCGCCAGCGGAGGTCATCCAGCGCAGCTGCGGCATCGATTGAACCGAGCAGCCGCTCGCGCACCTACTTGGATTCCCGAAGGGAGTCACCGATCAGCCACAGGGTGGGGGGCCAGAGCCCGACGAACAGTGCGCGCCGTTCGGCGTTGCCTCGTTCGTCCTGGTCGACTGTCTTGGCGCGGATCCACAGGCTGGTGCACAGCGCGACCGCGCCCAGCGAGGCAAGGTGGAGGTGTGCGCTGCGCAACCCGAGCCGTCGAAGGGCTCCGACGACAGTCACCCGATACCTCCCGACAGTGCACCGACGACGAGCGGTGGCCCCGTTCGCATGGTGTCATACAGTCATGACGACCGCGAGCCGTCCAGCTCGGCTGGCCACCGTTCTGCAGTGGCCGCTGGGAATCGCGCTGGTCAGCTGGCGCTACCTCTGGCGGACTACGCCGCTGCACCGCAGGGAGGAGGAAGGCAGCATCGCGGACCTCCCGGAGCGCTGGGACTCCGACGATGGGCTCGGCGCGCGGCGCCAGGGAATCGCGGCCGGTGTCGGGCCCCTGTTGCACCGCTGCTACACCGTCTGGATCGTGCACAGCCCGATGGACCCGGCCACGCTGATGGAGGCGGTCGCCGCCAACCTCAACCGCGCCTCACCCGAAATGACGGTGTTCCGCAAGTCCCGGGGGGCGCGCGGTCCGCTGCGGCAGGGCGACGAGTTCGTCGTGCGCATGCCGGGGCCGTGGGACGGTCCGGTGGGCGTGGTGGCCCAGGACCGCACCTCGTTCCGGCTGGCCACCCTGGACGGTCATCTGGAGGCAGGGCAGATCGAGTTCCGGGCAGCGCAGGACGGCGACGCGCTGCGTTTCGAGATCGAATCCTGGGCCCGAGCCGGTGACCGGCTCTCCCACCTGCTCTACAACCGGCTGAGACTGGCCAAGGAGGTCCAGCTGAACGTGTGGTCGCATTTCTGCGTCCGCACCGCCGCCCTCGCCGGTGGACGCCCCCGGGGCGGTGTCACCATCCACACCCGACGACTTGACTGGCCCCCGCCGGGAAGATGAACCAGCCCGTCCGCCCCGAGGACAAGATCCACTCGGCGTGGCGCAGCGGGCCCGCGTAGGCTGCTCTTGCGGCCCCAGACCTCGGCTGTGACGTGGAATTGGCCCGTCTTCACGATCAACGAGGGGAGGGGATTGTGCCGCGCCAGCATAGTCCGATGCCCGACGACCCCAACTCCTACAGGTTTGCCTTCGCATCATCGTTCGGATTCCTGCTCCGAGCGATCGGTGTCCGGCCGGATTCGTGCTGCCTCAGGGTGCACGATGGCAAGCTCGCCGTCTGGTTCGGTCCTTGGAGACTTGTCACGCCGCTCAGCAACGTCCGCGGCGTCGAGCTCAGCGGCCCGTACCAGGCCTGGAAGGTGCTCGGTGCACGCCTGTCACTGGCCGATCGGGGGCTGACTTTCGGTACCAACGCCGCCGCGGGAGCCTGTATCCGCTTTCACCGACCGGTGCCGGGGATCGAACCAACTGGGTTACTGCGTCACCCCGCGCTGACCGTCACCGTCGCCGAGCCCCATCTTCTCGTCCAGCGACTACGCCGACAGCTAGCGATTGGGCTATCGACTCAGACATGAAGGTGCTGGTAGCGGGCTCGTCCGGCTGGTGGTGCCCGTGCTAGCGGGCCCGTCGCCACAGGCGCGCGGCATCTGCGGTGCGGCTCAGAATGGTATGCCACCCTGGCGAGATTTCCGGCGGCGGGGGAGTGGGTGAGGGTTCTTGTCCGAGTAGCTCGTCGAGCTCGGCACCGCCCAACGTATTAGTCTCCATCAGCCGGGCCGCAAGCAGCTCAAGGCGAACCTGGTGTTCTCGTAGGTACGCTGCGACCTGGTCCATGATCCCAACGTTGGCGCTGATCCCTAGTTGTCCACAGAGGCGATGCGCTTGCAGCAGTTCATCAAGATCGGGGGATACGGGCGCTGTCGTCAATTTGCCAAAGACCACCTTTTCTGCGAACGGGCCTCCGTACAGGATCCACACCCGGTCGAGCGCTGGTGGTTCTTCTCGCAGTCGCATCCCGCCCGCACCGTCGTCGCCATACAACTCGATGACGGCGACGCCAAGGCCGCGTGATGCGGCAACGAGGGCGTGCCCAGCCTCATGCACGGCTGCCCTGCTCCGTTCCGTGTCCCCCAGGCTCATGCACGGAGCGTAGCCGTCTATCCCAGTCTTCACGACGGGCAGGGTCGATCATCAACCGCAATCCCGCGTCACGGTGTGATCCTGGCGCTGCACCCTCCGTCGATCTCTGGCATGCTGGCTGATCATGTCATCGTGGCGAGGACGCGGCCGGCGAAGCGGCTACTGGGCGCAGCCGACTACCGCAGGTTGTTCACCGAGATTTCACGGTATTGCGCTTTCTGGGTGATTGTGCAGGCTAACCTACCGTTCGCTGGGCGATTTCTTGCAGTTTGCGTTAGGCATACATAACCTAACTATCACTCGATAGGCTGGCAGATATCTGGCATTCGGAGGGTTCGATGTTGACCAGTAGGTGGCGGAGCTGGAGTCTGATGCTGATGGTTGTCGGCGTTGTTGGACTCGCGGGCTGCTCCAGCGGTGGTGACACGACGCTGGCGCCTGCGACACCGACGTCGGCTGCCGAAGCGCCTGAAGGCCAGCCGGCAACGGCGGCTGAGGTCGCAATGGGATTGCGAAAGATCGACCAGCTTGCCAAGGGGATCGCCGAGTCCGCGGGCAGCGACAAGGCGAAGGCGGCCAGCCTGGACGGTGAGATCGAGCCGGCCTGGAAGCCGATCGAGGACGTCGTCAAGCAGAACGACCAGAACGCCTACCTCGCGATGGAGGATAGCTTCGCGGTGCTGGAGAAGGCAGCAGACGACGGGGATGGGGCGGCGGCGGCGAAGGGTTCCGCTGCGGTCTCATCGGCGGTGCAGGCGTACTTGGCGAAGTACTCCGGATGATCGGACGCCGGCTGATCGGTGTGCTACTGGCGCTGGCGCTGCTGGTGCCCGTCGTCACCCTGCTGGGCACCGTGCGCGCCGTCGCGGCACCCCAGGTCGCAACCCAGCAGAGCGCGGACCAGCATGTCGCTACCGCCCAGCAGGCGATCTCGCGCGAGGAGGCCATCCGCCAGCTGGCCATCGTCCGGGCGTCGATCGATGAGACGTTGGAGTTGTTGAAGCAGGGACACTTCGAGGAGGCTCTTGCCCAGGCCAAGGCCGGATACCTGGACCACTTCGAGTACGTCGAGGTGCCGCTCCGAGTGGTGGCTCCTGACCTCACGGCCGACGCCGAGACGAAGTTCGCTGAGATCCGGGGCCTGATCAATGACAAAGCGCCGGTTGATGCGCTGCGGACGAATATCGTCCAACTGCGGCGGTTGATCGACGACACCGAACGACGGCTGACCGACACCGGATTCGACGCGGCCGCCGTCGTGGCCGGACAATCCTTCCTGATCATCTTCCGGGAGGGTCTCGAGGCGGTGCTCCTGCTGACTGCGTTACTCGGATATCTGGAGGCCACCAAGTCCACCCGGTACCGCAAGCCGATCACCTGGGGGGTGATGCTCGGGCTGGTGGCCACCGCGCTGACCTACCTGATCCTGCGCTCAGTCCTGGCAGTGCTGCCGGTCGGGCGGGAGGTGCTGGAGGCGGTCGTCGCCACCGCCGCGGTCGCTGTGCTGCTGTACATCTCGTTCTGGCTGATCGCCCGGTTGGAGCATCGCCGCTGGATGGAGTTCCTGCGCAGCAGGCTGTTCAACGCCGTGTCCATCGGGTCGACCACGGCGCTGGTGCTGGTGGGCTTCACGGCGATGTACCGGGAGGGTCTGGAAACCGCCCTGCTCTACCAGGCGCTGGTCGAGTTCGGTCAGGGGCTGGGCTGGTGGATCCTGCTTGGGCTGCTAGTCGGGCTGTTAGCGTTGGCGGTGGTCTCCTACCTGATCTTCAAATTGGGCAGACGACTGCCGGTGAAGACATTCCTGGTGGCCGCGGTGCTGCTGCTGATGGCGACCTCGGTGGCGTTTCTCGGTAACGCGGTGCGCAGCCTGCAGACAGCCGACCTGGTCGGGCTCACCCCTATCGACGGGCTGCCGCGCTCACCGATCTTCCTGTCCCAGGCGTTGGGTTACTGGCCCAGCGTGCAGACCCTGGCCAGCCAGGCGGTCCTGGTCGCCGTGTATGCGCTCGGCGCTACGTGGTTGCTGATGGTGCGGCCTCGAGTGCGGGCGGGAGGCTGAATGGGCGTCCGGGTAGGCGCTGACGTCGGTGGCACGTTCACCAAGGCGGTCGCGATCGATTCCGCGACCGGTGAGCTCGCCGGACGTGCCGTTGTGCCCACCACCCACGGCCACCGCGACGGGGTGTCCGCGGGCGTGGTCGACGTGGTTGCGAAGTTAGTGGCCGAGGTAGGCGCCGAGACCATCGAACTGGTCACCCACTCGACCACGCAGGCGGTGAACGCGCTGCTGGAAGGCGACACGGTTCCGGTCGGTGTGCTGGGGATGGCCCGCGCCCCCTACCTGCGCAAAGCCCGCAATCGGACCATGATCAGTAGAGCAGCGGCGCATGAATTCGTTGATCTGTCGGCGGGCTTCGACGCCAGCATTGCCCGGCGGGCACTGGAGAAGCTGGCCGCCGCCGGTGCCCAGGCAGTGTGCGTGGCCGAGGCTTTCGCCCCCGACGACTCGGCATGCGAGGACGCGGTCGCCGCACTCGCCGCCGAAATGGGGCTACCGGTGACGACCTCCTCAGGGCTGACCGGTCTGTACGGTCTCGAGTTGCGCACAGTCACGGCGGCACTCAACGCCTCGATCCTGCCGATCGCGCTGCGCACCGCGGAGGTGGTGGAGGCCGGGGTGGCCGCCGCGGGGGTCACCTGCCCCGTCATGGTGATGCGTGGTGACGGCGGCGCCACCGATCTGCGTGGGTTCCGCGCCGCGCCCGCCCGCACGCTGTACTCGGGCCCCGCGGCCTCGGTGGCCGGTGCGCTGCGGACGCTGCGGATCGGCGACGGGGTGATCGTCGAGGTCGGCGGAACCTCCACCAACGTCGCGGCGATCACCGCGGGCCGTCCCGCGCTGTCCTACGTGCGAGTCGCCGGGCAGGCTACCGCGGTGCGAGCACTGGATGTGCAGGTCGCCGGGGTCGCCGGGGGATCCATGCTGCGGGTCCGGCGCCGGCGGATCTACGGCGTCGGGCCGCGCAGCGCGCACATCGCGGGGCTGACCTACTCGTGCTTTCTCCCACCGGAGCGGCTGGCTGGCGCGCGCCCGGAGACACTCGCGCCGCGCCCCGGGGATCCCGCCGACTACCTGGTGCTGCGGCTGGCCGACGGTACGGCGGCCGCGCTGACCAACACCTGCGCGGCCAACGCACTCGGGCTGGTGCCAGCGGGTGACTACGCCGCCGGTCACCCACGCTCGGCCAGCACGGCGCTGGACATCGCCGGCCAGATGCTGAAGCTGTCCGGCACCGAACTCGCCCGGCGGATGATGCAGGCCTCCACCGAGGCGCTGGCCGACCTCGTCACTGCGGTGGCCGCCCAGCACCACCTCACCCAGCCGGCCCTGATCGCCGTCGGTGGCGGGGCCAGTGTGCTCGGTCGGCCGCTGGCCGGCACCCTCGGGCTGGACTGCCAGATACCCCCCGGCGCTGAGGTGATCTCCTCGATGGGGGATGCGCTGTCGTTGGTTCGCGCCGAGCGGGAACGCACCGTGTCACGGTCCACTCCTGCCGACATCGACGCTCTGATCGCGGAAGTGGAAGCCGAAGCACTCGCCGCCGGCGCGTCACCGACCTCGCTGCAGGTCCAGGTCAGCCAGATCGGTGACCGCGGCGCGATCCGTGCGGTGGCCGTGGGCGCTCTGGTCCTCGGCTCCGGCGTGGTACCCGGGCGGCCGCCGTTGAGCCACGAGGCGATCATCGACGTGGTCCGTGCCGCTGGCGGTTCCGAGCGAGTGGATGCGGTCGGGCGGTTCTGGGTGAGTTCCCTGGATGGCCGGGTGCTGCTATTCGACCGGTTCGGCGACCCAGCCCTTGACGTGCGTGGCGAGGCCATTCTGATGAACGACGCCGCGGGCGGGCCGTGGCAGGCGGTCATCGGGTCGGTGGTCTCCCGGCATATCCGGTATGTCGGGCCGGTCACGGTGCAACCCACCATCTGGGTCGTCCAGGACGGTCGGATCCTGGAGCTGGCCGATCCGGATGCGATCGTGGAGAGCGTCGGTGCCAGCGCCGCCGCGGTCATCGTCGGGCGCGGCTGATCATGGCGATTTACACCCCGCAGGCCCAGCGGCGCCGGCAGTTGTTGATCGTGACCGTGGTGGCGTTCCTGCTCGGCGGCCTGCTGGGCGGGCTCGCAGGCCGGTTCACCGCACCGACCCCGGCAGACCGGGTGGCGACGGTGCGAGAGCAAGCTCGGCAGACGTCCTCGCAGCTACGCGTGCTGTCTCTGCACGTAGAGGCAGGGGCCGCGTCATTGGGATCCGGCGGCGACGCGGGCGCCCGTCTGGCACTGCAGCGCGCTGACGAGGAGCTCACCAGCGCTCTGGACCTGGCTCCGTGGGTAACCGAGGATCACCGCAACGAACTTTTCGCCCGCCTGCACAACCTGGAACGCGCAGCGGGCGGCTCCGCAGCGACGGCCCCCTTCGCTGCTGATGTCGAACGCCTCGCCAAGGATATCGATACCACCTTCGGTCTGACGTCCGCCGCCCCTTGATCCTGGCCTGTCCGAACGAGTGTGTCGCCGCATTTTCGCGCGAGTCCTACAACCGCTGTATCCCCCGTTTCAGTCCTAAAACTTCGCGAGCAGAAATTGTCGGCTGACGCTTGATGATTCGCTCCTTAACGGCATCGAAAATGAGACACCGTCCAGCGGGCCGAAATGACCGGTCGGCGCCTGAAAACGATCAAGATCTTCCGTTTTCGTGATCTGAGTGAGGGAATAATCATGCAGATCACGTCCCGTGGGCTACTAAGCGATCTTGCGCCCACGCTCCCGAACTCAACAGCAGCGCTGTCCGGCCAGCCTGGGACAGCGCTGCTGTTGAGTTCGGGAGGAAGGGCGCACCCCTGATGCGGATCGGGCAATCGCTGCGGATCCCTCGGTAAAGGAGAGTCAACTATGACCAACCAGTTAGCGCCGTCTCAGGCGTCCGGCTCTCACGCGGCTGCGGATAGCGGTCTCGGGATTCGGTCCGTCGCTGAGCTCGTCGTCACAACGCTGTCCGGTCTACACCGCCTCCACGGAGAATTCGTGCGCGTGAACGCCACCCTCGGTGACGATGGATACATCGATGTGGAGGTCACTCGCATGTTTTTTGATCGCGAGGACGCCACCGTGCGGGTGCTGCTTTACCCCACCGCGCCGGAGCCGGTCTCTCCCTCGTCCGCCCCCGGGCCGAGGAATGTGGCATAAGCGCTGATCACCAGGAATGCCCCGGTACACACCACCGGTTGAGCACAGTGGTGCCCTGAGCATCGCGATCGACAAGGTGGTGGCCGGTGGACGAGCTGGGTCCGGGATCGTCCCCGGTGTTGCGGCCTGTTCCGCGGCTGCCTCGCGAGGTCTGGGTGCTCGTCGCGGTCAGTTTCGTGATCGCTCTCGGTTTCGGGATTGTCGCGCCCGCATTGCCGACATTTGCCCGTAGCTTCGACGTCAGCGTCACCGCCGCCTCGATCGTGATCAGTGCTTTCGCGTTCATGCGGCTGGCGTTCGCCCCGGTCAGCGGCAAGCTCGTCTCGGCGCTGGGTGAACGACCGGTCTTCATCTGGGGCATCACCGTGGTCGGCCTGTCAACCGGTGCCTGCGCCTTGGCCGCTGACTACTGGCAGCTGCTGGTGTTGCGGTCGCTGGGCGGTGTCGGGTCGACCATGTTCACCGTCTCGGCGGTCGCGCTGTTGATCCGGCTCACCCCACCGCCGCTGCGCGGGCGCGCCACCAGCCTGTGGTCCAGCAGTTTCCTGCTCGGCAGCGTGAGCGGTCCGCTCTTCGGTGGTGGTCTGATCGCGATCTCACTGCGCGCGCCCTTCGTCGTTTACGCGGTGGCGCTGTTCGTCGCGGCTACCGTGGCGTGGTTTTTCCTGCGGCGATCTACCATGTTCGGGCTCGTACCGGCTGCTGAGCTCCCCGCGTTGACCTTGCGCCAGGCATGGCGACACCCGGCGTACCGTGCGGCGCTGGCCTCGAGCTTCGCCACCGGCTGGGCGGTCTATGGGGCGCGGGTAGCGCTGGTGCCACTGTTCGTCGTCGAGGTGCTGCACCGGGCGCAGTCACTGGCCGGCGTGGCGCTCTCGGTGTTCGCCGCGGGCACCATCGCCGTGCTGACGTTCTCCGGGCGGCTGGTGGATGCGCTCGGGCGCCGCCTACCGATGTTGGTGGGTCTGGCCGTCACCGGTGGGGCAACGATCTGGTTGGGATTCACCGGCGGGGTGCCGGAGTTCCTGGCAGCCGCGCTGCTCGCTGGGGCCGGCGCTGGCCTTATCACACCGGCCCAGGGTGCCACCGTGGCTGATGTGATCGGCTCGCAGGCCAAGGGTGGCCCGGTGCTGGCTCTCGCCCAGATGACCGCCGACGTCGGCGCGATTCTCGGCCCGATCGCGACCGGCCTGCTCGTCGATCAGCTGTCCTACCAGGCGGCGTTCGGCCTGACCGGTGGCGTCGCCTTGCTCGCTGCGGTGGTCTGGCTGCGCACGCCCGAGACGCTGCCGCGCCAGGACCCTCAGCCTGCGCCGGCCCCGATCAGCGCGCCGATGAGGTAGGTCGCGACCGCGGCGATCGCGCCGAACCCGATCTGCCGCAGCCCGCCCAGCCACCACGAGCGGGTGGTGAACCGCGACGTGAGTGCTCCCGCCAGGAACAACCCCCCCGCGCCGGCCGCAAGGCCCACGAACAGGAAGGGGAAACCGAGCAGGTAAGGGACCAGTGGGACCAGCGCGCCGACCGCGAAGCACAGAAACGATGATCCGGCGGCCACCCATGGGGAAGGCTGATCCTCCGGATTGACGCCGAGCTCTTGATTGATGTGCACCCGGATCGCCAGTGCCGGGTTGGCGTGCACCTCCTCGGCCACCTGCTTCGCGGTCCCGCGGGTCAGGCCCATCTGCACCAAGGAAGTGACCAGCTCGGCCTGCTCCGCGGTCGGATGACGGCGCAGCTCGTCTTGCTCTATCGCGACCTCGGCTTGCACCTGGTCGTTCTGTGTCGCCACTGACGCGTACTCTCCGAGCGCCATCGAGAAGGCGCCCGCCACCAGTCCGGCCATCCCGGTCAGCACGATCACATGGGCACCGGCCCCGCTGCCGCCCACTCCCGCGATCAACGCGATGTTCGTCACGAGACCGTCCATCGCGCCGAACACAGCCGGCCGGAGCCATCCTCCCGACACGTCCTGGTGTACGTGCCCGATCTCGCTGCCCGGCTCGCCAGTCATCTCATCACCGCACCTCAGCAACACCCCTCACCGCCACGGTACGGAGCGAACCGGGGCACGCCGGCACTCAGGCTCGCCTCGCCATGGCCAGGCTCACCTCTCTCCGGGCGAGGTGGCTAGTCTGCGCGTGTGCTACGCCTCTCCCGCCCCGCTCTCGACGGGCTGGGCACCGTGCTGCGGCTGGGACTCGCCGCGGTTTTCCTGGTCTCCGGGGCGCTCAAGGTCATCGACCCGGCGCAGACCCGGGTTGCGGTGCGGGCCTATGAGCTCCTGCCGCCGGACCTGGTCGGACCGGTCGCCACCGCGTTGCCCCTGGTCGAACTGGCGCTGGGAGCGCTGCTGGTGCTGGGCGTGATCACCCGGTGGGTCGCAGTGGCCTCGGGAGTGCTGATGGTGGGGCTGATGGCCGCGGTAGCGCAGGCCTGGGCGCGCGGATTGTCCATCGATTGCGGGTGCTTCGGTGGCGGTGGGGCGGTTGCCGAGGGCGACACGCACTACCCGCAGGAGCTGGCGCGCGATACAGGTATCGTGCTCCTGGCGTGTTGGCTCATGCTGCGGCCCCGGACGGCGCTGAGCGTCGACGAGTGGCTGCGCGCGGATCCGGGCGCCACCGTGGGGTCGAGCCGGTCACCCGGCCAGACGATTTAGGAGGGGACTTCTAGTGGTGGCCGAGGACAAACGCAAGCAGGAAGCGGCGCAGGCGGTCACGGCGGCTCGTGGCGGCGGAGGTGGCCGTGGGGTGATCGTGGCGATCGCGATCGTCGTGGTGCTCGCCGTGGTCGTCGGGGTCGGGCTCTGGCTGCAGAACCGCAACAGAACGGAACTCCCCAGTGCGATCCCGGTCGCGGCCGCTGGGCCGGCGTACCCGGTGGCCGTGCAGGGCGACACCATCGTGACCGGAAAGCCCGAGGCTCCCGTCACCATCAATGTCTACGAGGACTTCTTGTGCCCGATCTGCGGCAAGTTCGAGAAGCTCTATCACCAGCAGTTCGCGCAAGCTGCGGCGGACGGCAAGGCGAAGGTGGTGTATCACCCGGTATCCATCCTGGATGAGCGCTCCACCCCTCCCGGATACTCCACGCTCGCGGCCGGGGCGACCTTCTGCGCAGCCGGAGCCGGCATATTCCCCCGCTTCCACGACAGCCTCTACGGCACCCAACCCCCCGAGGACGGTCGCGGCTGGACCAGCGCTGAACTCGAGCAGCTCGGCCGCGCGTTGGGGGCCGACGATGGCTTCGCGCGTTGTGTGCAGACCGATGCCGGGCAACGCATCACCGCCGCCACCGAGACCGCGGGCCGCTACATCAGTGGGCTCCGCTCCGATCACCGGTTCGGCACTCCGACTGTCGTCGTGAACGGGGCGATCGTCGACATCAGCAACGAAGGCTGGTTGGACCAGGCGCTCAGCGCGGGCCGCTGACCCATCCTGTGTCAGGATCACCCTGGGCCTGGTGTACGGTGGCCTACGCACCGCGGTAGGTCCGGGGTGATCTTTTTGGGGGCTGTAGCGCAGCTGGTAGCGCACCGCACTGGCAGTGCGGGGGTCACGGGTTCGAGTCCCGTCAGCTCCACCAGCATGAACAGCGATGCAGCACCGATGAGCTTCTCCAGCGGTGATGGAGAGCCACAGGTGTGTCCTTGACCGAGCAGTGAGAGCGTCACATCCGACGAAGCGCTGGGGCCCTTAGACGCCGCTTTTCCGTCATGGACATCAGCGGACCCAGATATAGGTGTAGACGTAGTATGCATCTGGTTTCTGATCAACGACTGGCCTGACAAAGAGGAAGCCGTCGTGACCCTCGGCCGTCTTGATGCAGAAGATGCTGAATTCGGCCGTGAGGTCGTCTTTACTGAACGCATCTCGCCCCTCGGGGCGCTGTCCTCGGCACTGTTCTTCGCCTGGGTAGTCACTTCTCTTGCTGGGCTTACCCTCCCACCACCATCCGCTGTTCTTATCGTAAAGCGAAACTCTTGCCCCATTGATTGGTTTCAACTCACCGGTGAAATGGTCGTAGGACAGGTCGGCGATCCCCCCCGCGGAGCGTTCCAGATCCACCGCGGTTGCCTGGTTGGCCTCCTGAAACTGGAACTCTTTAATAGTCCTGCAGGCTGGAGCGTGTAGCTTCTGCGCTGTAAGCGACCCGTTATTGGTGATTTGACTCCCGGAAACTGGGCAGTCGGCGTCCCCCGGAGGCGTCGGTAGGCCAGCAGGCCGGGCTCCGAGGCCGCAGGCGGTGAGAACCAGCGAGCAGATGACGAGAGCAGCTGCGACTCGTACCCGCTTACACATGTTCATACAATACCCCCGCAGCCTGCTATCCCATCCATTGCTTCGGTGGGTGGTGGGGAGAGGGGACGTGAGACGGACCGCAATCAGTGTCGCTGGGTCCCCGGCAGGGTGATGTGGCGCTCGGCGGAGGAGGTATCACCGCCGAATGGGCGCCTAAACGCGTCTCGGTGTGGTCTCGCCAGGTGCGGGACCACGGTGGACAGCTCGACGTACAACGGGTTCAGATTCTCTGTGCTACGCAAAAGACGACGGGCCGAAGCCAGCGGATCGGCGCGGCCGTCGTCGCTGTCGTTCTCACCGGGTCACGTCATCGTCGGTCACCTCCTCCGGGCAGGCGAAAGCGTGCGTCCATGCCGGTCAGCCGACGGGCCAGTCATAGGCGGCCCGCTCACTGGCCGGCCGGTGGCCCGGTGACTGACCGAGGGTGCGCTATGAGGCGTGGACGGTGAGAACATGGCGGATCGAGCGCGTCCACTGTCCGCCGAGCACGGTAGGCAGATCCGCGAGTTCGCCCGCTGGGGCCACAAGGTGCGCGACCTGTGAAGCGTGGCTGCGCAGCATGTCCAGGGCCGTGGTGAAGTCGTCCGATCCGCGGCGGCAGTACGAGAACGAGCCGATCAGGCGGATCGACCGGCGGAAGAGGTCACGCAGCGGCGTTGGAAGCTGAACGCCGGGGTGATAGGCGTTCTGGACGATGATGGTGCCGCCGTCGCCCACGAGCCGAAGGGCAAGGTCGAGCGGCGCTGGATCGGCTCCGGTGGCCGCGTCCACCACGACGTCGAAGGTCTGGTGCGGGGACAGTGTGGCGGGTGATCGGAACGCGGCGGGTACTGCATTGGCTAAGGCGTCGAGGGGAGGTCGTCCGTCGCGGTGCACGACGGTGACCTTCCAGCCCCGCTGGTGGGCGTAGAGCGCGGTGAGTAGGCCGACCGTGCCCGCACCGACGACGGCCAGTCGTCCTGGTGAGGCGATCGGGTTGCAGCGTAGTCCGTGGATGGCGACCGCAGCAGGGTCAGCGAGAGCCGCGTGGAGTGGATCTACGCCGTTCGGTAGCGGGTGCGCGTTCTCTGCTGGCACAACCACTTGTTCGGCGAATCCGCCCGGCATGTCCCAGCCGAGCCGTCGCAGGCCGGCGCACAGGTGGATGTCGCCCATCGTGCAGCGCGGACAGGTGCTACACGGTACGAGCGGGTCGACGGCGACAGAGCGGCCGGCGGGGTCGGTGCCGACGATTTCGTGGCCTGGTCGCCACGGCTCTGGAAGCGCGAAGCCGTTGGGAAGCATCAGTTTCGGTAGGTCACTGCCGCAGATGCCGACGTGGCTGACGCGCACCTCGGTCTCGCCCTCGCGCGGGTGAGCTGATCCCACATCGTGCAGGCCCAGGTCACCGTTGCGGATCTCCCACGCTTTCATGCGCGTTCCGCGAGGTAGGCGGGCACGTGCTCGGCTGTGTCCAGGACGGGGCCGGACCAGTCAGTGTCGCCGAAGGCGAGAGCATTGGTGGGGCCACGGCGACGGACCGCGACGGCTGCCATGCCCGCGGCGAGTGCGCCGCGTAGCTCGTCGCCGCCCCCGTCACCCACGTAGAGCACCTGGTCCGATGGCACGTCCAGTTCGGCGCAGATGCGGCCGTAGAGCCGTTGGTCGGGTTTGACGACTCCGACGGTGCAACTGAACACGGCCGCGTCCACCAGCGCGGCGAGCGGGCTGCTCGGCCAGGCTGCGACGATCTCGGCGCTGGCGTCGCTGAGGATGCCGAGTCGTAGCTGCTGGCTGCGCAATGATTTCAGCGCGTAGACGACCGATGGGGCGGGCGCGAGGCGACCTTGCCCGAGAGTTCGCAGCTCGTCCGCGACCGGCCCCACCGCTGCGCCCGGTCCGTGGACGACACGGACCAGGTGCGCGGCGAGGTCGGCCAGCGTCGGCAAGGTGCCGTCGTGGCGGACGTGCCAGGTGTCGTGGAAGTAGCTCTCGACCGTCGTGGTGTCGCAACCAGCCACGGCCGCTACCCCTGATGACGCGCTGGCGCGTTCCTCGGGAGTGGGCGCGGCGACCAGGGTGCCGAACAGGTCTAGGACGACAGCCCGCACAACCGGATCAGGCGCTGGTGATGATGCGCGCGAGCTTACGGCCGACCTTGAGGTAGAAGTCGCCGGTCTGGCCGTCGAGCTTGTCCTTGACCAAGGTCGCCAGCGGTTCGCGGGTTTCGTCGGCGCTCAGCGTCACCTGCTCTTGGCTACGCTCCGACTCGACCACCAAGCGCAGACCGTTCTGCTGGGCGACACGGCGAACATCGCCGTTGCTCTTGGCGAAGCCCAGGGCCTTGACGACCTCGGTGACGGGCTGGCTCAGGTCGGCGATCGTGGGCAGGTCTTCGACCTCACCGAAGGTGCGCTTGGAGAAGCGGGCGACGAACTCCTCGCGCGCCTTCATCGCCGCGTCGACGCCGTGGATGGCGGCGGTGACCTCTCCGGCGAGGATCTTTTTCAGGTCCATCGGGTGCAGTGTCCCGGCCTCCACCCGCTCGCTGGTGATGGCGAGTTCGGGGTCCAGCCATTCCGACAGTGCCCGGAAGTAGGGCTCCACGAGACGGTCGGGGACCGACATGATCTTGCCGAAGATCTCGCCGGCTGGGGCGGTTAGCGGCACGTAGTTGCCCTTGGACTTGCTCATCTTGGCCCCGGTACCGTCCGTGCCCTCGATCAGCGAGGTGGCGACCACCAGTTCGGGGGTTTGACCGCAGACGTCCATGACCTTGCGGCACATCTGCATGTTGAGGAACTGGTCGATCCCGCCGACCTCCAGGTCGCAGTTGGTCTCCACGGAGTCCAGCGCCATCACGACCGAGTACATCAGCTCGGCCAGCGACAAGCCCTGTCCGGCGTCGAGGCGCTTGCGGAAGTCCTCACGCTGGAGCGGCATCGACACCGGGATCTGCGAGATGATCTCGATGATCTTCGGCAGGGTGATCTGTCGCAGCCAGTCGCCGTTGTGGCGGAACTGGGCGCGGTCGAAGTCGAAGAACGGAGTGACCTGCTGGCGGTAGGTGGCGAGGTTACGGGCGATGTCCTCGTCGGTCAGGGCGGGGCGATCGTCGGAGCGGCCTGACGGGTCGCCGATCTTGGCGGTCATGTCCCCGACGATGAACACGACCTGGTGGCCCATGCGTTGGAAGCGGCTGAGGATGAGCATGGGCACCGAGTGCCCGAGATGCACCTCGGCTCCGGTCGGGTCGATGCCGAACTTGGCGATGAACCGGCGGCCCTTCTTGTCGGCGGCGATGATCCGCTCAGCCAGCGCGTCGGCGGAGGGCTGAAGCTCCTGCGAGCGGGCGGCGATCAGGGCGGCTTGCTCGGCCGGGGCCAGGTCCGACAGATCCAGGCTGCGGCGCTGCGTGGTCTCGGTCAGCAGCTCGCGCACGGTGGCGTCGGCCGCAAGGTCCGCGCCGTTCAGCAGGGCGGTGGCGCGGTCAACGGACTGGCTCAGTCGGGTCATCAACGCTCTCCTGGAAACTGGATGTCCACACATGCTATCGGGCCGTCGCGAGCGGATTCCTCCTGGTCAACGCGGCCACAGGCTGATCAGGTCGATCACGTAGTCGGCGAACTCGCACACCGCCCGCTGCCAGGCCGGATCGGCCCGCTGACAGCGTGCGTGCAGGTCGAGCAGGGTGGCGGCGTCGTACCGGGGCAGTTGGCACATGAGCTGGTAGGTGGCCGATTCCTCGGGGATGTTCGGCTCGGCGGCGAGCAGGCGGTGCACCTCCTCTGGTGGGGTGGTGACGTCCAGGGCTGAGCCGGGGATGCTCTTGCTGAACTTGGGGTGGCCGCCGAAGCCTCGGACCATCCGGGTGTAGGCGGCGGTCAGAGCGAAGTCGGCACGTAGCGGGACGTGCTCGTCCAGGCGTGCCCGTGCCTGCTGGACGAAGCGCACGTAGCGGTGTTCGTCCACGCCGAGCATGACCAGCACGGCGTCGTGGTCCTGCCCTAAGACGAGGAAGTCGGCGGCCATGAGCGACAGCGAGAGTGCGCGGCGGAAGGTCATGGTCGCGTCGACCAGCCCGCGGTCGGCGTAGTAGCCGTGGTTGTCTTCCTCAGCGGCGTCGAAGTCGGCCTGTCCGACGTAGCGACCGAGCAGGTACATCGCCTCCAGCGCGGGTAGGTAGCTCTCCTGGGAGCGCACGATCCCGGCCGCGTCGTCGAAGCCCAGCTGCAGGCTGTAATCCCGGAATCGCTCGGCCAGTTCGCGCACCTCGGCGTAGGGCTTGGCCTTGCCGTTGTAGGCGTCGAGGTCGCCGAGCACGATCTGGCAGCGCTCGCCGCCGCGCTGGAGTTCGATCATCTTGAGGATGTGGGACACCGTGGCCAGGTGCGGGGCGCCGGACATACCGAACCCTGTGGTGACAATCCGCCGCTGCGGGGCAGCGCTCAGGTACTGCTCGCCGTGGTGGTGGCACAGGTACCGGGCGTTGAGTGTGTCGGCGTCCAGCCCGGCCACGCTGAAGTCGAACTGCCGCAGGTCGAACGGGGTGTAGTCGAACTCGGCGAGCACCTGCCGGTAGTAGGACTCGGAGAACAGTACGGCGTTGGTCACCGGGACGATCCTTCCTGGCTGGTGGAGTTCCCGGCCTGTTCGCGCTGGCGCTGGGCGTCGTCGTGGAACTTCGTCGCCCGGCGCCGGTACAGGGCAGCGAGGTCAGCGAGCTGAACGGCGTCCGCCCAGGTCGGCGGGCGGACGCCAAGCTGGTCGAGGCGGGCGGCCAAGTCGGCACAGACGCTGGCCATGTAGTCGGAGAAGACGCCCGGCGTGCGGCGGTCGGTCATGCTCGCCTCATGCACCCGATAGCGGGTTAGCGGCTCCGGCACGCGGGTGCCGTGGCCGAGGTCGGCCAGCACGTGGAAGAACAACTCATTGGTGACCGGCAGCAGTTCCCGTGCGGCGTCGGCGCGCACCACCAGTGTGCTCGTCGCCCCGCCGGGATGGGTGCCCTCGGCGAACGGTCGTCCGTCGGCGTCGATGACGTACTCCGCGTGCTGGATCAGCAGCCGAGCCGGATCGGCCAGGTGCGGGGCCAGTGTGCGCAGCTTGTCCGATGTGAAGGCGTCGTCGGCGTCCAGCGGGGCGAGCCAGTCTCCGGCCGCTTCGCGGGCGGCGCGGGTGAGCGTGGCGGCGAAGCCCTCGTGAGCCTTGCGGACGACGCGGACACCGGGAAACCGCCGGTACACCTCGGGACTGTGGTCGGTGGAGCCGTCATCGATGACCACGACCTCGGCCAAGCGGTAGTCGCCCGGCTCTTGGCCGACCGCGCTGGCCAGGGCGTCACCGACGTACCGCCCGTAGTTGTGGTTCAACACGACGACGGACACCGAGGGCATCATTGTCCGCCCTCGTACAGCGTCCGGTATACCGCCATGACCTCCACGTGCTCGCGGTGGCGGTGGTCGGCGAACTTCTCGGCGTGCTGGCCTTGCCAGCCGTCCTGGATCGCTGTGTGCGCGGTCTGCATCGCCTCCAGTAGCCGCGCGCCGTGGTCGAACGGTGCGTCGTCCGACCAGTCGAACCACACCGGTTCCGGCACGAGACCGTGGTGCAGCGACACCTGCTCCGGCAGGTAGCCGGTTCGCGCCGCCACCGGCAGCACGCCGAGGTCGAAAGCGTGCTCAAGCTGCCCGGAATGGCTGGCCCACCGATAAGGCAGCAGGAGGCAACCGGCGTCGGCCACGGCTTCGTTCACCTCGTCGTCGGTCGGGAACGGCAGGACGTCGACGCGCAACCGCGGATCGGCGGCGTGCTCGCGGATGGCTCGCCACACCTCGGCATCCCCGGCGAGACTGGCGCGCGACGGCGCACGCAGCAACAGGTGCAGCGTGGTATCGGCAAGGTGGCGGGCGAAGCGCCAGCAGGCCAGCACCAGTTCCACATCCCGGTTGCGCCGTAGGGAACCGTAGATCAGAAACCGGGTCGGGCCAGGTTCCCGCCGCGCCGGACGCTGCCGTGTTCCCGGCAGGGCGACGTAGCCGTGAGGAACCACTGCCGTGCGGGCAGCGAGGCGCGAGCGCACCTCGGCTTCGGCGGCAGGCGTGAGGCAGACGAACGGCACGTCAAACTCCGCGAGCGTGCGCAGCCTGCGGTGGTGCGCCGCCCGGTCCCCGAAGACCGGGCTCACGTCGTGCGCGGTGAACACCACCCGCTTGCCGGCGCGGCGGCACTCCGCGAGCACGGTGCGAAGGCGCGGAATCGGCTCGAAGTCCGGGTGGTGCAGGTGCACCACGTCCAACCAGTCCCACGGCCGGTGCTCCAGCAGCCAGGACAGCGTGACATCGCCTGGCACGGCGAGCCCGTCCATCGTCGTGCCGTTGAGAACCTGGATACCGGCGTCGTGCAGTTTCCGTGCGTACGGGGTCCGGCCAGGAACATGGACCACGCGGATCGGCGTCACCGCCACTCCCCGCCAGGTCGCGTCACGACGACGAGCTGAGTCGTCAACCCGCCCCCGCCGTCGTCACTGCGGGTCAACTCGAACCGCTCGATCGCCACCGGGAAGCTCGCCACGAAGCCCCGGAACTCCCCTTGCGTCCACTCCCGCACATGAGACGGGTTGGCCGGTGGCCCCAGATGGCCAGCTCCGGCGCGTTTGTCCCGCGCCGGGGTGGACAGCACCGCGCAGGCCGCGCGGTGATCGAGCAGCCAGCAGATCAGCCGCATCGCCGGGCGCGGGTCGATTAGATGTTCCAGCACGTCCGAACACACCACCATCGACCGGGCGAGCACTTCGGGGGCCAGCGGCAGCGTCGTCACCGACTCCAGATCGGCGCCCAGCCACCGCCCGACCGGCAGATGCTCACGGCACCAGTCGATGTTGGAGCCGAAGTCGACACCGATGACGTCGAGATCCGGGTTCTGTACGTGCAGGGCCAAGAGCTTGCCCGCGCGTCCACATCCCATGTCGATGATCACGGCACGGTCGTGCTTGCGGGCCAATGCCAGCGTTTCCGGGTACACGTCCGGCTGCCAGGTGACGCCCGAGTCGTCGGTGTCCGCGAAGTACTCGGGCGGGACGCGCTGGGTGTAGCCGCGCGCGAGAAAGAACAGGTCTGGGTCGAAGTCCATGATCGGCTCACGCACTCATCTCGGCCGTGCGCACTACCGGGATGCTCGCCAGCGTCACGCCGCTGCGCAGGATGTCATCGGCCAAGTCCCTGCCCTGCTGGAACGACGCGGCGATGCCGCCGAGCACCAGCAAATGGGCGGCGTTGAGCGCAACGATGGCTCGATGGCTGTCCAGCCCACGTCCAGCCAGCAACTCACCAGTCCGCTCGATCGCTTCCTCCGGCCCGTGGGGCACTGGCAACACATCAGGCGAGTCGGTGGTCGTCGGGTGGCCGGCCGGTTCAGCTTCCACTGGACCAACCTCGCCGTTTCGCACCCGGCACCATCGCACCTCGCCCGCCGGGCCGATCTCGTCCAGGTAGTGACCGGTGGGCAGGCGGGTAGTCAGCACGTCCACGTGGTCCATGCCGAAGCGACTCAGCACGCGCGCCGCCACGTCAACGCGCGGGTGGGAGAGCCCGAACACCGTGATATCGCCACGGACGGGGCTTGCCAGCGGAGCCAGCCCGAAGGAGAACGGGTTCGGCGCGTGGAACCGTCCGCCGTACAACTCGTCCAGGATCGGAATCTCCGGCTCGATCGCCACGAACGCGAACCCACACGCGTCCAAGTCGGCGCGCACACCTTCAGCGGTGCGGTTCTCCCTCATTCCGAGGGCGCGCACCAGGTCACGGGAACCCAGCGCCGATGAGGTTGCGGCCGACCCGACTTTGATCACGCGCGCCCCTGCGGCGGCTGCCACAAGCGCGGCGGGCGTGGACACGTTCAACGTCCGCACGCCCTTCTTACCGCTACCTGCCATGATCAGTACCGGACGGTCACCGCCACTGATCACCTCGGCGAGCGCTCGGCCGTCCACGGCCAGCGCAGCGCGTAGCAGCGCCTCTATGTCATCCGCCACAGGGCCACGCGCCATTGCGGCTGTCATCAGCGACCCGAGCACTACATCCCGCGTCGGCGCGGGCAAGTCCACGGTGGCCAGGAAGGCATCGGCGAGGACAGCAGAGGCCACGTGATCGCCCACAGCGATCGACATCAGCAGTGCCCGAACGGAGCCGGGCAAGTCGTTGTGGCTGGATGGCGACCTCGTCGGCCGACTGGCACTTGACTGTGACACCGGCACCGAAGACACCGGCCGTCCCCACGGCGTGACTACCTGCTCTGCTGATCCACGAGCCCCTCCCCCGTCCATGCCCTGATCGTGTGTCACCCGTTGCGTTGATCCCATTACTGCGAGCCTATTGGGTGTCGCAACGAGGTTTGCCGGTACTCCGGTCGTGCTACACAAACGGAGCAGTCGCGCGCCGATTCTAGGCAGGAACGCTGTGGGCGGCTGTACTGTCCGAGGCCAGGTCAGGTTCGACTGGCTGCGGCCGAAGCAGGCCGTCCAACTGCTCCAGCGTGACGCCGAGGTGGTGGGCGAGGTCGGGGCGTTGCCAGGGTTGGGGTAGCTGTTCTCCGCGTTCCCAGCGGCCGATCGTGGTGCGATCAACGCCCAGCGCCTCGGCCAGACTCTCTTGGGTGTATCCAGCGACTACGCGCCGGTTCGCCAGCGGGCGAGATGGTCGGGCCACGATCCGGTCACTCTTCCCATTGGTCATGGTGGGCCAGGCCCTCCGTCGGCATCGGGCCGACGATCCGTTCGCAGGCGCGGCAGGGCGGGCACGGCAGGGCGCTTCCGGTCCACCCGAGCGCGGGCGCGCCGCAGGCGGCCCACAGCGTGATCAGGCCGCCGAAGTCGGTGTAGCGCTGGGTGTGCGCGCCCGTTCAGGCGGCCTCGTCGTCATCGTCGGCGGGCGTGGCCGCGTCCGGGTTGAACCACACGAGGCGAGCTCGGATGTGGCTGCCGAACTTGAACAGGCGCAACGCGTTTTCCAGTGGCTGACCGGCTACGCCGCCGCCGAGCAGGCCGTCGTCGCGGCAACCAGATCCTCAAGCTGATCAGCGGCGACACGATCCCCGCGCACGCCGATCCCCGCTCACCCGGATGGGACGACGACGCCCGCGCACTCAAGCTCGCCCAACAGATGCTCGACCAGGCACGAGCGGGCCGAACTCACACCACAACCCCCTCTGACGAGGCGTAGGCCCTTTCCAGCCGTGCCGGTCGTTCGTCACGGCTGCGTGGGCGCCGATGGCGGGCGGCAGGTGCCCGGCCTGCCGCCACCTGCGCAGCACCTTGCGGCCGTAGTTGTTCGTGCCCGCGATCCGGTCCAGCTCCGCGCCGGTCGGCGTGCGGCCCTTGGCCCGCTCGGTCACGTAGTAGGCCCACATCCGCTGCTCGGCGGTCGGCTCGGCCGGCGGCCGAGACTCGTCCGGGACCACCGCGAGACGCACCACCGCCCCGGTCTCGTCGCCGGTCTCGCCGGTCTCGGTGCTGGTCTCGGCGCGGTGCCGCTTGAGCGCGCAGTTGAGCAGTTCGACCGCCAGCAGCAGCGCCAGCGGCGGGCACGCCGCCACCGCCACGGCGAACACGCTCAGCTCCGGGGCCGCCGCCACGTTCGCGCACAGCGACAGCACGATGCCGAACACGAAGGACAACCACGCCGCCCACCGGCCACCGGCACGGCGGCCGGTCGTCTTCCACAACTCGACCGTGGCAGTGGTCAGGATGCCGTCCACGATCAACGGCCAGATCGCCGCCGTCGCCTCGTCGGCACCGAACCGCAACGCGAACTCCCGCCCGTGGCGGTAGGAGGCGTACGCCGCGCCGAGCGCCACCAGTGCGGTGCACGCGCACTGCACCCACAGCGCACGATCCCGCCGAGCCGGGGTTGCCGTGGCGCTCACCGCAGCACACCTCCCGCCGCGCGTCGTACATCGTCCGGGCGGCAGCCGACGCAGGCGAATACCTGCGAGCCGGTCACCGACCGGCCCACCGGCACATGCGGAACCCGGACAGGGGGGTAGTCACCTCCGGACAGCATGAAGGCCGACCCGTGGGCCTGCAACGCTGTCAGCCCGGTGATCATCGTGTCGCCGCTCATCGCGAACCACCCGCCACCAGCCGACGAGTGCCCACCGGGCGGATCGTGATCTCAGGGCCTTCGACCAACACTTCGCGGTTCGTATGCTGAAGCGTTAGGCCCACCAGAGTGGTTCTCCTGTGCTCAGGCCTCGGCGCGGATCCGGGTGCCTTGGGGGTCGTACAGTGGGTCCGCCTCGACGACACCGTCGATGCGGCGGCCGGTGAGCTCCACCGCCACTCGAGCGCCCACCTGCACGGCAGGCACCGGCAGGTAGGCGTAGCCGATCGAGCGGCCGACCGTGTAGCCGTAGCCGCCGGAGGTGATCCGTCCGAGCACCGCATCGCCCACCAGCACCGGTTCGCCGCCCAGCGCGACCTCGCCCGGGTCGATCAGGGTGAGGCAGCGCAGTCGCCGCGTCACGCCACGCTGCCGGGCGGCGAGCAGCGCATCGCGGCCGACGAACCCGCCGGGCTTGTCCAGCCGGACGCAGAAACCCAACCCGGCCTCGTCCGGAGTGGTCTCCGGGCCGATGTCAGCACCCCACACCCGGTAGCCCTTCTCCAACCGGAGGCTCTCGATCGCCCGGTAGCCGCACGCCACCAGTCCGTGTGGCTGACCGGCGTCCCACACCGTGCGCCACAACGCGGCCCCGTATTCGGCCGAGCAGTACAGCTCCCAGCCCAGCTCGCCGACGAAGGTCACCCGGACCGCGTGCACCGGTACGTCGCCGACGGTCGTCTCCCGCGCGGACAGATACGGGAACGCGGCGTTGGAGAGCTCCTGCGGCGTCAGCGGGCCCAGCACGTCGCGGGCGTTCGGCCCCCACAACCCGAAACAGGCGTACTGCCCGGTGACGTCGGCCAGACGCACCGACGCCCCCGTGCGCCGGGCGTGGTCGCGTAGCCAACCCAGGTCGTGCGCGCCGAACGCGGTCCCGGTGACGATCAGAAACTCCTGGTCGTCGAGTTGGGAGATGGTCACGTCGCACGCGATCCCGCCGCGGGAGTTCAGCGCCTGGGTGTAGGTGAGTGCGCCGGGTCCTCGCGCGACCCGGTTGGCGAAGACGCGTTCCAGGAACACGGCCGCGTCCTTCCCGCTGACCGAGATCTTGGCGAAGGAGCTCTCGTCGAACAGCCCGGCCGCGGTTCGGGTGGCGCGGTGCTCGGCGCCGATCGCTGCTGACCAGACCATGCCGGCCCAGCCTTGCGGGCACAGCGACACGTCACCGGAGACCGCGTGGGGTTCGTAGTAGTCCACCCGCTCCCAGCCGGACTTTTCGCCGAACACCGCCCCGTGCGCGGCGTGCCAGCTGTAAGCCGGCGAGGTGCGCAGCGGTCGGCCGCAGCGACGTTGCTGGTGCGGGTAGCGGATGTCGTAGTAGGTCTCGTAGCTTTCGACGGTGCGCGCGAGGGTGTAAGACGGCGAGCGGTCATGCGGGCCGAACCGCCGGATGTCCATGTGCCACAGGTCCATGCCCGGCTCGCCGTCCACGATCCAGTTGGCCATCACCTGCCCGACCCCACCGGCCCCGGCGATGCCGTGCGCGCAGAACCCAGCAGCCACGAAGAACCCGCCGACCTCTGCCTCACCGAGGCAGAACTCGTTGTCCGGGGTGAACGCCTCGGGCCCGTTGATCAGTGTCCGGATCCCGATGTCGGCCAGCGCAGGCACCCGGACCTGCGCATTCTCGGCGATCTGGGAAAACCGCTCCCAGTCGGGGGCCAGCAGCTTCCCGTTGAAGTCGGCCGGCACCGCATCGACGTCTCCAGCACTAACCTGCCAAGGGGAGCTGCATCGTTCGTAGCCGCCCATCACCAGGCCGTCGAGTTCCTGGCGGTAGTAGACGAGCAGGTCAGGATCCCGCAGTGTCGGCAGCGGTGTTCGGAAGCCGGCCGGGAACGGTTGGGTGACGACGTACTGGTGCGCCATCGGCACCACCGGCACCCGCACTCCGGCTAGACGGGCGATCTCGGCGGCGAACATCCCGCCGCAGTTGACGACGACCTCGCAGTCGACGTCACCGCGGTCGGTCCGGACCCGATGGACCCGGCCGCGCTTCAGGTCGATGCCCAGCACCCGGGTCCGCTGGCGGATCGCCGCGCCACCGGCGCGGGCCAGCGCCACCAGCGCGTAACACAGCCGGGCCGGATCGACGTAACCGTCGGTTGGTGACCACGCCGCGCCCAGCACCCCGTCGGTCTCGATCAGCGGGAACAGCGCACCGGCCTGTGCGGCGGAGTGTGCCGCGAGCTGGCGGGCGCGATGGTGACCGGTGGTGATTCATGACTCTGGAATTTCGCAACGTCGATGTCTCCCCGGCGGATCCCGTGCGCGACTGGCCGACAGAAGCGGTCCTGACGGCGCTGGAGCGTGGCGGTCTGTCCCACTGGCGGCGGCTGGCCGCTGCGATCCAGACCGATCCCTGGGGGCCAGTTGCCCGCCGGGTGGAGGATGCGTTACGGGTGTTACGGCCCTACGGCACCGCCGAACTGATGGAGGACGTCCTCGCCGCGGCTCGTGCACAGGCCGAACGCGACGAGCGTGCGGTTGTCGCCGCGGAGATCGCTGTGCTGGTCGGGGAGTCGGGGCTGACTAGGGCGGAGTTCGCCACGCGTATCGGGACCTCGGCGTCGCGGCTGTCCACCTACCTGGCCGGCACGGTCATCCCGTCAGCCGCCCTCCTGGTGCGGATGCGCGCCGTAGCGTCCCAAGTCCGCGGATAGCGCCCTAGGCGCGCGGCGGGCGGGCCCGGAGAGACCCCTCATCATCGGATGGTGGGGCTGCCGGTTGAGCACGGTTGGCGTACCGTCGGGTTCGGCGCCGATCATGATCGGGAGCTCAACCAAACACCGCGGGGAACCCTGGGGATCCGATGCACGACAATTGTTCTGTGGGCTGTATACAGTGCAGGGAAGCCCTCTCGGCCGCGCTGGATGGGGAGGAAGAGGGGGCGGAATCAGGGGCTATCGACGCGCACCTGGCGATCTGTGGTGCATGCCGCCGGTTCGCCGACGAGGCGGCGCGCGTTACCAGGCTCGCTCGCACCACCGTGGTCACCCAGACGCCCCAGGTCACTCTGGAGCTGGTGCTCACCCTGGATGGGCTGGCCACGGTCCTGCAGGCGCTCACCGACCTCGACCGCGACTCGATCACCTGCGCCACCGCGATGATGGCTCACAATTCCGCCGACATGATCAGTGCCACGCGTGCAGCACTGGATTGTGCCGACATCGCCGCGGCCGCCCAGCGGGTACTTTCCCGCCCCACTGCCACCGACGCTGGGGTCATCCGGGCCATCCTGGAGGCGGCGGCCACCGCGGCCGACCGGTGCGCCGCGGAATGCGGTCAACACGCTGGTCACCATGGTCACTGCCGCGTCCACTCCGAAAGCGCCCAGCGCGCTGCGGCACTCTGTCGATCGGAACTCGCGAACATCACCGCCTGAGTGATCTGCGCGCCTGGCGGCATCGAAGAGAGTAACATCCTGATCGATGTATATGAGGCGTGCGAGGAGGAGGGCGGCATGACGCTTTTTCACAAGGGGACTGTGCTCACGTGCGAGCATGAGGAATGCGGCTGCCGAGTCCGCATCGATGAGGAATGCCACTGCCCGTCCGGCGACCAGTCTTACACCTGCGCTTGCGGGACACCGATGGTCATAATGGATGACGCCCGTGGTACGAGAGCAGGTGCCGAATAGCCATCAGCTACTAGCCCCGGCTTGCCGGGTTCAACCGGAGACGTGAGGAATTCCCGGCTCTCGATTTCATATCAAGCTGGCCGCTGGCGCCGCGGTATTGTGCAGTCACTCCGACGATCGGGATTGTCAGGATGCCCGACTCGGTGATTTTCTGCCTAGTGTCCTGGTTCTTGGCGCGCGGAGCCTGGGAGGCCGGTGGGCGTGGTGCTGACGGATGCCATGGTGCGCGATCTCGCCGCATTCGGGCCGTTCTTCGCCGTCGAGACGCACACCCCGGGCTCCCTCCCGCGGGAGCCGTGGAATGTGATGAGCGAGTTGGTCGAGGCCCCGGACGTCCTGATGGGCCGGGTCCTCGCGGTCCGCGCTGGGCTGGCTGCGGCTGGTGGGCAGGACCCGGGTGCCGTGGAGTTGCGGGTGGCCGCCTCGGTCGCGCACCTGGGCCTGGTGGCTCGGTTGGTCTCCCCCGCGCTGGCGGTGGCGGTCACCTCAGGCGTGCTGTTGGAGGTTGGTCTGCCGAGCACGCGATGGCAACGGGTGCTCGGCGGCGCGTTTCCCTTGTCGTTACTGCGGGACACCGGCAGCGAGTTCGGAGACCACGACGTGAATCCCGAGCCGAAGCCCGAGCGCCTCGCCTGCCTGCTGGCGAGCCGAGTCCTGGACGGCCCGGTTCGGCACCTGGTCGAGGTCACCATGCCGTTGTCGGTGTCCCGGCGCGTCCTGTGGGGAAACGTCGCATCGGCAGTCAACGGCGCGGCATCGATGATCGCGACCCGCCAGCCGGCCTGGGCGGACCGGTCACGGGCGATTGCGTCGTTGTTGCTGGAGCAGCCTCCCCTGCGAGGCACCAGCGTCGGATCGGTCGGCGGCGGTTTTCGTCGCCGGAGTTGCTGCCTGATCTACCGGGCCGCGCCGGATGCGGCCGGCGCGGTGTGCGGAGACTGTGTGCTGTCCCGCGATCCGAATTCGTGAGGGGATACGGTGCACAGCACCGGTGTGATCGCGATCCCGAAGGGGAAGCTGCCGACGGGAATCGGGCGGCCGGGGGTATTGGTGGCCACCGCGATCGGTGTCACCGTGCCGTTGTTGAAGTTGGTGACGTAGGCGGTCTTACCGTCGGGAGTGATCGCTACTCCGGCCGGGTCGGAGCCGACCGGGATCGGGCGGCCGGGAGTATTGGTGGCCACCGCGATCGGCGTCACCGTGCCGCTGCCGCTGTTCAGGCTGGTGACGTAGGCGGTTTCGCCGTCGGGAGCGATCGCGATCCCGTTCGGGCTTGGCCTGACCGGGATCGGGGGGCCGGGAGTGTTGGTGGTCACCGCGATCGGCGTCACTGTGTGGCTGAGGACGTTGGTGACGTAGGCGGTGTTGCCGTCGGGAGTGATCGCGACTCCGACCGGGAAGCAGCCGACGGGGATCGGGCGGCCGGGGGTATTGGTGGCCACCGCGATCGGTGTCACCGTGCCGCTGACTAGGATGGTGACGTAGGCGGTGTTGCCGTCGGGGGTGATCGCGATCCCGACCGGGTGGGAGCCGACCGGGATCGGGCGGCCGGGGATGCTGGTGGCCACCGGAATCGGCGTCACCGAGTTGCTGCCTCGGTTGGCGACGTAAACGGTCTTGCCGTCGGGGGTGATGGCGACGCCGACCGGGAATCCGCCGACCGGGATCGGCCGGCCGGGAGTGTTGGTGGCCACCGCTATGGGCGTCACCGTGCCGCGGAGGACGTCGTTGGTGACGTAGGCGGTCTTGCCATCGGGGGTGATGGCGACCCCGACCGGGTTGGAGCCGACGGGGATCGAGGGGCGGCCGGGGGTGTTGGTGGCCACCGCGATCGGCGTCACCGAGTTGGTGCCCTGGCTGGTGATGTAGGCGGTCAACGGGCCAGGTGGTGCCGCGCTGGTGGAGGCCGCGAGCGCCGTCAGCGCGCCGCCGACCGGGATCATCACGGGCACACCTGCACACACACGGATTTCATCCAGTGCACGCTGCACGCCGATGGTGAACAGCACAGATCCAGTAGCGGGCCAAGGGATGGCGACGAACCCCACAAGGAGTGGCTTCCTGGTCGCAGCTTCGCGCGGGATTCGACACCCAAATAACGGGCGTTGCCCGGGTGTTTCGTCGGCTCCTGTTGAGTAACTCCAAGACTCACGACAGAGTATTCGTCGTACCTCCCGATTGAGTTACCTGTTGCTGAATTTCGGGCATTCCGCCTATTCTCGGCATAGCGGCGGTTATCCCCGGAGCCGCGCAGCGGCACCCGCGGCATCCTCGCCGAGGGCTGGCGGCGTGGGCAGGCGGTGGACCCCGCCTTGCTCGGCCGCTACTACGAGCGCTTCGGTGATCACACGGTGGCCATCGCACGGCAGCCTGCTCTCTAGCCACAGGCCGGGTAACGACGCCCAACCTCGTGGAGATGGCCACCGCCGCGGCCAGCACCGCGCGGTTCCTACGCCGTAGCGATAGGGACACCGATTGGCATTCGTAGCGGGAAATTGGATCCGGATAGGCATTGATGCCAACTCGCCCGGCGGTGCCCGATCCCGTATGCTGTCGTCTGCCCATTTCAGGTTGAGGTGCCGAACGGCTGGAGCGACGGTGAGCGATACCCACGGTTCTGGCTCTGTGCCACCGCGGAAACCTGGTCCCTTGCAGCAAGGATGCCCTGCGGACGACACCGAGGAACGGACTGCTTGGGATCTCGCCATCTCCGGCAACCGGAGGGACGCGCTGGCTGACCTCTCGGACGGGGGGCAGGTTGATCTGCCTGCGCCGCGCACTTGTTAGCCGTGCCAGCGGAGGGTAGCTCGCCGGTGGAGATCTTGCGGGCAGGCGTTGAGATCGATTCGACCCTCACCCCGCTAACCTGCACCGGCATCATCGGCACGCCTGGCGCGCTGGTCGAGGTGCGACACCATCTGGAGCGCTGGGCCGCGAACACGGGTTTGGCGGTCTCAGCCTTAGCCGACCTCGTACTGTCCACCTACGAGGCACTGGCTAATGCCGCCGAGCACGCCTACCCGTCCGGCCATGGCCCAGTGGATCTGGTGGCGGCCCGCACCACTGATGGTCGGGTGTTGGTCACCGTCAGGGACCACGGTCGGTGGCGGGAGCCGCCGCTCGATCCCGGTTTCCGTGGGCGTGGCCTCGTGATGATCAAGGCGTTGACTCCGCACGTGGAGGTCCTGCCGGGTCCACATGGAACGACTGTGCATATGGAGTGGGGACTGCCGGCGACCGGCTGAGGGCCGGGAGCCGGCGCAGCACGAGTGGAGCGAGGGCTCTGGGCCACACTGGCTGGGCCGGGTCGTGGTGGCGCCGCGCGGTACGGCCGCTACGATCAGGGCGGGACCACGATGACCGCGGTGACCATGGGTCGGTACCGTGCAGGATGAGTCGTGGACAACCAGGAGGCAACCTGTGACGGCCGTTGCGCCCCAACCGATCGCCACCCGTCCGCGGCCGGTGCGGCCCCAGGTCAAGGGTTCAACCTTGCTCGGGCTGCTGCAGACCACCGATCACAAGGTGATCGGCATGTTGTATCTGGTCACCTCGATGGCCTTCTTCTTCATCGGCGGCAGCATGGCCATGCTGATCCGTGGTGAGCTGGCTCGTCCGGGCATGCAATTCCTGTCCAACGAGCAGTACAACCAGCTGTTCACCATGCACGGCACCATCATGCTGCTGCTGTATGCCACGCCGATCCTGTTCGCATTCGCCAACCTGGTACTTCCGCTGCAGATCGGCTCGCCAGACGTGGCCTTTCCGCGGCTCAACGCCTTCTCCTATTGGGCTTTCCTCTTCGGCGGCCTGATCGTGTTGTCCGGGTTCCTGACGCCGGGTGGGGCGGCTGATTTCGGCTGGTTTGCCTACACTCCGCTGTCCAACGCGATACATTCTCCCGGTGCAGGGGCGGACTTGTGGATCATGGGACTGGTCCTCGCGGGGCTGGGCACCATTCTGGGCGGGGTCAACATGGTCACCACCGTGGTCTGCCTGCGCGCGCCCGGGATGACCATGTTCCGGATGCCGATCTTCACGTGGAACATCTTTGTCACGTCACTACTCGTGTTGCTCGCGTTCCCGATCCTGACTGCGGCGCTGCTGGGACTGGAAGCCGATCGGCGCCTCGGGGCCCATGTGTTCGATCCGGCCAATGGTGGCGCGATCCTCTGGCAGCACCTGTTCTGGTTCTTCGGCCATCCCGAGGTCTACATTGTGGCGTTGCCGTTCTTCGGCATCGTGTCGGAGATCTTCCCGGTGTTCAGCCGCAAACCACTGTTCGGTTACAAAACCCTGATTTTCGCGACGCTGTCGATCGCTGCGCTGTCGGTGGTCGTGTGGGCACACCATATGTATGCCACAGGTGCCGTCCTGCTGCCCTTCTTCGCGTTCACGACGTTCCTCATCGCGGTGCCCACCGGGATCAAGTTCTTCAACTGGATCGGCACCATGTGGCGGGGGCAACTCACGTTCGAGACCCCCATGATGTTCTCGATCGGCTTCCTCATCACGTTCTTGCTCGGGGGCCTGACCGGGGTCCTGCTGGCTGCTCCGGCGATCGACTTCCACGTCAGCGACACCTACTTCGTGGTGGCGCACTTCCACTACGTGCTGTACGGCACGATCGTGTTCGCCACCTTCGCTGGGATCTACTTCTGGTTCCCGAAGATGACTGGCCGGATGCTCGACGAGCCGCTGGGCAAGTTCCATTTCTGGGCAACGTTCATCGGGTTCCATCTGACGTTCCTGGTGCAGCACTGGGTTGGTAACGAGGGGATGCCCCGCCGCTACGCCGACTACCTGCCCAGCGACGGCTTCACCACGCTGAACATGATCTCCTCGATCGGTGCGTTCGTGCTGGGAGCGTCAACTCTGCCGTTCCTGTGGAATGTCTTCCGCAGCTACCGCTACGGCGAGGTCGTGACCGTCGACGATCCGTGGGGTTACTGCAACTCGTTGGAGTGGGCCACGTCGTGCCCGCCGCCGCGGCACAACTTCACCGAGTTGCCTCGCATCCGTTCCGAGCGGCCCGCCTTCGAACTGCACTACCCGCACATGGCGGAGCGGATACGGGGTGAGGCGCACGTCGGTGGCCGTGGGCACCCGACGGCGCCGAGCGAGTTGGTGGCACAAGCCGTGCAGCAAAATGGCGCGGACCCGCGCGAAAAGTGACCGGTAGCCCACGGACAACCCTGCTCGTAACAGTCACTGGGCGGGACAAGCCTGGGGTCGTGTCGGTGATCTTTTCCGCGCTCACCAGGCATGGCGTGGACATTCTCGACGTCGAGCAGGTAGTGATCCGGGGCCGGATCATTCTCGGCGTGCTGGTGGCGACAACGGCTGATCCGGAGGACCTGCAGGAAGCCGCCGAACATGCCATGGCCAGCATCGGGATGCAGCTGGAAGTGGAGATCGGTGCCGATGCGCTCGGCGCGATGATCCGTCCATCGACTCATGTCGTGTTGGTGCTGGGCCGGCCGGTGACGGCGCGGGCCTTTACCGAGACGACCCGCTCGCTGGCCGCCTTGGACATCAACATCGACGCAATCCGGCGGATCGCGGACTACCCGGTCACCGGACTGGAGCTGCTGGTGTCGGTGCCGAGCAACGGCAGTCCTGAGGCGGCCGACGCCGCGCTGCGCGCCACGCTGGTGCGGCTGGCCGCACAGGGTGAGGTGGACCTCGCCGTCGAACGGGTCGGTATCGCCCGCCGGGCCAAGCGCCTGGTGGTCTTCGACGTCGACTCGACCCTGGTACAGGGCGAGGCGATCGAGGTGCTCGCCGAGCACGCCGGCTGCGGGTCGGAGGTGCGCGCGGTCACCCAGGCGGCGATGCGGGGGGAGCTGGACTTCACCCAGTCGCTGCGGCGCCGGGTCGCGCTGCTGGAGGGCCTTCCCGCGAGTGTGCTGGGGGAGGTGACCAGTGCACTGGAACTCACGCCCGGGGCGCGCACCACGGTACGGACCCTCAAACGGCTGGGGTTTCGCTGCGGAGCCGTCTCAGGTGGCTTCACCCAGATTGTCCGTCCGCTTGCTCAAGATCTGGGACTGGACTTCTGCACCGCCAACGAGCTCGAGATCGACGACGGGAAGCTCACCGGGCAGGTCATCGGCCCGGTGGTGGATCGGTCCGGCAAGGCCCACGCGCTGCGCCAGGCCGCGGAGCACTTCGGGGTCCCGCTCGCCCAGTGTGTGGCGGTCGGGGACGGTGCCAACGACATCGACATGCTCACCACCGCCGGTCTGGGTGTCGCGTTCAACGCCAAACCCGCACTGCGGGAGGTCGCGGACGCGGCGATCACCCAGCCGTTCCTGGACGTCGTGCTGTTCGTGCTGGGCGTGACCCGGGACGAGGTGGAGGCCGCCGACGCTGCCGATGGATTGCAGCGCAGGGTGCCCCTGTGAGTGGGGATGTGACCGATAGCTCGAATCCCCACTCACGGATCGCACAGCTGGTGCCCCTCGCCGCCAGGTACGCGAGCTGGCTGGGTCTGCCGGCGGACGCTACCGCCGATGCCGCTGAGGACCCGGCGGCGGTGCGCGCGATGCCGCTGATATTGCGGATGGAGCGCAACGCCTCGCCATCTCGCACCGCGCTGCTGGAGGCCGCGGCCTCAGCTGCGGTGGAGCTGTGCCTCGACGAGCGTTCGCAACCCGGCGGTCCGTGGCATCCCGAGGTAGCGCCCTGGGTAGCCGGCCGGATCCGCAAGGTCAGCCGGCGGGCGCGCGGCGCGCACTGGGTCGCGGTGACTGATCTGCCCGGCATCACCGTCGAGCGCGGCGGTGCCGAGGTGCGCGCGTTGCTGCCCTGGCTGGTTGCGGACACGCCGAGAGCCGTGACGCGGCTACAGGTCGGCGGCACTGACGTGCCATCCGATGAGCCTGGCCCACCACCGGACGGGCACCCCGTGCTCTGGCTCGCGCCAGAACCGGCGATGACTCTGGGTAAGGCAGCCGCCCAGGTAGGGCACGCCACCATGCTGCTTGCCGCGCTGCTGGCTGCCCAAGGCCCGGTAGCGGCGCTGGACTGCTGGGCGGCCAACGGTTACCGCTGCGCAGTGCGCACCGCCTCCCCGAGCAAGTGGGTTGCGTTGGCAGCGGGAGAGCGGCCGGATCTAGCCTGGCGGGAGCGCAGGGTGCTCGCAGTGCGCGACGCCGGCTTCACCGAAGTGCCCCGAGGCACCGTCACCGTCGCAGCCCACTGGCCGCCTCCCTAAAGCCCGACATGGAGACATATCGGGGTAGATCTGCCCGCCATAACCCCGACATGGCTCCATATCGGGATCGGAGGGGGCGCAAGGTAGCGTGCGGGGCCGTGCCGGTCGCTGCCACCATGCCTGAGGTTGCGGAGTTGCTTGGGGCGGCGGTGCGGGCGTTGGGGGGGAGCGAGCGGGCTGGTCAGGTCTTGATGGCCGAAGCGGTGGATCGAGCGATCCGCACCGGCGCGCACCTGGCCGTGCAGGCCGGCACCGGGACCGGCAAGTCGCTGGCCTACCTGGTGCCGGCGATCCGGCACGCCGTCGCCTCCGGAACCACCGTGGTGGTCTGCACCGCGACCATCGCATTGCAGCGCCAGCTGGTGGACCGTGATCTGCCTAGGCTGGCCGGTGCCCTGGAACCGCTGCTCGGCGCAGCACCGAGCTTCGCGATCCTCAAGGGCCGGCGCAACTACCTGTGCCTACACCGGCTGAACACCGGCCCGGCCGACGAGGGCGAGGACCTGTTCGACGCCGCGGCAGCCGCCTCCCCGACCTCGATGCTGGGCCGCCAGATCGCCCGGCTGCATGAATGGTCCTCGAACACCGACACCGGGGACCGCGACGAGCTGATGCCGGGCGTGACCGACCGGGCCTGGCGGCAGGTGTCGGTCGGTGCCCGGGAGTGCCTGGGTCTGTCCCGCTGCCCCGTCGGAATGGACTGTTTCGCCGAGCAGGCCCGGGCCCGGGCCGGCCGTGCCGAGGTTGTGGTCACCAATCATGCGTTGCTGGCGATCGACGCGATGGGTGATCGACCCGTTCTCCCTGACCATGACGTCGTGGTGATCGATGAGGCGCATGATCTGGTCGACCGGGTCACCAGCGCGGCCACCGAGGAGCTCACCGCGTCGATGATCGAGACCGCGGCCCGCCGCTGCGGCCGGCTGATCGATCAGCAGCACGCCGACGAGCTGTCCGCCGCTGGCGACGGGCTGGCGCTGCTGCTCGGCGACGCGTCGGTGCAGCGGTGGGACACCCTCGGCGCGGCAGTGGCCGCCGGGCTCACTGCAGTGCGTGACGCGGCTCATCGCTGCACCACCGCGCTGGGGTCCGAGCGCCGGGAGGATCCCGATGCTGCTGCCCGTCGCCGCCTTGCGCTTGCTGCGCTGGAGCAGGTGTACTCGGCGTCCGCCCGGACGCTGGTCGCCTTCCCGGACAGTGCGGCCGACCGGCACGACGTCGTGTGGCTCGCGGAGGAGACCGTCCGCGGGCGAGTGCTGCGGGTGGCGCCGCTGCGCGTCGCCGAGCTGCTGCAGCAGCGATTGTTCGCCAAACACACGGTGGTGCTCACCTCGGCCACCCTCACCCTGGGCGGGACGTTCGATGCGCTCGCCGCACAGTGGGGGCTGCCCCGGCAGTTTCCGTCCCGGCTACCGGGCACAGCACCCGCCACCGGAACGGCCACCCAACGGCCGCCGCCGGCCGATGACGACGCCGGTCCGGCCTGGGCTGGTGTGGATGCCGGCTCACCGTTCGAGCACCGCCGTGCCGGGATCCTCTACACCGCCGCGCACCTGCCTCCACCCGGTCGCGACGGGCTGGCGCCTGCCTGCCTTGACGAACTCGCCGAGCTGGTCTCCGCGGCGGGTGGGCGGACCCTGGGCCTGTTCTCCTCGATGCGAGCCGCCAAACAGGCCGCCGAGGCGCTGCGATCCCGGGTGAAGATGCCCATCCTGTGCCAGGGGGACGATGCAACTGGCCTGCTCGTGCAACAGTTCGCGCGGGACGAAGCGACGTGCCTGTTCGGTACCCTGTCGTTGTGGCAGGGCGTCGACGTGCCCGGCCGGTCGCTGTCCCTGGTAGTAGTCGACCGGATCCCGTTCCCTCGCCCGGACGACCCACTGAGCTCGGCACGGCAACGCGCAGTGGCTGCCCGAGGAGGCAACGGATTCCTCGCGGTGGCCGCGACGCACGCCGCCCTTCTCCTGGCACAGGGCGCCGGCCGGCTGTTGCGCTCGACCGAGGACCGCGGTGTGGTAGCGATCCTGGATCCCAGGCTGGTCACGGCCCGCTACGGCGCTTTCTTGCGCGCCTCATTACCCCCGTTCTGGCCCACCAACGACCCCGCCGTCGCACGAGCCGCGCTAACCCGTCTCGTCACCACCTGAACCCGCCCGCCCAACTCGCCCGACATGGAGCCATGTCGGGGTTCAGGGCGCCCCGCGGAGCCCGATATGTCTCCATATCGGGGTCAGAGGTACTCGGGATATCGGGGTCAGAGGTACTCGGGATATCGGGGTCAGTGGAACTCGGGGTCAAACGAACACAGTGGGGATGGCGGGATTGCCGGGGGATAGGCGGCGTCCATCGGCAGGGAGGGTGGTCAAGGCGCCGGCGACACGCTCGCGGGACTCTTGGAGGGTCGGGGAAGGGCCGACGGGCTGGCCATCGCGGAGCAAGGGGACCGGCAGCAGCCTGTCCTCCGGCCCCGGCTCGGGGTGCTGGCGGCGGAGGAACACGACCTCCTCGAGGGCAGTACCCGTGTCTTTGTAGCGGCGCAGCGCGCTCTTCGCGCCGCCCCGAGTGACCTTGGACGCGCTGCGCTTGGCCACCGGTTGCCCGTCCACCTCGACCAGCTTGTAGACCATCCCTGCGGTCGGTACCCCGGAGCCGGTGACCACCGAGGTACCCACCCCGTAGGAATCCACCGGTTCGGCGCGCAGCGCCGCGATGGAGTGCTCGTCCAGATCCCCGGAAACCACGATCTGCACGTCCGGCGCGCCCAGCCGGTCCAGTTGCTGCCGAGCCTGCCTGGCCAGCTCCCCGAGTTCACCGGAGTCGATCCGGATCGCTCGCAGCCCCGGCCCGGCCACCTCGATGGCGGTAGCGATGCCCTGGGTGATGTCGTAGGTGTCCACCAACAAGGTGGTGTCCGTGCCCAGCGCCGCGACCTGCGCGGCGAAGGCATCCGCCTCGCGCTCGTGCAGCAGGCTGAACGCGTGCGCCGCGGTGCCGGTGGTGGGGATGCCGTAGCGCTGCCCGGCGGCGAGGTTGGACGTCGCGCTGAAACCTCCCAGGTAGGCCGCCCGGGCGGCGGCCACCGCCGCTTCCTCGTGAGTGCGCCGCCCCCCCATCTCCACCAACGGCCGATTGCCCGCGGCGTTGGTCATCCGGGCCGCCGCGGGGGGGGCCCCCCCGGGGGGGTTTGGGGCCGCCGGGCCCCCAGGGTGGCCACCGCGCTGTCGTGATTGAGCACCGAGAGCACCAGTGTCTCCAGGATCACCGCCTCGGCGAAGCTGCCGGTCACCGTCAGCACCGGGGAGCCGGGGAAGTACAGCTCACCCTCGGGGTAGCCGTCGATGTCGCCGCGAAACCGGTAGCCGGCCAACCAGCCGAGGGTGCGTGGATCCAGCATGCGGTGCAGGAACGCCAGCTGCTCGTCGTCGAACCGGAATCGGGCCACCGCGTCGAGCAGCCGGGGGATACCGGCGAGGACGCCGTAGCGGTGGCCGCGCAGCCCGCGCGCGAAGACCTCGAACGTGCAGCGCCGGAACGCTGAACCGTCAGCTAGCGCGCTGGCCAGCATCGTCAGCTCGTACTGGTCGGTGAGAAATGCGGTGCTGCTTGCCGTGCACGGGGGCATCTGGAGAGCGTATTAGCCGCCCTTGGTGGGAACATTAAGTCATGACCACACCCGTCGAACTGGAACAGACCCAGGTCGACCCCGCAGTGAATCCGGTAGCAGACGAAGCAGGCACCGAAGACCGGCCTTGGCTGACGATCGTCTGGAACGACCCGGTGAACCTGATGTCCTACGTCACCTACGTCTTCCAGCAACTCTTTGGATTCAGCCGCGACGAGGCCACCAAGTTGATGCTCGACGTGCACCATAAAGGTCGGGCCGTGGTGACCAGCGGCTCCCGGGACAAGGTGGAGATCGACGTCGCGAAGCTACACGGCGCTGGTCTCTGGGCGACCATGCAGAAGGACGCGTGAACGGCTGGCGGCGGCGCGGCGGCGCGCTGGTGACGACCTTCTCGGAGCGGGAGGCCGGGCTGCTGAGGGGGCTGGTCGGCCAGGTTCGCGACCTGCTCGCGGCGCGGGTCGCCGGGAACCCGCAGGACGAGCTGGCCGAACTCACCGGCATCATCGCCGGCCCCACTACCGCCCCGGACGACCGCGTGCTTGCCCGGCTGCTCCCCGACTTCCACCGCGAGGATCCCGCCCTGTCCGGCGGTCTGCGGGCGCTGCACGAGCCCGAGTTGGTGGCCACCAAAGACGGCGCGGTCGGGGTGGTGCTGGACACCCTCCCGGCACGGGGTGGGCGGCTGCGGCTGTCCGAGCAGCAGGCGCGCGCCTGGCTCACCGCGCTCAACGATGTCCGCCTGGCGTTGGGCACCGTGCTGGAGGTCACCGACGACATGCCCGACGAGCTGCCACCCGAGGACCCGCGCGGGGCGCACCTAGCGGTGTACCACTGGCTGACGTGGGTGCAGGATTCCCTCATTCAGGCGATGGCCAGCACGTAGGATGAAGTTGTGCTGAGGATCAGCCGCGACCTCGTCGACGCGATGGTGGACCACGCCCGGCGGGACCACCCGGACGAGGCGTGCGGCGTCCTGGCGGGCCCAGCGGATTCTGGCCGCCCGCAGCGGTTCATCGAAATGACGAACGCTGAGCGTTCGCCGAGCTTCTATCGATTCGACTCGATGGAAGATCTCCGGCTTGAGCGTGAGTTGGAATCCCGGGACGAAGAGCGGGTGGTGATCTATCACTCCCATACCGCGACCGAGGCCTACCCCTCACGTACCGACGTCAGCATCGCCGGGTATCCAGAGGCGCACTATGTGCTGATCTCCACCCGCGATCCGGACATCCACGAGCTGCGCTCCTTCCGGATTATCGATGGAGAGGTCACCGAGGAACCGGTCGAGGTCGTCGAGTCGTACATGTTCTCCCATACCGGTGCGGACGACGTCCCCGACGTGCCCTGATCGCACGCGCCGGCTCGTGCGGTCTTCGGAATTCCCGGGCCGGGTTGTGCGTACTGGTAGTGGTGAGCTGATCGCACTCAGAGGAGGATCCCGAGCATGGCCGTCACCGTCTCCGTTCCCACCATCCTGCGCACCCACACCGGAGGCGAGAAATCCGTGGAAGCGTCCGGCTCCACGGTCGCTGAGGTGATCGAGGACCTGGAGAGCCGGCATTCAGGCATCAAGGGCCGGCTGGTGAAGGACGGATCCCTGCACCGGTTCATCAACGTCTACGTCAACGACGAAGACGTCCGCTTCGCCGGCGGTCTGGACGCCAAGGTCCAGGATGGCGACAACTTGACCATCCTGCCGGCTGTCGCCGGCGGTGGGGGGGGGGGGGGGGGGGGGGGGTTTGATGGGGGGAGGCGC
>CAXUFG010000002.1:10890-12022 GCA_964250265.1 uncultured Pseudonocardiaceae bacterium | reverse complement strand
CCACAACTTGACCATCCTGCCGGCGGGCGCGGGGGGTGGTTCGTGCCAAACGGTTTAATCGCCCCTTTTGCCACTCACGAGCGCGACCGAAGGGAGCGCCATGGCCCGGTATGACTCGCTGCTTCAGGCGGTGGGTGACACGCCCCTCGTCGGTCTGCCTCGCCTCTCACCGTCATCCACGGTGCGACTGTGGGCGAAGCTGGAGGACCGTAACCCCACTGGCTCGGTGAAGGACCGCCCGGCGCTGGCGATGATCGAGGATGCCGAACGCACCGGCCGGCTCACCAAGGGTTGCACGATTATGGAGCCGACCTCGGGCAACACCGGCATCTCGCTGGCCATGGCGTCGAAACTCAAAGGCTACCGGCTGGTGTGCGTGATGCCGGAGAACACTTCCATCGAGCGACGGCAGCTGCTCGAGGCGTACGGCGCGGAGATCATCTTCTCGCCGGCGCCGGGCGGCTCCAACCAGGCGGTGGCCCGGGCCAAGGAGCTAGCCGCGGCGCACCCCGACTGGGTCATGCTCTACCAGTACGGCAACCCGGCCAACCCTGCCGCGCACTACCGCACGACGGGGCCGGAGATCCTGCGTGATCTGCCGACCGTGACTCATTTCGTCGCAGGTCTCGGCACCACCGGCACGCTGATCGGAGTAGGGCGTTACCTGCGCGAGCACAAGCCCGACGTGCAGATCATCGCAGCGGAACCGCGCTACGGGGAGCTGGTTTACGGCCTGCGCAACCTCGACGAGGGGTTCGTGCCGGAGCTCTACGACCCGGAAGTGCTCACCGGCCGCTTCTCGGTCGGCTCCTTCGATGCGTTGCGTCGCACTCGCGAGCTGCTGGAGGCCGAGGGCATCTTCGCCGGCATCTCCACCGGCGGGATCCTGCACGCCGCGCTGGCCGTCGCCGAGAAGGTGGCCGGCACCGGCGACGCCGCAGACATTGTGATCATCGTCTGCGACGCCGGCTGGAAGTACCTCTCCACCGGCGCCTACTCCGGCGACCTCGAGGAAGCCGCCGCCCGCCTAGACGGCCAGCTCTGGGCCTAACTTCACCCCCCGGCCGGGCATCGCCATAAGCGGGCGGCCGCGGGGTTAACGGCCGCGCATAGACCCCCCGGGCCCCCGCGT
>CAXUFG010000002.1:6438-10880 GCA_964250265.1 uncultured Pseudonocardiaceae bacterium | reverse complement strand
CCCCCTCCCCGGGGGGCCGGCGGGCACCCGCGCCCCCAATCCCCCCCGCTGAGCCCGCTGAATGCGCCGGGTAGCGCAGGACACAGGATTCTCTCAGGGTGCGCGGGTAGTGTCGGCGGGCGTGCCGGAGCTACGCGCGGCGGGTCAGAGTCGGTCACGGGTGGTTCCTGCCCGGCCGGGGCAGGCTGCGATGATCATCGCTGCATTCACCGGCGTGCTATACGTCACCGAGGCAGTGGACACCCTGCTCGGGGGCGCACTGGACGCTGACGGGATCCGGCCCCGACAGCTCGACGGTCTGGACGGGATCTTGTGGGCCCCGTTGCTGCACGACGGTTGGCAGCACTTGGCGGCCAACACAGTGCCGGTCCTGGTACTCGGGTTCTTAGCGCTGGCCAGCGGCGTCGGGCAATTCTTCGCGGTGACCGCAACTATCTGGCTGGTCGGCGGCTTCGGGACGTGGCTTATCGGAAGCCCCCACGTGCACCTGGGCGCCTCTATCCTGGTCTTCGGCTGGCTGGTGTTCCTCCTGGCGCGAGGCTTCTTCGCCCGAAGCCCGACGCAGATCCTGCTGGCGGCGGCGCTGTTCGCGGTATGGGGCAGTGTGTTGTGGGGGGTGCTCCCCGGTGCTTACGGGATTTCTTGGGAGGGGCATCTGTCCGGAGCCGTGGGCGGGCTGATTGCCGCACAACTGGTCGCCCGTGCCGACCGACCTCGTGTGAACACTACTCGGTCCCGCATTGATCAACCTAGGTTGAACGGCTCGTGATCGGTCCAGATGCCCCGATCGGGGTTTTCGATTCCGGTGTCGGTGGGCTCACCGTCGCGCGCGCCATCGCTGATCAGCTACCTCGCGAGCGGCTGCACTATGTCGGCGATACCGCGCACGGACCGTACGGTTCACTGTCCATCGCGCAGATCCGCTCACATGCGCTGGCGGTAGCCGACGAACTGGTGAACAGCGGGGTGAAGCTGCTGGTGATCGCCTGCAACACGGCATCTGCGGCCTGCCTGGCCGACGCCAGGGAGCGCTACTCCATCCCGGTGGTGGAGGTGGTGCGCCCGGCAGTGCGCCGGGCTGTCGCCGCTACCCACTCCGGTCGGGTGGGCGTGATCGGGACCCAGGCCACCATCAGGTCCCGGGCCTACCCCGACGCCTTCGCCGCCGCCCCGCACGTCGAGGTGACCGGGGTGGCCTGCCCGCGGTTCGTGGACTTCGTCGAACGTGGGATGACCTCCGGCCGCCAGATGCTCGGCCTGGCGCAGTCCTATCTCGAGCCATTGCAGCGGGTCAGCGTGGACACCCTCGTACTGGCTTGCACGCATTATCCGTTGCTCACTGGCGTGCTGCAGATCGTGATGGGCGACGGGGTGACCCTGGTGTCCAGTGCGGAAGAGACCGCCAAGGATGTGCTGCGGGTGCTCACCGGGGCAGAGCTGCTGCGCACCGAACCCGAGGAGCCCGATCACGTGTTTACTGCTACCGGTGATCCAGTGACGTTCGCCCGGCTGGCCCGCCGTTTCCTGGGCCCCTCGATGGCGGTCACCGTGGCCGCCGGGGAAACGAGGGGAGGGTGAGATGCTGCTGACAGTGCTGGGCTGCTCCGGCAGTGTCCCCGCTCCCGAATCCCCGGCGTCTGGTTACCTGGTCCGGGCCGAGGGCACCAGCGTGGTGCTCGATCTGGGCAACGGGACTTTTGGCGCGCTACAGAGCTATCTCGACCCGTTCAGCCTTGACGGGCTGCTGCTCTCCCACCTGCACCCGGATCACTGCGCCGATGTCTCCGCGTTGACCGTTTACCGCCGTTACCACCCGAACCCGCCACCTTGTGATGTCGTGGCGCTGTACGGGCCGCGGGATGCCGCCGAGCGGCTGGTGGCCGCCTATGCGCCCAACGCCGATGAGCGCGAGTCGACCGATCTGTCCGACGTCTACAGCTTCCGGTCTTACGGTGAGGCCGTGGTGATCGGGCCGTTCGAGGTGCGCGCCGCACCGGTCGACCACCCCTGTGAGGCTTACGCGCTGCGGATCGGCCATGCGGGGCGGTCCCTGGTCTTCTCCGGTGACACCGGCCCGTGCCGGCAGCTCGTCGAGCTGGCCACCGGTGCCGACGTCCTGCTCGCCGAGGCGTCCTGGCCGGACCGGCCGGATAATCCACCGGGAATTCACCTGTCCGGAACCGACGCCGGTGAGGCTGCCGCTGCCGCGGGCGTCGGCCGGCTGCTGATCACCCATGTGCCTCCGTGGACCGATCCTGATCGCGTGCTCACCGAGGCCAAGGCGGCCTTCGACGGGCCTATCGAGTTGGTCCGTCAAGGCACCCATTACGACATCTGACGGTTCAGCCGTCGTGAGATCTGACGGTTCAGCCGTCGTGAGATCTGACTCCATCAGCGTGAGTACGCTGGCGCAGTGGCACGAGCGGACGGCAGGACCGACGAGGAGCTCCGGGATATCCGGATCACGCGTGGCTACCAGCGGTGGCCCGCGGGATCAGTGTTGATCGAGTGTGGTCACACCCGAGTACTGTGCGCCGCCAGCGTGGTCGAGGGCGTACCGCGGTGGCGCAAGGGTTCCGGGCAGGGCTGGCTTACCGCGGAGTACGCGATGCTGCCGTCCTCGACACACACCCGGAGTGATCGGGAATCGGTCAAGGGCCGCCTGGGTGGCCGGACGCACGAGATCAGCAGGTTGATCGGGCGCGCCCTGCGGTCATGTGTCGATCTCGCCGCGCTGGGGGAGAACACCATCTCGCTGGACTGCGATGTCATCCAGGCCGATGGAGGCACTCGAACCGCGGCGATCACCGGTGGCTATGTGGCGCTGGCCGACGCGGTGACCTGGTTGCGGGCCGCGGGGCGGCTGCGCCATCCCCATCCGCTGTCCTGCTCGATCGCTGCGGTGAGCGTCGGTGTGGTGGACGGTCGGGTCCGGCTGGACCTGCCCTACGAGGAGGACTCCCGCGCCGAGGTCGACATGAACGTGGTGGCCACCGATAGCGGCACCCTGGTCGAGCTGCAGGGCACCGGGGAAGGCGCGACCTTCGCTCGGTCCACTCTGGACCAGATGCTGGACGTGGCGCTCAAGGGCTGCCAGGAGCTGACGGCGTACCAAAACACCGCGCTGGCTGCGCCCTACCCCGGCGGATTGCCTTAGTTGTGAGCCCAGCAGCTATGAGCGCAATGCGGTTGCTGCTGGCCACCCGCAACCGGGAGAAGCTGACCGAGCTGTGTCGGATTCTCGTGTCGTCGGAACTCAGCGGCGTGCAGGTATTCGGGCTCGAGGACGTGCCACCTTTCCCGGAGAATCCGGAGACCGCTGCCACCTTCGAGGGCAACGCGCTGGCCAAGGCCCGGGATGCGGCGGCCGCTACCGGGCTGGTCACTATCGCCGACGACTCGGGTCTGGAAGTGGACGCGCTGGGGCGCATGCCTGGGGTGCTCTCGGCCAGGTGGGCCGGCCGTCACGGTGACGACAACGCAAACCTGCAGCTGGTGCTCGATCAGCTGGCTGACGTTCCGGACGATCGCCGGGGCGCTGCGTTCGTCTGCGCCGCCGCACTGGTCGTGCCCTCGGCCGGGCACACTATGGTACGCGGATACTGGCGAGGCAGCCTGACCAGGGCGGCTCGCGGCTGTAACGGCTTCGGCTACGACCCGATCTTCGTGCCGGAGGGTGATCAGCGCACCTCCGCTGAGCTGGCTCCGGCCGAGAAAGATGCCGTGTCGCATCGCGGGCAGGCACTGCGCGCATTGCTCCCCGCGGTGCGCGCATATGTAACAGGTGCTGGGCAGCGGTGAGCTCAGGGGACGACCTGTACCACCTGACCCACCGACAGCGTGTTGAAGAAGGTTGTTGCTGCGCTGCGGCTCAGGTGAATGCATCCGGCCGAGGGCACTCTCAGACTGCCTTCGTGAAAGGCGATACCGCTGCTGGTGAAGAACACCGAGTAGGGCATGGGAGCGTTATTGAAGATCGTGCTGCGGTGGTTCTTGTCCTTCCAGAGCACCCGGAACGTGCCAGGCGGGGTGCGGTGACCGGGCTTGCCGGACGTGATCGGGGTCGGTCCGTAGGCAACCTGCCCACCGCTCATCAGCCAGGCTCGCTGGCTGCTCAGACTGATACAGGCCGCGGCAGACGACCCGCACGGCGCGGCAGCTGACCCAACCGCGGCTGCGGCGACCGCCGGAGTCAACACCCCGCAACCGACCGCGATGGTCGACGCTATTACGGCATGGCGTAAGAAACCCATCATCGAGACCCCCCTCGGTAATTGCAATCAGCGTACAACTCCCGGGGGCCATCCCACAGGGTTTGTTGATACAGGTTGTGCTCGGCACAGGGTGTTGTTTTCACAGCGGTCTCGTGGCTGTCTCACGGGTAGCCGGGTGTGGCGCGGCCGGGGGGGGGGGGGGCGGGGGGACAGCGGCCCGCCCCCCAC
>CAXUFG010000002.1:0-6428 GCA_964250265.1 uncultured Pseudonocardiaceae bacterium | reverse complement strand
GACCCTGGACAGGGGAGGGCTGTCCAGGGTCAACCGGGTCCGACGCACCGCCGGCGGATTACCTGGCGGCTTCTCCCAGGGTGAACCCGTCGGGACGAACACTCGGGAGACGCCGCAGCGCCACCCTTGGTTGCCTAGCGCAAGGGGGGCAGTTCGTGATCCGATTCAGGGGTGAACAGCGACATATCTCAGTCGAGTCCCGACGTTGACGCGGTGCAGGGCGGCGCCGCCAGTCAATTCCCCTGGTTTGACGACCTGCCGATCGACCTGGACGCCGTCAAACTCGGCCAGGGCATCGAGTTGCACCCGCTGTGCCAGCCGCTGGCGTCACTGGTGGGTGTGTGGCGCGGCAAGGGTCTCGCCCAGTACCCCTCGCTGCTCGGCGAGTTCCCTTACGGCCAGCAGATCAGCTTCTCCCACGACGGCAGACCTTTTCTGGTGTACGAGGCGCGGGCGTGGCTGCTGAGCCCTACCGGCAAGGTGCTGCGGCCGGCGGCCCGTGAGGTCGGGTGGTGGCGGATGGATGAGGACGAGACCATTGAGCTGGTCCTCGCGCACATGTTCGGGATCTGCGAGATCTACTACGGTGGGCGCACCAGCGAGACGTCGTGGGAGCTGCTCGCCGATTCCATCACACGGACCGACACGGCCAGGGAGACCAACGCGGCTGCCCGCTTGTATGGCATCGTCGAGAACGGTGAGCTGGCCTATGCCGAGGAACGGGCGCTGCGCGGCCTTCCCACGAAGCCGCACCTCTCAGCGCAGCTCAAGCGCATCGCCTAGCCCCGACATGGAGACATATCGGGGTTTCAGGGGTCCTTCTCACCCCGATATGTCTCCATGTCGGGGTAAGTGGGCGGTGGGCTGCACAACGGGATCTCCTTGCACATCTGCCGATATGCAGTGGGGAGCGGGGCGAGTGCGTCGATCTCTGTGTTGCCCGCCGTGGTCAGATCGGTCGCGCCTCGACGATGCGCATGGGGCTTGCGGTCGCGATGACCTTATCGAGGGAGAAGCCGGCATCCTGCAATAGCGCGCTGAACTCATTGGCTGTCCGTTCACGTCCTCCGGTGACGGTCAGCATGACGATGTCCAGGGTACGAGCCCGCGGGATCGTCTCGGGCAGGTCGTGCCGGGAGCTACGCCATCACCCGGGCGAAGGCCCGCTGACATGGGATGGTCGGCGCGAAGCAGCCGCGAGAAGCGTGTGCCCGTAGCCGTCCTGCTGGTTCTTGAAGACCCCATGCGCCGCGAGCAGCCGCAGCACGCGGTCTAGGGCATCGGCATTGACCGCGCAGGACGCGGCGAGGTCGGTGACCGGTACAGGGCTGTCTCCGATGCGGTCGGCGACGCCGAGGTCGGCGACAATGTGGATGCACCTCGCCCCGGAGCCAGCCGTGGACAGCCTCCAGACGATCTCGTGCGGCTGCTCGGTCCCGGTCATTGCTCTGCCATTTGGGTCAACCGCGCTGCAGGTCGTCGGCATCATGCCTGGGATGAACTCGATGCTGCACACCGGCCCATCACTCGGGCGTCGTGATCGGCGAGGAGCGCTGGTAGGTCGCCTGGATCGGTGGTGAGGACCATGGCTCGCTCCGCCACTCACCGGGCAGCCGTAGGCTGCAAGATTGATGGCTGATCCCTCCACCTACCGCCCCGCACCGGGGACGATCCCCGACGCACCTGGTGTGTACCGGTTCCGGGACGAGCACGGCCGGGTGATCTACGTCGGTAAGGCGAAGAGCCTGCGCAGCCGGTTGAACTCCTACTTCGCCGACCTGACCGGCCTGCACCCGCGAACCCGGCAGATGGTCACCACGGCGGCCTCGGTGGAGTGGACGGTGGTCAGCACCGAGGTCGAGGCACTGCAACTGGAATACAACTGGATCAAAGAGTTCGACCCGCGGTTCAATGTGCGGTACCGCGACGACAAGTCCTATCCGGTGCTGGCGGTCACATTGAACGAAGAATTTCCGCGGTTACACGTTTATCGTGGGCCCCGCCGTCGCGGGGTGCGGTACTTCGGGCCGTACGCGCACGCCTGGGCGATCCGGGAAACTCTCGACCTCCTCACCAAGGTGTTCCCGGCCCGGGTGTGCTCGGCCGGCGTGTTCAAACGGCACGGTCAGATCGGCCGGCCCTGCCTGCTGGGTTACATCGATAAATGCTCGGCGCCGTGCGTCGGTAATGTCACCGCTGACGAGCACCGCGCCATTATCGAGGACTTCTGCGATTTCCTGTCGGGTCGTACCGACAAGATGATCCGCCGCCTGGATCGGGAGATGGAGAAGGCCGCTGCCGAGCTGGAATTCGAGCGCGCCGCGCGGTTAAGAGACCATCTGGGGGCGCTGCGCCGGGCGATGGAGAAGCAGGCGGTAGTCCTCGGTGACGGCACCGACGCGGACGTGATCGCCTTCGCCTGCGACGAGCTCGAGGCGGCCGTCCAGGTGTTCCATGTCCGTGGTGGGCGGGTCCGCGGCCAGCGCGGCTGGGTGATCGAGCGGGTCGAGCAGGTCGATCTGGTCGGCCAGTTCCTGACCCAGTTCTACGGCGAGCAGGCTGCGCTGGCGGGATCCGCCGATGACGCAACTCAGCCCGTGCCCCGGGAGGTGCTGGTCCCCGAGCTACCCGAGGACGCCGGGGCGCTGAGCGAGTGGCTGTCGGGGCTGCGCGGCGCGCGGGTAGCGTTGCGGGTAGCACAGCGAGGGGACAAGCGGGCGCTGGCCGAGACCGTGGCGCGCAACGCCGGTGAGGCCTTTGCTCAGCACAAACTGCGCCGCGCGGGTGACCTGACCGCCCGGGCCGCGGCGCTGCAGGAGATTCACGAGTACCTGGGCCTGGGCACCGCCCCGCTGCGTATCGAATGCATCGACGTCAGCCACGTGCAAGGAAACGATGTGGTGGCCTCGCTGGTCGTCTTCGAGGACGGGTTGCCCCGCAAATCGGACTACCGGCGCTTCGCGATCCGCGACGCCGCCGGCGGGGGTCACTCCGATGACGTGGCCAGCATCGCCGAGGTGGTCCGCCGGCGCTTCACCCGCTACCTGCGAGAAACCGAGCCGTCTGAGAGAGCCGGTTTGGATCCCGAGACCGGGCGTCCCCGTAAGTTCGCCTACCCGCCGAACCTGCTCGTCGTCGATGGTGGTCCAGCGCAGGTCGCCGCCGCGGCCGGGGCACTGTTCGAGCTCGGCGTGACCGACGTGGCCATCGCGGGACTGGCCAAGCGCCTGGAGGAGGTCTGGCTGCCCGGCGAGGCTGACCCGGTGATCCTGCCCCGCACCAGCGAAGGGCTGTACCTGCTGCAGCGGGTGCGTGATGAGGCGCACCGGTTCGCGATCAGCTACCACCGGCAGAAGCGGTCGGCCCGGATGATCAGCTCCGCGCTGGACGACGTCGCCGGGCTCGGGCAGGCTCGGCGCACCGCGCTGCTCAAGCACTTCGGCTCGGTGCGCCGCATCCGGCAGGCCAGCGTGGACGAGCTGACGGAGGTGCCCGGGGTCGGTCCGAGCACGGCGCGTGCGGTGCTCGCCGCCCTGTGTCTGGACGAGAACATGGACCCCGACCAGAACATGGGTGCCGGACAGACCAACGGAGTGGGATCGTGACGGGAACTCAGGGGATGCAAGGCGGTATCGAGGTCGCCGTGGTTTCCGGGTTGTCCGGAGCCGGCCGAAGCACGGCTGCCAAGGTGCTGGAGGACCTGGGCTGGTTCGTGGTCGACAATCTGCCGCCCGAGCTGATCGCCACCATGGTGGAGCTCGGCGCGCGTTCGCAGGGCGTTGTGACCAGGGTCGCGGTGGTCATGGACGTGCGCAGCCGGGCGTTCACCGACGACCTGGCCGCGGTGATCAAAGATCTGGATGCCCGTGGCTACCGGCCCAAGGTGCTGTACCTGGAAGCCACCGACGCGGTGCTGATCCGTCGCTTCGAGCAGGTCCGGCGCGGCCACCCGCTGCAGGGCGATGGCCGGCTGGCCGATGGCGTCGTAGCGGAGCGCGCGTTGCTCGCTCCGCTGCGCGACGAGGCTGACCTGGTGCTGGACACCACTGGGCTGTCCGTGCACCAGCTCCGGGCCAAGATCGAGCACGCATTCGGCGGGGAATCCAGCACCCGCACCCGGATCACCGTGGTGTCCTTCGGCTACAAGTACGGGTTGCCGATGGACGCCGACCTCGTGATCGACGTGCGGTTCCTGCCCAACCCGTTCTGGATCCCAGAACTGCGCGAGTTCACCGGTCTGGACTCCGACGTCCGCAATTACGTGCTGTCCCAGGAAGGCGCCGAGGAGTTCCTGGAGCGCTACCTCGAGCTGCTGCAGCTGATCAGCGGAGGTTACCGCCGGGAAGGTAAGCGCTACCTCACGATTGCGGTGGGGTGCACCGGTGGTAAACACCGCAGCGTGGTCGTTTCCGAGGCACTGGCCTCCCGGCTCGGCCAGGACGACGGCATCACCGTCAAGGTGGTCCACCGGGACGTGGGTCGCGAGTGAGTGGTGCTCTCAAGGCTGTCGCGCTGGGCGGCGGCCATGGACTGTACGCGACGCTTTTGGCGTTGCGGGTCATCACCGAGGACATCACCGCCGTGGTCACCGTGGCCGATGACGGCGGATCATCCGGACGGCTGCGCCGGGAGCTGGGTGTCCTCCCCCCAGGAGATCTGCGGATGGCGCTGACCGCGCTGGCGGCGCAGGACGGCGACGCTGGGCGCTGGCGCCGGGTGTTCCAACATCGCTTCGGTGGGACCGGTGCGCTGGCCGGACACGCCGTGGGCAATCTGGTGATGGCGGGGTTGCTAGAGGTCCTCGGCGATCCGGTGGCGATGCTGGACGAGGCGTGCAGGCTGCTGGGGGTGGCCGGGAGGGTGCTGCCGATGACCATCCAACCCCTCGACATCGAGGCCGACGTGGCGGGTCTGGACGGCGACCCGGAGACCTTGCGGCCGATCCGGGGGCAGGTGGCGGTGGCTACCACGCCGGGCCGGGTGCACCGAGTAAGGCTGCGACCCGAGCGACCACGGGCCTGCGCCGAGGCGGTCCACGCGGTGAGCGAAGCCGATCTCGTGGTGCTCGGGCCGGGTTCGTGGTTCACCAGCGTGCTCCCGCACCTACTGGTTCCTGATCTAGCCACTGCCCTGGCAACCACTATGGCCCGCCGGATTCTGATCCTCAACCTGGCCCCGCAGCCGGGTGAGACCGCCGGGTTCTCCCCGGAGCAGCACCTGACCGTGCTGCGCGATCATGCACCCCCAGGATTCACCGTGCATGCGGTCCTCGCCGACACTGATGCGGTCGTAGTGCCGGCTCGATTGCACCGCTGTGCGGCCGCGCTTGGTGGGCACGCGTACCTTGACCGGATCGCCGACGACGGATCCACCGATCGTCACGATCCGGTAGCACTGGCCGCAGCGCTGCATCGGATACTGATGGATACGTCGAGCGACCGGGGTCTAATGTCGCGCCCGCACGACGGAGATGAATGCCTGCAAGGGGAGGAGAAGCACCGGTGGCCATGACCTCCGCCGTCAAGGACGAACTGAGTCGCCTGCGGGTGACCAAGACGTGCTGTCGCCGGGCCGAGGTCTCTTCGCTGTTGCGTTTCGCCGGCGGGCTGCACATCATCGCCGGGCGCGTCGTGGTCGAGGCCGAGCTGGACACCGGTTCGACCGCCCGCCGCCTGCGCCGGGAGGTGCACGAGCTCTACGGGCACACCTCCGATGTGCATTTGATCACCGCAGGTGGACTGCGCAAAGGCACCTGCTACGTCGTGCGGGTGGTCCGGGATGGCGAGGGCCTGGCCCGCCAGACCGGACTGCTCGACGTGCGCGGCCGCCCGGTGCGGGGATTGCCCCCGCAGGTCGTCTCCGGTGGTCTCTGCGATGCCGAGGCGTCCTGGCGGGGCGCGTTCCTCGCGCACGGGTCGCTCACCGAGCCCGGTCGCTCGGCGGCGCTGGAGGTGACCTGTCCGGGCCCGGAAGCGGCGCTGGCACTGGTGGGAGCGGCCCGCCGGCTGGGCATCTCGGCCAAGGCGCGTGAGGTTCGAGGCGCCGATCGAGTGGTCATCCGCGACGGAGACGCCATCGGTGCGCTGCTCACCCGGCTCGGTGCCCATGACTCGGTGCTGGCCTGGGAGGAACGCCGGGTGCGCCGCGAAGTACGCGCCACCGCCAACCGGCTGGCCAACTTCGATGACGCCAACCTGCGCCGATCCGCGCGCGCCGCGGTGGCCTCGGCGGCCCGGGTGAGCCGGGCCATGGACCTGCTCGGTGGCGACATCCCAGGACACCTGCTCACCGCTGGCCGGTTGCGGCTGGAGCACCGGCAGTCCTCGCTGGAAGAACTTGGCCAGCTCGCCGATCCGCCGCTGACCAAGGACGCCGTAGCCGGCCGAATCCGCCGGTTGCTCGCCATGGCCGACCGGAAAGCCGAGGAG
>CAXUFG010000001.1:0-64981 GCA_964250265.1 uncultured Pseudonocardiaceae bacterium | reverse complement strand
TGAAGTGCTGCATGACGCCCGGCAGGTCGCAGAAGCGGACGTCGACGAACTCGACATCCTCGTCGGCGATGAAGCGCAGGACCTCATCGGAGCTGGAGAACACTGTCGTTCACTCCTTCGTGCGCTGTGCTGTTGGACCGGCGTGATCGCCTCAGGTCGCTGCGGCGAACCTAGGAGGACGGTGTTGCGCGACCGTCACCCCGATGTTTCACCAAGGTTAAAGGGCTGGTGGTGGGCGAGGCTAGTCCGTCACTGGCATAACCTACTCGAGTGAGTAGGTGGACCCAAACCTGGCTTTCCGGCCCTCCCAAGCATCCCCATGAGGGCCCGTCCGCAGACCCTGGTGGGCAGGACTTTCCCGGTCAGCGACTCGGCCTTCCCGAACGCGGGCCGGGCTCTGCTGCGGGTTTCGGCTCCCGCATCCTGGCCATCGTGATCGACTGGCTGCCGTGCTCGATAGCTGCCCAACTGCTCACCAAGAACCCGGCGTTCTCAGCATTGGCGCTGTTCGCGGCCATCACGGCGCTCTCGATCGCGATCGCCGGCCGTACCCTCGGGCATGCCGTAGCAGGCCTGCGGGTCGCCTTGCTGGACGGGCGCCGACCGGGCTTCGGCGCCACGGTAATCCGCACCGTGCTGCTGTGCCTACTGATCCCGCCAGTGGTCTACGACACCGATGGCCGCGGCCTCCACGACCGCGCCGTCAACACCATCGTCCTCCGAACCCGCTGACGCCCTGGGCTGCCCCGACATGGAGACATATCGGGGTTAAAACGCGCCCACTGACCCCGATATGTCTCCATATGGGGCGTGAAGGCCTCAGCGGCGGCGGACGGTGCGTTGGACGTTGCGGAGCTTGGCACTTTGGGGGAGTGGGCCCTTCGGCATAGCGGCAGCGCGGGTGGTGAGGATCGCCAGCTTGCTCTCCAGCCCGGCTACCTGTGCCGAGGTGACGTTACGCGGCAATTTGGTCATATGCCGGGGGAGTTTGGCCAGCGGCACCTGGCCCTCGCCGTTGCCCACCGTGATGTCGTAGATCGGGGTGTCACCGATCAGCCGGGATACCCGCTTCTTCTCCTGGGCCAGTAGCGGCTTGAGCCGGTGCGGAGCTCCCTCTGCGACCAACACAACTCCGGGACGTCCAATGACGCGGTGCACGGCATCCAGTTGCGTGGTGCCCGCGACTGCGGGCGTCACCTTCCAGCCGCCGCGCAGGTTCTCCAACGCCCATGCCGCAGCACCGGGCTGGCCCTCGGCTTTGGCGAAGACATTACGCTGGACCCGCCGACCGAAGAGCAGTATTGCGCCGAGTACGCCCAGCGTGAGACCCAGCGGCAGTGCTAACCATTGCTGGCCGAGCAGGAAACCCAATCCGAATACCACCGCGGTCACGACCAGCACCGCGCCGATCATCAACGGCAGCAGGGCCTTGTCCTCGCGGCGCTGGATATTGAAGGCTTGCAGCACCTGCGCCCTGCGCTGTTTGGCCGCGGCGCGGCGCTCCTGCTTGGCGGCCTTCGCCGCCGCTTTGTCATTCTTCCCAGAGGCAGGTTTGGGGGCCGGTTTGGCGGGCATGACTCACAGGATACTTGCGGACCACGGGTTGACGACTGCCCTGGTCAGGCAATTACCTCAGCGGGCCACACCTCAGTGGGCCAGCAGGTGGGCCGCCTCCTGCGCGGCCGGCCCGGACGCGGTTAGATGCGCGAGGTGTCCGGGTACCCGATCGCCGCGATGCGCGAGTGCCTGGGCATACAGCCGCCCAGCCCGGTAGGACGATCGGACCAGCGGCCCGGCCATCACTGCGGCGAAACCCATCAGCTCGGCGGTGCGGGCATGCTCGACGAACTCCTCCGGGTGGACCCACCGCGCGACCGGGTGGTGGCGCGGCGAGGGGCGTAGGTACTGGGTGAGGGTGAGCAGCTCGCATCCCGCGGCGTGCAGATCGGCCATCGCGTCGGTGACCTCGTCGGGCTGCTCACCTAGGCCCAGAATCAGATTGGACTTCGTGACCAGCCCCGCGTCACGGGCCGCCCGCAGCGCATCCAGCGATCGCTCGTATCGGAACGCCGGTCGGATCTGCTTGAAAATCCGTGGCACCGTCTCCAGATTGTGCGCCAGTACCTCGGGTGCGGCGTCGAACACCTCGGCAAGCTGATCGGGACGGGCGTTGAAATCCGGGATGAGTAGCTCCACTCCGGTACCGGGGTTGAGCGCGTGGATCTGCCGGACGGTCTCGGCGTACAGCCAGGCGCCACCGTCGGGGAGGTCATCACGGGCGACCCCGGTGACCGTCGAGTAGCGCAGTCCCATCGCCCGCACCGACTCGGCGACCCGCCGCGGCTCGTCGCGATCCAATGGGGCGGGGCGACCGGTGTCGATCTGGCAGAAGTCGCAGCGCCGGGTGCACTGATCGCCCCCGATGAGAAAGGTGGCCTCCCGGTCCTCCCAACACTCGTAGATGTTGGGGCACCCGGCCGCCTCGCACACGGTGTGCAGCCCCTCCTGGCGCACCAGGTTCTTCAACTCCCGAAACGATGGGCCCATCGTGGCTCTCGTCCGGATCCACGGCGGTTTGCGCTCGATCGGGGTTTGGCTGTTGCGGACCTCCAGCCGCAGCAGCCGGCGGTCGCCTGGATCAGCTCCGGAGCGCGCGATGGTCACGAGCGCCACCCTACGCAGGATCCGGCGGCACACCGGTGAGCTCGGCCGTGCGTTCCCAGAGCATCCGGGCGGTGGGCTCATCACAGGCAGCGAGGCTCGGCGTCACTCGCCCGGGAGCGCCGCGGGTCTCCCCCAGAGAGGTTGGACCGAAGTACTCCCCGCCGTGGACATCAGCCGCGGTGATGGCGTAGAGCTGCGGCAATGCCCCGGCTCCGACACCTTGGGTGATCAGCTTGCTGCCCCATCTCGCGAGCTGCACAAACGGCCCCGGCGCGAGCATCCGAGTGGTGTTGGCCACCAGTTCGGTATCGGTAAGACCTGGATGGGCAGCGACGGCCACGAGCTTCCGCCCGGCAGCCCGGGCCCGCCGGTCCAGTTCGAAGGTGAACAGGAGATTCGCCAGTTTTGAGGCGCCGTATGCGGTGACAGGACGGTAGGGCCGTCGTTCGAAGTTCAGATCCTCGACGTCGAGCCCACCGCCGCGGTGCGCAAGGCTGGACACCGTGACCACGCGAGCGCCAGGTAGCAGCGCAGGAGCCAGCAGCCAGGTCAATGCGGCGTGACCGAGGTGGTTGGTGCCGATCTGCAGCTCGAATCCATCGACCGTGCGCCGGGGTGGAGCCGCCATCACGCCGGCGTTGTTCACCAGCACGTCCAGCCGATCCCTGGTGATCGCTCGCACCTCGTCAGCGGCTTTGTGCACCGAGCTGAGATCAGCCAGGTCGAGCTGCACGAGCGTGGCGTCCGATCCTCCGGTCCCTGCCCGCACCCGGTCGAATGCGGCCTGCCCGCGATGCGGATCGCGGCAGGCCAGCAACACAGCCGCGCCGCGCGCGGCAAGCATTCTGACGGTCTGCAGACCCAATCCGGAGTTGGCCCCGGTAACGAGCACCGTGCGCCCGGCTTGATCCGGGATGTCGGCCTCGGTCCATCCGGTCATGCGCGCACCGGCAGGGCGCCGTCGAGAGCATCGAGTACAGCGCGCTGCACCACGGGCCTCGCCCGAGCTACGGACACCGGAGCGCCCAGCTCGGCGCTCAACGACGTCACGCCGGCATCGGCGATGCCGCAGGGCACGATGCGGTCGAACGCGGACAGATCCGGCTCGCAGTTCAACGCGAACCCATGCATGGTTACCCCACGGCTGACCCTGACTCCGATCGCAGCGATCTTGCGCTCGGGACGGCCGGTAGCGGAGTCGGCGGCCAGCCACACCCCAGACCGCCCCTCGATCCGGCCGGGGTCCAGTCCCAGACCGGTACAGACAGCGATCAGCGCCTGCTCCAGGCGCCGCACATAGTCGATGACGTCGACCGGCTCGGCCAGCGAGATGACGGGATAGCCGACGAGCTGGCCCGGCCCGTGCCAGGTGATCTTTCCACCGCGGTCGACGTCGATCACCGGTGTGCCGTCGTCGGGTCGCTCTTGCGGTGTGGTCCGCCGGCCCGCGGTGTACACCGAGGGGTGCTCGAGCAGCAGCAGCACGTCGGGACCGGTGCCCTCCGCGCGGGCCGCAGCCAGCTCCCGTTGCAGCGCCCAGGCACAGTTGTAGTCGATGGCGTCGAAGTGGCGGACCTCGACCGGCGTCAGGGCGGCCCGGCACGACTGGGTAGCGATGGTCACGAGCGCGAGACTACGCCGGAGCCGGAGTCGATTCGCTACTCCAGCGCGGCGGCCAGCGCTGCGGACAGGGTCGGATGCTGGAATGGGTAACCGTGTTGACGTAGTGCCGCCGGCACCGCGCGCTGTCCGGTCATGACCATCTCGTCGACCAGCTCAGCGCCGCGGATCAGGCGCAGCGCGAAGGCGGGCACCACGAGCGGTGTTGGGCGGCGCATCGCCTCGCCGACAGCCTTGGTGAACTCGGCGTTGGTCACCGGATCCGGAGCGCTGAAATTGACCGGGCCGGACATCTCGTCGTGTTCCAGCGCGAAGCGGATCGCGCCCACCTCGTCGTCCAGCGAGATCCAGGGCATGTACTGCGCGCCACTGCCCAGCCGAGCGCCTAACCCGACCGCGAACAGCGGCTTGAGCTGACCCATCAAACCGCCGACAGGGGAGATCACCAGGCCGGTGCGCACCCGCACCACTCGCGCGCCGGCTCGCTCAGCAGGAACCGTCGCTGCCTCCCAGTCACGGCAGACCTGCGCGAGAAATCCTGCGCCCGACGGGGAGGTCTCATCGACCTCGCGGTTGCCGGTGTCGCCGTAGTAACCCACCCCGGAGGCGCTCACCAGCACCGGGACCCGGTGCTCGGCGACTGCCGCGGCGAGTACCTCGGTGGGGCCGATCCGGCTGTCCCGGATGGCCTGCTTGACCTCACCCGACCAGCGCCTGTTGCCCATTTCCGACCCGCACAGATTAACCAATGCGTCGGTTCCATCCAGGGTGTCGGCGTCCATCGTTGCCGCTGATGGGTCCCAGGCTCGCTCGTCAGGGGCACGCGGAGACCTGCGCACCAATCGGAGTACGTCATGCCCTGCCTGCCGCAGCAGCGCCACCAGCGCTGTACCGATGAGACCCGACGACCCCGCGATCGCGACGCGCATGGGGAGATCTTCTCCGGTTCTCTCCGAGTGCGCGACCCGGGTTCGTGATTACAGCGGGAGGAGTTTCATAGTCCGAGGTCCCCCTCGAACGCGGCGTCGCTGAGACGCTGTTTGATCGTGTTGAGGAATCGGGCGGCGTCGGCACCGTCGACCAGCCGGTGGTCGTAGGACAGCGCCAGGTAGATGATCGAGCGGATCGCCATGGTGTCGCCGTCCTCGCCGGAGAGCACCACCGGCCGCTTGACCACACTGCCGGTACCGAGGATTCCGACCTGCGGCTGCAGGATGATCGGGGTGTCGAACAGCGCCCCCCTCGAGCCGGTGTTGCTGAGGGTGAAGGTGCCCCCGCTCATCTCGTCCGGGGTGATCTTGTTCGTCCTCGTCCGAGCGGCGAGGTCGGCAATCCGACGCGCCAGACCGGCGATGTTGAGGTCACCCGCGTCGTGGATCACCGGCACCAGCAGACCCCGCTCGGTATCCACGGCGATGCCGAGGTGTTCCGCACCGTGGTAGGTGACCTCGCCCTTGTCAGTGTCGATCGAGGCGTTCACCCTGGAGTGCTGCTTGAGCGCCTCAATCGTGGCCTGGGCGAAGAACGGCAGGAATGAGAGCTTGACGCCTTCTCTGGCCTCGAACTCGCGCTTGGCCCGATCACGCAGCCGGGACAGACGGGTGATGTCGGCCTCCACCACGGTCGTGAGCTGTGCCGAGATCTGGAGTGATTCCACCATCCGCTTCGCGATGACGCTGCGCATCCGAGACATCTTCTCGGTCCTGCCACGAAGTTCGGAGGCCGCCGACGGTAGGTTCACCGGCTGCTGCGGTACAGGGGTTGCCGGCTCCTGCGGTGATGGTGCCGATGGTCGGGGCTCCGGTTCGGGTTCTGGCGCTTCGACCGCGGCGAGCACGTCTTGCTTGCGGATCCGGCCGCCGACTCCGGTGCCCTGGACAGACGACAGGTCTATCCCGTGCTCCATCGCCAGCTTGCGTACCAGGGGTGTGACGTACGGTGCACCGCCGGGATCCCCGGATCCACCGAAGTCGGGCATCGCCTCCCGCCCAGGCCGGGCAGATTGTTGGACCTGCTCGGAGTTATCCGGTGGCGCTGGCGCCTCGACCTCGCGCTCACCCACCGTTGCCAGGGTGGCGCCGACGGCGACAGTCTCGTCCTGCGCGATCACGATCTCCAACACGACGCCCGCTATCGGGGAGGGGATCTCGGTGTCGACCTTGTCGGTGGATACCTCGACGAGCGGCTCATCCACCGCGATGGTGTCTCCGACCTGCTTGAGCCACCGAGTTACGGTTCCCGCGGTGACGCTCTCACCTAGTGCCGGCATCGTCACGGGCGTTCCCGAACCTGCGGGGGACGGCGGGGTCTCGGCCCGCTGCGGCGGGTCCGCCGAGCGGGCTTGAGCGTCCCTGGTGGGACCGGGTCCGGCGTGGTTGGGCGCGGCGTGACGCGGCGGCTCGGTGTTCTTGGGCTCGGTGTGTCTAGGTGCACCAGGGTGATCGGGTGTGCTGGGGTGATCGGGTGTGCTGGGGTGATCGGGTGTGCTGGGCCGGGAAGCATCGCCGATCACGGCGAGTTCCGCACCTACCTCTACGGTCTCGTCTTCGGGCACAACGATCCGTTCCAGCACGCCGGCCGCGGGCGAGGGGATCTCGGTGTCGACCTTGTCGGTGGATACCTCCACCAACGGTTCATCGACTTCGACGGTGTCACCCTCTTGTTTGAGCCAGCGCGTCACGGTCCCCTCGGTGACACTCTCGCCGAGCGCAGGCATCGCCACGGAGTACGCCATCAGTTCCCTCGACTCCCGTCGTCTTCCGTCCTTGTGGGCGCTCGTTCGCTAGGTCTGTTCCTCGGCTAGCCGTGCGCGTGCAGTGGCTTGCCTGCCAGAGCGAGATGCGCCTCGCCAAGCGCCTCGTTCTGCGTCGGATGAGCGTGCACGAGTGCAGCAACATCCTCCGGGTAAGCCTCCCAGTTGACGATCAACTGGGCCTCGCCGACCAACTCGCCGACCCGGTCGCCTACCATGTGTACTCCGAGCACCGGGCCGTTCTTGGCGCGTACCAGCTTGATCGCCCCCCTGGTCTGCAGGATGACGCTCTTACCGTTGCCGGAGAGGTCGTAGGTGAGGGTCTCGATCTCGCCGTGGCGCTCCCTGGCCTGCGTCTCGGTGAGCCCGACCGAGGCCACCTGGGGCTCGCAGTAGGTCACTCGCGGGATGCCGTCCTCGTCAATCGGGGTGGGCCGGCGCCCGGCGATATCTTCGGCGAGGAAGATGCCCTGGGCGAACCCGCGGTGCGCGAGCTGCAGCCCGGGCACGATGTCCCCCAGCGCGTATACCCCCGGAAGGTTCGTTCGTAGCCGGTCGTCGGTGAGCACGAAGCCGCGATCCATTCGCACGCCGGCCTCGGAATACCCGGCCTCAGCGGTGTTCGGTCCCCGGCCGACCGCTACCAGCAGCAGATCGGCCTCGAGCTGTTCCCCTGACTCCAGACTCACGGTGACCCCGGAGCCGGACTGGGTTGCGCCGGTGAACCGAACTCCGGTTTTGAATGCGATGCCGCGCCGGCGGAAGGCTCGCTCCAGTTGTTTGGAGCAGAAGTCGTCCTCAGCGGGCACGAGCCTCGGTAGCGCCTCGACTACCGTCACCTCGGCGCCGAAGGAGCGCCATACGCTGGCGAACTCGGCTCCGATCACGCCGCCACCCAGCACCACCACGCGATCGGGCACGTAGTCCAGATTCAGTGCCTGATCGCTGGTGATGAATCGGCCACCGATCTCAAGGCCGGGCAGGGACCTGGCGTAGGAACCAGTAGCGAGCACGATGTTTCGACCGGTGTAGCGCCGCCCGTCGACATCGACGGCGTTGGGGGCGACGAAGCGCCCGGTGCCCTCCACATAGGTGACCCCCCGGGACGACACCAGCCCCTGCAAACCCTTGAACATCTTGGCGACGACGCCATCCTTGTACTTGTTGACGCCGCCCATGTCGATGCCCTCAAGCGCGGTCTTCACCCCGAACTGATGGCCGTCGCGAGCGGCATCGGCTACCTCAGCAGCCTGCAGCAGGGCCTTGGTCGGGATGCAGCCACGGTGCAGGCAGGTACCGCCGAGCTTGTCCTTCTCCACCAGGATGACCGTCAGATCCAGCTGGGCCGCACGCAGCGCGCAGGCGTAACCGCCCGAGCCACCACCGAGAATGACCACATCGGCGGATGGCTCAGATACTGAGGTACTGGTGACTGGGGTGCCTGTCACTTCAGACGCTCCTCAAGCAGACGTCGGTAACGTGGGGTTGGGCGCCGCTGCCATCTTGTCACCAGGCCCAGCAGGTCGGCGACGTGGGCGAGATCGCACCGCGCTGCGGAGTAATTGCCCTGGCATTGTGCGTTGAGCTGGCGCGATTCATGCCGAAGAACAGGTGGCGAAGGAGGTGTCGAGGTGGGAGTGCTGGATCGAATCCTGGGCAGGCGGCATGCCGGGACGACGCGCGCCGCGTCCACCGCTGACGTCGACTACCTTGAGCAGTGGGCGGCGTCCCGTCGGGGAGTGGAGGCGTTCGTCGAGCCCCGCACCGCGGTCACCGAGACCACCGTCGTGCTGGTCGCGCACGACGGTGAGTGGACCCGGCGCAGGATCGACGGTGCCGAGGGCGCGCGCCGGCTGGGCAAGCGGCTGGGAATTCCGGTCTATGACGTTGCCCTGGTCGGCTACCCGCAGCGGATGCGTGACTACACCGCTCGCCAGCGTAAGCGGGAGCAACAGGAGTAATCCCAGCGGATCAGCCCCGTTCGGCTATGTCCGCCAGGACCGCAGCCAGGGTGCGGACCGGTACTCCGGTCCCTCCCTTGCCGGTGTACCCCCACGGTGAGCCGGAGTTGTAGGCCGGCCCGGCGATGTCCAGATGCGCCCAAGGGATGCCGTCGGGAACGAACTCGGACAGGAACACCCCGGCGGCGAGCATGCCGCCCCAGCGGTGGCTTGCCACGTTGGCGATGTCGGCGAGCTTCGAGTCAAGATCGGACCGCAGATGTTCAGGTAGCGGCATAGCCCAGCCGCCCTCCCCGACCTGCTGCGAGATCGCGGTGACCCGATCACGGAACTCCGGTGTGCCCATGATCCCCGGCGTGCGGTTGCCTAACGCGATGATCTGGGCGCCGGTCAACGTGGCGGTGTCGATGATGTAGTCCGGGGCGTCTTGCGCCGCGCGGACCAGTGCATCGGCGAGGATCAGCCGGCCTTCTGCGTCGGTGTTGAGCACCTCGACGGTGGTGCCCCCGTACATTGTGAGCACGTCTCCCGGCCGGTAAGCGGTGGCCGAGGGCATGTTCTCGGCCATCGGCACGGTGGCGATCACCTCGACCGGCAGTTCCAGCCGTGCGGCCAGCACCGCGGTGACCACCACGGCGGCCGCACCCGCCATGTCCATGGTCATCTCCTCCATCTTCGCCGCCGGCTTGATCGAGATGCCGCCGGTGTCGAAGGTGATCCCTTTGCCGACCAGGGCCACCTTCGCCCTCGCCGCGGCCGGGGCATGATGCAGCCGGACCAGCCGCGGCGGGCGGGACGATCCGCCGCCGACACCGAGGATCCCGCCGTAGCCTTCACGCCGCAGTGCCTTCTCATCCAGCACCTCGGTACGCAGCCCAGCGGCCTGCGCCATCGTCACGGCGCGGTCGGCGAACGACGCGGGATAGAGGTCGTTGGGTGGCGTGTTCACCAGATCGCGCGCAGCAGCAACCGATTCGGCAATCATGGCGGCCCGGGCGAGGTCCTGCTCTGCGCTGGCGTTGCTGCCCGAAGGCACCGACAGATCCATCTGACCCAGCGGTCCGTCGCCGTTGGTGGAACGATATGCGGTGAATGCGTAGCTGCCCAGCGCGGTGCCCTCCGCAGCGGCGGTCAGATCGATCCTGGACAGCGTCGTGATCGCCCGAGAGGTTCCCGACAGCGCTCGGGAGGCTGCTCCCGCTGCTCGGCGCACCTGTTCGCTGGTGGGCTGGCCGTCGACCTCGCCGAGGCCAGTAGCGAGCAGCAGCGGTGCGCTGATGGCTCCCCGGGTGGGTACTTTGATCACCTCATCGGCCTTTCCCCGGGAGCCGAGCACGGACAGCAGCTCGGTGAGCGCCCCGCCGAATGCAGCGTCGACTTCTTCACTGCCCGGGAGGAGCCGGGGACCTCCGTCGCCGAGCACGGTCCCTACCACGAGGGCATCGACGGTCGCGGTGGTCACCGAGGCATCCGTGAGACGCAGCGTCGGGGTAGTCACGGTGATCTCCTCGTTGATCTGGCCAGATGGGCGGAATGCTGCGGGCAGGTGACGGTGACGATCGCCACTGGATGTAGCGTTCCATAGCCGTGAGTCCTGACCTGCACCGCGGACCCCTGCACGCCTTCCATGTCGAAGCCGGCGCCACTCTGGGACCGTTCGGTGGGTGGGAGATGCCGATCAGCTATCCCAGCGGGGGCGTCGTCGCCGAGCACACTGCGGTGCGCGAGGCAGTGGGCGTGTTCGACGTCTCGCACCTTGGCAAGGTAAGCGTCACCGGGCCCGGGGCCGCCCAATTCGTCAACTCCTGCCTCACCGCTGATCTGGGAAAGGTCGCGCCCGGACACGCCCAATACACCTTGTTCTGCGCTGAGGACGGTGGCGTGCTGGACGATCTGATCGCCTATCTGGTCGGCGCGAACGAGGTGTTCTGCATACCGAATGCGGCAAACGCCGCAGTCCTCGCTCATCGGCTGGCTGCTGTGGCGCCTCCGGCGGTGACGGTGGCCGATCGGCACGACGAGTACGCCGTGCTCGCCGTGCAGGGACCCCGCTCGGCGGAGCTACTTGCGGCCGTGGGCCTGCCGCTCGCCGACCTCGATTACCTGGCCTTCGTCGATGCCGAGCAGGATGGCGCGACGGTGCGGGTGGGTCGTACCGGCTACACCGGCGAACGGGGCTACGAGTTGTTGGCGCCCTGGGCGCATGCGCCGGCGCTGTGGGAGGCGCTGCTCGCCGCGTCGGGCCCACTGGGTGGCCGGGCGTGCGGGCTCGGGGCTCGCGACACCCTGCGTACCGAGATGGGCTACCCACTGCACGGCCAGGACCTCGGGCCGGACATCACTGCTCTGCAGGGCGGCCTGGCCTGGGCCATCGGGTGGAACAAACCTGCGTTCTGGGGCCGAGCGGCGCTGCTCGCGGAGCGCGAGGTTGGCCCGTCGCGGCGGCTGCGCGGGCTTCGCGCCACTACGCGCGGGGTGCCGCGACCGCACATGGCGGTGCGGTCCACGGAGGGTGTGCCGCTGGGGGAGACCACCTCGGGAACCTTTTCCCCCACTTTGCGCACTGGCATCGCGCTGGCCCTGCTCGATGTCGCGGTGCGGCCTGGCGAGGTCGTTGAAGTCGACGTCCGTGGCCGTGCGCTGCCCTGCGAGGTCGTCAAACCTCCCTTCGTGCCCTCCCACGTGCGCTAGCTTGGAGGCGGCGCGCCGGGTCCTCGATGCCGCGCCCATCCCGGTGTCCGACTGGCCGTTGATCAAGAATGAGATCGAGCAGATGTCACGGGCCGGCTGTCGAGTGATGCGGTTCCCCGGCGGGGGCTCGATGGGGCGCGCGTCCGCGAGCAAGCACGCGACGTTGCCGCGCTGTGCCTGCTGCACGACTTCGGTGAGGATGATCTCCGCTTAGCGCTGAACCTCGTGGCGACCCATCCGGCTCTCCGGGTTCGTGACGCTGTGCACGCGGCAACCGCGCTCCGTCGTGGTATCTCGATCATCGTCTCACCTGATCGCGATTTCGACGGTATCGGCGGCCTCGAACGCCTGGACCCGCACCAAGCCGCGCAGCGGCTTGGTGCGTGAGTGGCGTTTGGTGCTATAACACTGTTACGCGCTCACGAGTACCGATCTCTGCGAGCCGGGTGCGAGTAATCCGCACCGTCCGAGGCTTGCTCACGCGAGCCAGCATGAGGCACGTTTTGAGTAGTGGGACGTCCTACCATTTCTGTGCTCGACGGGATACCGTGCTGGTCATGAGCGCCGCGCCACTGTTCACTCGGCTGCCGCACCGCGGTCCGGTGTCACCCCAACGGCGCGCGGAGATCCTGGCCGCGCCCGGCTTCGGCAAGTACTTCACCGATCACATGGTGGAGATCAGCTGGACCGCGGGCCGTGGTTGGCATGACGCCCAGATCGGTCCCTACCAGCAGCTGGTGATGGACCCGGCCAGCATGGTGCTGCACTACGGGCAGGCGATCTTCGAAGGCCTCAAAGCCTACCGGCAGCCAGATGGCACAGTGTCCTGCTTCCGGCCGCTGGCCAACGCTGCCCGGCTGCGCTCCTCGGCCCGCCGGATAGCGATGCCAGAGCTTCCTGACGAGCTGTTCCTCGGCTCACTGCGTGAGCTGGTGCGCGCCGACATCGGCTGGGTGCCCGCAGCCGGCGGGGAGGAGTCGCTATACCTGCGACCGATGCTGTTCGCCACCGAGGTGGGCCTTGGGATGCGGCCTGCCTCGAACTACCGGTACCTGCTCATCGCCTCCCCGGCTGGGCCATACTTCCGCGACGGGCTTGAGCCGGTCAGCGTCTGGCTGTGCACCGAATATGTCCGTGCCGCACCCGGCGGTACCGGAGCAGCCAAGTTTGCCGGCAACTACGCCGCCTCGCTGGTGGTCCAGCAACAGGCCGCCGACAACGGTTGCGACCAGGTCGTATGGCTAGATGCGGTCGAGCGGCGTTGGGTCGAGGAGATGGGCACCAACAATCTCTACTTCGTCTTCGGCGAGGGCAAGCAGGCGCGGCTGGTGACTCCTGAGCTCACTGGCGCTCTGCTGCCCGGGATTACCCGTGATTCCCTGCTCATCCTGGCCCGGGATCACGGGTTAGGCGTCGAGGAGCGACGGCTCTCCACGGAGGAGTGGGAGAAGGGTGTCCAGGCCGGGGACATCTCCGAGGTCTTCGCCTGCGGTACCGCCGCGGTGATCACCCCCGTCGGGAGGGTCGTCCACCCTGGTGGCGAGTTCACCATTGGCAGCGGCGCTCCCGGCCCCATCACCGCCCAGCTTCGCGCCTCTCTCACCGCCATCCAACGCGGCGCCGCGCCCGACCCCCACCACTGGATGACCCCCCTATGTCAGGCCCGACATGGAGACATATCGGGCCAACGCGGACTGCTTTGACCCCGACATGTCTCCATGTCGGGGATCAGCCCAGGGCGCAGACGGCGAGGATGACGGTGGTGGTCAGTTCGCTGGTTGCGCCTAGTACGTCACCGGTGACGCCGCCGAAGCGGCAGCGAGTGTGTGCGGAGATCGCTACCACCATGAGAGTGGCCAAGGACACTGCCAGCGCGCCCTGCCAGGGCCGGCCGGGCACTGCCAGCAGGCCACCAGCCAGCAGGATCGCCGACCAGGCCACAGGTACAGCGACGGGCTGGCTACCGGCCACCAGCGCTCCCATGCCTGCCGGCCGGGCAGCGGGTATCCCTGTCCGGGCACACCAGCCGAAGGCGGCTCGTCCGGCGATCATCGCCAGAATCACGGCAATCAGCCGGCTGGTCTCTGCGAGGGTTCCCAGCGCAGTGGCTTGCGTGGTCAGCACCAACACCAGCGTGACAACTCCGAACGGTCCGCACGACCCGTCCCGCATCACCTCCAACGCCCGCTGTGGCCCCCCGTAGCAACCCAGCCCGTCAGCCGTGTCGGCCAGGCCGTCCAAGTGCATCCCGCGAGTCAGCCCGGCCAGCATCCCCACCACGGCGAGCCCGGTCAGCAAGGACGGCGCGCCCAGCGCATGCAGCGCCGTCAGCACGCCAGCAGCAAGCGAACCCAGCCCGGCACCGACTACCGGCGCCCAGTACAGCGCCCGGCGAGCGACGTCCTGGTTCACTTCGCCGGGCGCAGGCACCGGCAAGACGGTCAGCCAGGACACCGCGAGCCGTAGCCCACTGATCACCTGGTTGGCAACGGGGCACCCACCGGACCGGAGACGCCGGCGTCGGCGAAGGTGGCCATCTCGGCGAGCACCCGGACGGCCATCTGTACCAGCGGCAGCGCCGCGAGGGCCCCAGACCCCTCTCCTAGCCGCATACCCAGCTCGAGGATGGGGTCAAGTTCCAGATGCTGCAGTGCCAATGTGTGTGCGGGCTCGACCGAGCGGTGACCGGCCACCCACCAGTGCCGTGCGCCGGGCGCGAGCTCCTCGGCGAGCATCGCCGCGGCCCCGACGATCACGCCGTCGAGTATCACCGGGGTGCGCCGGAGTGCAGCTTGGGCCAGGAAAGCGGCCATCGCCGCGATATCGGCACCCCCAGCGGTGCGCAGTAATGCCACGGGATCACCCACCACTGGGCGAGCCCGGCGCAGCGCGTCGCGGATCACGGCGGCCTTGCGCATCCAGCCGGCATCGTCGACCCCGCTGCCACGACCCACGACCGCCACTGGTTCCGCCCCGGTGAGTGCCGCGATCAGCACCGCGGCGGGAGTGGTGTTGCCGATCCCCATGTCGCCGGCGACGAGCAGGTCAGCGCCACGGTCGATCTCCTCGTTGGCAATCGTCACTCCGGCGTCCAGCGCCTGGGTCACCTCCACGTCGGTCAGCGCGTCCTGCAGGTGGATCGCACCGCTGGAGCGACGGACCTTGTGCTTGATGACCATTGGTGGCGTGCCAACGGTGGCGGGGTCGCAGTCCACGGCCAGATCGACAACCCGCACGGTGGCCCCCGCTACCGCAGCGAGCACGTTCACTGCTGCCCCTCCGCTGAGGAAGTTGCCCATCATCTGCTGGGTGACCTCGCTGGGATACGCGGACACGGCGTGCGCGGCGACGCCGTGGTCCCCGGCGAACACCACCACCTGCGGGCGGGCGAAGGGGTGCGGCGGGCAGGCCCCCTGGCAGGCAGCAGCCCACACGCCCAGTTCTTCCAGCCGGCCCAGGGAGCCCGCCGGTTTGGTCAGCTGCCCATGTCGGGCCACCGCTTCGCGGTGGGCTTGCAGGTCTGGTGGCTTGATCGTGGGGAACTGCACGCCGCTCTCCTGGGGTACTCGGTGTCCATCGCTTGGTCCCCATCTTTCCCTTAGCGCAGTCTGACAGGCAGGCCCGCCACCAGCAGCAGTACCTCCTCGCAGGCCGCGGCAAGCTCTGCGTTGAGCGCACCCAGCTCGTCGCGGAACAGCCGCCCAGCGGGGGTCACCGGCACAACGCCGAGCCCCACCTCCGCGCTGACCAGCACCAGGCGTGCCGGGCAGGCCGCCACTGCCGACACCAACTCCCTGCACCGTGCGCGGCAGGCACGCACCGCGTCCACGTTGCCTGTCCACGCTCCGACATTGTCCAGTTCTCCGGTCAGCCAGGTGGCGATGTCGTCGACCAGCACCGGGACTGGACCGGCGGCCCGCAATGCACGGGGGAGGTCTGCGGGCTCGACGGTGCGCCATCCCGAGGGTCTGCGGGCGACGTGCACGGCAATCCGCGCCGCCCAGTCAGGGTCATCGGGGTGGCGCCGGGCGGTGGCCAGGTAGTCTACCTGCGCTTCGCTCAGTAACCCCTCGGCGTGGGCTGATTTGCCCGAGCGTGCGCCCCCGAGTACCAGCGTCCGCATCAGAGGAGACGGTTACGGGATCGGGTCGCCGCGATTGACGCGAGGCTTGGGCACCCGCATCCGGCGCAGCTGGGTTGCTCTGGTCATGGCATAGAACCCCAGGGTCGAACCGGACTCCGACGCTTTGGGGAATCGCTCGCGGACGCGACGGGTGACGACTCGACCCAGCAGCACTCCCTCGATGATGATCGCGACAAGCATCACCATCGACACCAGGGACACGTACGACTGCACTATCGGCGACGGCACCAGGATCACCACGATCACCAGCAGGGCCAGCGGCATGAACGCGCCGGCGAGGTGCCGCCGAGAATCGACCAGGTCCCGCACGTAGGCCTTCACCGGGCCACGATCGCGAGGCAGCAGGTACTTCTCGTCCCCAGCTAGCATGCGTTCACGGCGCGCAGCGGAGGCGTTGCGGCGTTCCTCCTTGGATCCACGCATCCGGGTGAGGGCTTCCCGCTGAGTGCGGGGCGGTGGAGGCGCTGGCCCGCGCTTGCGACCCTCCGCCTCCCGGCGGCTCGGGGTCGGTCGGCCCTTGCCGATCGTGCGGGATCGGCGAGCGATCTCGTCCGGGTCGGACTCGACCTCCGCTGCTGGCTCCGGCTCGGGATCGGTGGCACCAGAGCCAGTGTTGCCGCGCAGGAACCTCACGATGACCACCCTAGGGCACGGGTCGGTGAACAGTGATGTGTCACCACGGGAGGTGGGAATCACCCGGGAGGTCGCGGGCGTTCGCGTAGAGTAGAACGAGCTGTCCGTCCCGAGCGTAGATCCCAGGGGAGAGTCCATGACCGTCGAGAACATCGCCGGCACCGAGGTGCCCACGCACGGTGTCGAGCTCACCGACGCGGCCGCCATCAAGGCGAAGGCGTTACTCGACCAGGAGGGCCGAACCGACATGCATCTGCGCATCGCCGTGCAACCTGGTGGTTGTGCCGGGCTGCGCTACCAGCTCTTTTTCGATGAGCGCACGCTCGACGGCGATGTCATGCGGGACTTCAACGGTCTCGCCGTTGTGGTCGACCGGATGAGCGTGCCGTACCTGCAGGGTGCTGTGATCGATTTCGTGGACACCATCGAGAAGCAGGGATTCACGATCGACAACCCCAACGCCGGCGGCTCCTGCGCCTGCGGAGATTCGTTCAACTAGCGGCCCGGCCAAGTCGGTGTGCCGGGCGCTGGTGCACGGCGCGTCGGGCACAGATGCTCGGCTAAACCTGCACCGGGTAGCGCGGTTCCGGCACTGCCGGGGTGATTCGCTGCTCGACGAAGATGCCGTGCCAGAGCATGAACACCAACACCGCCCAGATCCGCCTGCTGTGGTCGCGTGGACCCGTACGGTGCTCATCGAGCATCCGGCGCACCGCCGTGAGATCGAGGAACTCGGCGGTGCCCGATTCGTCGACAATGTCGCGGGCCCAACCGTGCAGGTCGTGGCGTAGCCAGTGCCGGATCGGCACAGGGAAGCCTAATTTGGGCCGGTTCAGCACGTGCGCGGGCACGATGTCGCGCAGCGCTCGGCGTAGTGCGTGCTTGGTGGTCTCGCGAGTGATCTTCTCCGCCAGTGGGATGGTGGACGCCACCCGGAACACTTCCGGATCGAGGAAAGGCACTCGCAGCTCCAGCGAGTTGGCCATAGTCACCTTGTCGGCCTTGACCAGAATGTCGCCGCGCAACCAGGTGAACAGATCCACATGTTGCATGCGGGCGACGGGATCCCAGCCGGTGGAGGCGGCGTAGGGGTCGGCGGTGACATCGGCGTGCGAGACGGTCGGGTCGTATCCGCGCAACACCTCGCGCAGCTGATCGTCCCGGAAGATCCGCGCATTGCCGTAGTAGCGCTGTTCCAGTGTCAGCGCGCCGCGACGGAGCAGGTCCTTACCGCGTACCCCTTCGGGGATGCGGGTGGAGATCCGGCCCAGCGCGCGGCGCAACCCCCCGGGCACCTTCTCGAACGTGGCTAACGACAGCGGTTCCCGGTAGATGGTGTAACCACCGAACAACTCGTCGGCGCCCTCGCCGGAGAGCACCACCTTGACGTATTCGCGAGCCTCCCGGGCGATGAACCACAGCGGTACCAGCGCGGGATCCGCCACCGGATCATCGAGGTACCACACAATCAGCGGCAATGCGTCGGCCAGCTCGGTCGCCGAGACGGTGCGGACGACATGGCGGACGCCGATCGCGGCTGCCGACTCCGCGGCGACGTCCACCTCGGAGTAGCCCTCCCGTTCGAAGCCGGTGGTGAAGGTGATCAGATCCGGATTGTGTTCGCGAGCCAGCGCGGCGATGGCGGTGGAGTCGATCCCGCCGGACAGGAAGGCCCCCACGGTGACATCGGCCCGCATGTGCTTGGCCACCGAGTCCCGCAGGGCGGCGGAGATCTCGTCGTGCAGAGCCCCCGCGTCGGCTTGGGAGCGGACCTGACGGGGCCGGAACTGCGGATGAAAGTAACGTTCGGTGATCAACTGACCACCGGGGGAGAGGGTGAACGAGGTGCCGGACTCGATGCGGGTGATGGCGGTGTGCAGGGACGCTGGCTCGGGCACGTACTGCAGGGTCAGGTAGTGCTGCAGCGCTCGCCGGTCTATAGCCGTCGGCACTCCGAGTGATGGCGCCAGCTCAAGCAGGCTCTTCTTCTCGCTGGAGAGCGCCACCCCGCCCGGGCCGGCACAACAGAACAACGGCTTGATACCGAACGGGTCGCGGGCCCCGAAGGCGACGCGGCGCTGCGCGTCCCAGATAACGAACGCGAACATCCCCCGAAGCCGCTTTACGGCGGCCGTCCCGAAATGGTGGTAAGCGGCGAGGATGACCTCGGTGTCGCCCGCTGTGCGAAAATTCACCCCGTACGGTTCGCGCCGTAGTTCCTCACGGAGCTCGATGTAGTTGTAGATCTCACAATTGGACAGGATGGTGTAGCGCTCCGGAGCATCCGGCGGACCCCATCGCAATGGCTGGTGCGAGCGCTCGAGATCGATGATGGACAGTCGGTTGAAGCCGAGCACCACGTCAGCGTCGTGCCAGGTCGCGGTCTCATCGGGTCCGCGATGCCGCTGGCAGCGCAGCGCCGCGGTCACATCCGCCACCCGCTGCGCCGCGTCCTGCTGCGCGGTCAGTAGTCCCAGCAACCCGCACACCCGCTCGCCCTCCCATCAGCGGCCGACCCGGCCGGAACCTGTCGGCTCCATGGAGCCATGGCGACCCAGTATTGAGGCGGCCCAGTATGCCGCCTGGGACGCTAGGCAATGCACGCCCCGGCCGAGCTGCGACCGTCGCGCTGGGTTAGGCTCTCCAGTCAGTGGGCTGGCTAGGCGCTCGGGTCAACGAGGAGGAACAGGGCGTGATCGGCGTGGTCCGTTCCCGTGCCGTGCGGCTGCTGAAGGTGGCCGGGTTGGCCAGCATGATCGCCTTCGTCTCCTCGGGGTGCTCGGTATATCAGGCTTTCTCGTTCGGCTGGCCGCAGGGGGTCACTCCGCAGGCTGAGCGGATGCGTTCACTATGGATCTGGGCGACGGTCGCGGCCCTGGCAGTGGGGCTGATCGTCGCTTTGTTAATAGTCTGGACAGTGACCTTCCACCGGAAAAAGTCTGACGAGATGCCCCGGCAGACGCAGTACAACCTGCCCCTGGAAATCATATATACGGTCATCCCGTTCGTGATCGTCGCGGTGCTCTTCTACTTTACGGTGACTGCGCAGAATTTCGTCAACGCCAAAGTCGACAACCCCGACCTGCGGGTCAGGGTCATCGGCTTCCAGTGGAACTGGGAGTTCCAATACCTGCAGGAGCGACCGGGCAACGGTGGTGTCTACCAGGTACGACGGACCGACGACGGCGAGCCGCTGTCCACCGTCGGCTCGTCTAACACCATCCCACTATTGGTGGTTCCTACAAATCGCGTCGTGGAGTACCGCATCGAGTCCACGGACGTCCTGCACTCGTTCTACATTCCGGACTTCCTCTTCAAGCGTGACGTCTTTCCGAACCCGGAGAAAAACGATACCGACAGCGTATTCCAGACCACGGTGCAGCGACAAGGTGCGTTTGTCGGTCGCTGCGCCGAGTTGTGCGGCACCTACCACTCAATGATGAATTTCGAGGTTCGGGCGTTGGCTCCGGCTCTCTTCGATCGGTATCTGGCCTTACGGGCTCAGACCAACCCGCAGACCCGTCGCGCGTACAGCGCTGGCGAGGCGCTCGCCCAGCTGAATTGTGGCGAGCTGTGTGCCCCCAGGGCAGTGACCACCGCCCCGTTCGACACCGATCGCACCATCCGTGAAGTGCGCCAGTCCCGGGATGGCCATTAGCATTCATCACGAGGCGGTCGTTGGCAGGTTCGAGCTTGGCGCAGGTTCGAGAGTGAGGCAGCACCATGAGGGTCGAGGCCCGGATCTTCGAGATCATCACAGCATTCTTTTTCGCGTCCGCGGTGATCTACGGTCTCTGGTCGCATGGCGAGCCGGTCGGGTCGGCAGCGATAACCCTGACCGGTGGGCTGACCCTCATCGTCGGCACCTACTTCCGGTTTGTCTCCCGGCGGGTCCGGATGCGTCCAGAAGACAACATCGAGGCTGAGATCTCGGATGGCGCTGGTGAGCTAGGGTTCTTCTCCCCAGGCAGTTACTGGCCGTTCGGGATGGCACTGGGAGCGAGCGTGCTCGGTTACGCCCTCGCTCTCAACCTGTGGTGGATGGTTGCGATTGGTGTCGCACTGGTGATCGGCACAGTTGCCGGGCTTGTCTTCGAATACCACATCGGCCCGAAAGCTGAGTGAGCTCGCGCCGGTGATGATCTCAGGTGACTTCACCTGAGAGTTGACCTGCACCTTCCTGCACCTTAGGGATGGCCGGCTGCCTGCCTGGTAACTGAACGAGAACACTCAGCCGGGGTTAGTCGCTGGGTTGTTTTGGCCTACCGGCCAGTTTGCGGCCGGCTCCGTTGGTAGTGGTCCCCTCGCCATTGGCTTGCGCTCCGTCGTGGCGAGCGTGCTCGAGCGCTCTCGTTTGCTCCGAGGGATCCGGTCGGAAGATAGAGCCGGGCACCGGACTACCAGCCGAGCCCAGCTGATTCATCCGCTTGGGCACCCGCGCGCCCTGGTAGGCGAGCGGGATGGGGTGGCCGTGGGCGTCGACACCGCCGAGAGGCTGGTGCACCTCGATGAACTCACCATGGGGTAGCCGCTTGATGATGCCAGTCTCAATCCCGTGTTCGAGAATGGCCCGGTCGGCCCGCTGAAGCCCGAGGCAGATCCGGTAGGTGAGGTAGTACGCGATCGGAGGCAGCAACAGCATGCCGATGCGGCCTGCCCACGTCGTGGCGTTCAATGAGATGTCGAACGTGTAGGCGATGACGTCGTTGCCGCCAGAGAGCAACAGCACGAACATGAACGAGATCGCCATCATGCCCAAGCCGGTGCGTACCGGGACGTCCCGGGGACGCTGCAGCAGGTTGTGCGAGGCGTAGTCCTTGGTGAGCTTGCGCTCGATAGCCGGGTATCCGAAGGCCAGGCCGAACATGATGCCGGGGATCACCATCGTCGGCCAGAACGATGCGGGGATCAGATAGTTGCCCAGGTAGATCTCCCAGGCCGGCCACAGCCGGGTTGAGCCATCGAGCCAACCCACGTACCAGTCGGGTTGGGAAGCCGCCGAGACCTGGGCCGGGTTGTACGGGCCGAAGTTCCAAATCGGGTTGATCTGGAACAGCCCCGCCATGATGCAGATCACACCGATGTTCGCCATGGCGAAGCCGGTGGCCTTGGTCGCGAAGAACGGCACAATACGGACGCCGACCACATTTCGCTCGGTGCGGCCTGGTCCGGGGAACTGGGTGTGTTTCTGGTACCAGACGAGTGCGAGGTGCACGGCGATGAGGGCGAAGAGAATGCCAGGGACGATCAGCACGTGCACGATGAAGAACCGAGGAATGATCATGTTGCCGGGGAACTCGCCGCCGAAGATCGCCCAGTGCGCCCAGGTGCCGATCACCGGTGGTGACATGGTTATCGCGGAGATGATCCTGAGCCCGGTTCCCGAGAGCAGGTCATCAGGCAGCGAGTAGCCGGTCAGGCCCTCAAGGCCCGCCAGGATCGCGATGGTCACGCCGATTGCCCAGTTCGTCTCCCGCGGCTTGCGGAACGCACCGGTGAAGAAGGTGCGGAACATGTGGGCGACGATGGCGGCGACGAACAGCAGCGCTGCCCAGTGGTGCACCTGCCGGATGAACAGTCCACCACGGACGTCGAAGGAGAGCTCCAGCGTCGATGCGTACGCCCGGGACATCTCGATCCCGCGGAGGTTCGAGTAGACGCCGTTGTAGGTGACCTCCTCCATGGAGGGGTCGAAGAACAGTGTCAGGTATGTCCCGGACAGCAGCAGCACGATGAAGGTGTTCATCGCGATCTCACCGAGCATGAACGACCAGTGCGTCGGGAAGACCTTGTTCATCTGCCGGCGCATGCCCGAGGCCAAATGGAACCGCTGGTCCAGCTCGTCGGCAGTCTTACCCGCCCGGGCAGCGAGACCGCCGGAGGTGGCCGGTTCGGTCGGGGTCGACATCTCGCTCATGACCTCCGCTCCCAGAACGCTGGTCCTACGGGCTCGATGAAGTCGCCCTTGGCATAGAAGTATCCCTCATCGTTCACGTCGATGTGCAGCTGAGGCAAGGCCCGGGTAGCAGGGCCGAACACCGGCTTGGCGTACTCGAGCATGTTGAACTGCGATTGGTGGCATGGACAGAGCAGCCGAGCGGTCTGGGCCTCGTACAGCGAAGCGGGGCAGCCGAGGTGGGTGCAGATCTTCGAATACGCGTAGAAGTCGCCGTAGTGGAACCCGACCTGCCCCTTGCGCTGGACCACCTGGGCTGCCTGCTCAGGACGCAACCGGATGAGCATCACCGGGCTGTCGGAAGCGCGCAGCGCAGTGTGGGCCTCCTTCTCCGACCAGGAGCGTTTGTAGGGGAAGACGGTCGCGATGCTGCCGGCGGCGAGGTCTTCGGGGCGCGCCAGGGCGAGTTTCTCGGAGTCATATCGCAGGAATACCGGTTCGCCATTAGGCGAACGCCACGGCGTGACCCACAGCGCGGCCTGGTCACCGCCCTTCCACGGGTTGCGCACCAGACCGCCCAGGGCGAAGACCCCCAGTCCGGCGCCGAGGACGGCGGCCCCGAGCCCGGCCGCCCGCTTGATCAGAGATCGCCGTGCGATGCCGCTCCGGGCGCCTGAGTCGGCCAGGATCGCGCCGATGGTCGCCCGGTCAACCGCTGAGGAGCCACCGACGTGGCGCTCCTGCACCGCGGTCTCGTGCGGGAGCAGGAGCTTGGCGTAGGCAATCGTCCCAGCTCCTACGGCAAACACCGCCAACCCGAAAAACACGCCGATGATCGGGGTGTAGAGCTGGTAGAGCTGGTGCCGGCCGCCTGGGCTGCCGGGCGGCGCGTACTCGAAGGGCCAGAACAGATAGGCGGCCAGAAAAACCAGCCCGGCCAGGGCAGCGATGATGAACCATCGCGCAATCTTGCGTTCGGTGCGCTTCTCCGCACGGGTACCCGGTATCGGGAATGGATCCTCCCGGTGCGCGATGGTCACGCCATCCAGTGCCAAACCGAGGCGGACCAGGTCTTCCCGGCTCGCGGTCGCGAGATCGGCATCACTCGGGAGCTGGCGCTCGTGGCTACTCATGCCTTCGCTCCGATCCACAGCGTGACACCGACCAGCGCCGCGATCCCAACGATCCAGGCGATCAGGCCCTCCGATACCGGCCCGTAACCACCAAGGGAGTAGCCACCCGGGTTGTTGCGCTCCTCAGTGATCGACTCCACGTATGCAATGATGTCCCGCTTTTGCTCCGGCGTCAGCTGCCGGTCGGAGAACCGGGGCATGCTCTGCGGCCCGCTGACCATTGCGGTGTAGATCTGTTGGGGATTCACATCCTTGATCGCGGGTGCGTACTTACCGGATGAGAGGGAGATACCGCGCCCGGTGAACTGGTGACAGGACGCGCAGTTGAGCCGGAACAGGTCGCCGCCCCTGGCCGCATCGCCGCCCGCGAGGTTTTCCTTGGGCACCACGGGCCCCCCTCCGTTGGCCTGCACGAAGGCACCGAGCGCGTCGATCTCCTGGGGGCTGAATTTGACCGGCTTCTCGGCGACCTGCGCTTCCTGCCGCGACGCGGGCATCCGGCCGGTGGAGACCTGGAAGTACACGGCAGCTTCGCCGACCCCGATCAGGCTTGGTCCCCGATCTGTCACTCCCTGTAGGTTCGATCCATGGCAGCTGATACAGGCGTTGTTGTAGAGCTGCTCGCCCTGGCGAACCAGAGCTGGATCGGCCTGGGCTCGCGCGGTCTGCGGCTGCGGTGCGAATACCACGTAGAGCCCGCCGGTGGCCAGCAAGGCCACGGCGAGTGCGAGCATCCCGGCCAATCGGCGATGCACCCGGCCGCGTGGTCCCCGCTTCGCTCCCGGGCCTGATGACCTGGTTGGCTTCGATCCGTTCGCGCCCGGTTGGGCGTCGGGTGTGGCGCTGGTCATCAGTCTGGCTACCCCTGCTGTGTTGTGCTGTGTTGTTCGGTGCGCGGACCGATCAGGGCCCCCCGCAACGGCCTCCGACGGGCGGTACTCAGGGCAAGAAGTAGATAGTGGCGAATAGACCGATCCATACCACATCGACGAAGTGCCAGTAGTAGGACACGACGATTGCGGCGGTGGCTTGAGCCGGAGTGAACTTGCTCAGCTTGGTGCGAACCATGAGGATGATGAACGCGATCAGCCCGCCGGTCACGTGCAAGCCGTGAAATCCGGTGGTGAGGTAGAACACGGTGCCGTAGGCCCCTGAGGGGATCGTGACGCCCTCGTGGACGAGGTTGCGGTACTCGTTGGCCTGCCCCAGGACGAACAGGGTGCCCATGATGAGGGTGATCGTGTACCAGAGGCGCAACCCGAATACATCGCCCTGTTCAGCCTTGAACACCCCCCACTGGCAGGTGAACGAGGAGGACACCAGGATGATGGTGACCACCAGCGCGTAGGGCTTGTTGAGGATGATCGGTTCCCCGGTGGCTGCGAGGATCGGTGGCCACGGTCCATCGTGCTGCGCCTTCACCGTGAAGAACATCGCGAACAGGCCCGCGAAGAACATCAGCTCGCTGGACAACCAGACGATGGTGCCGACGCTGACCATGTTGGGTCTGTTCAGCGAGTGCACCCGCTGGCTGATGGAGGGCCCTGCCAGGCTCGACGAGGTCACGCTGAGCATTATGACGAAAGGTGCAGACGGCGGCCGTACCGGGGCCGCCCGGATGCCGCCAAAGTGACGATTCAATCCTGGTGACCGCTCAAGCTGTTGTTCGCGGGCAGCAGGATAACACGCGGGGTCAAGCCGGAACCTGGCTGCGCTTGCCGATCAGGTCGTCCGCGGTCAGTTGGACCGGGAGGTGAACTGACCGCTGGGAACCACTTAGACCGCCACCATCGGCCACTGGGGGTGCCGCTGGTGGAAGGCTCAGATCATGAGCCGACGTCGCCCCCGAGATGGCGACTCCAGGTAACGTCTCGACACGTTTCGAGGGACGGTTATCGTCCGTACTACGATTCACCCCGGCCGCGCGCCCGGCAGCGGGGGACCCCGGACATGCAGCAACCGATAGACAGCGACATAGCACGCACTAGGACAGCGAGGGCCACGAACACCGGATGAACGTCCCAAGCGACGCCACCACAGTACTGGTATTCAGCCACCGTCCAGAGGTGCGCGAGGCCATCATCAACGCTGTCGGGCGGCGTCCTGCGGCGGATGTCGGTCGCGTGCAGTATGTCGAGGCCGGCACGATCGCCGAGGTGCTGACCGAGGTCGACGCGGGTCGCGTTGGTCTGGCCATCCTCGACGGCGAGGCGCAACCCACCGGAGGGATGGGCCTGTCTCGGCAGCTCAAGAATGAGATCGCGCAATGTCCGCCGGTGATCATTTCGGTGAAACGCCGGGACGATCGCTGGTTGGCGGTCTGGTCGCAGGCCGACGCCGTGATTGTGCATCCGCTCGATCCGTTGGCCGCCGCCGAGACCGTTGCTGAGGTGCTGCGCTCGCACCGGCCCCGAACAGCACACGGCTGAGGATCTCCCAGCATGGTGGCGCCGACCCGTTCCCGCACCTGGCCAGTGCTGCTCGCCCAGCTGATCGCCGGTACAGATCTGGATACTCAGGACACGACCTGGGCGATGGATCAGGTGATGTCAGGGGCGGCTACTGCCGCGCAGGTGGCCGCATTCGTGGTGGCACTGCGAGTCAAGGGTGAAACTCCGGCGGAGATCGCCGGTCTGGCCGCAGGTCTGCTTTCCCACGCGTGCCGGGTGCACCTACCCCAGCGAGCGGTGGACGTCGTCGGCACCGGGGGTGACCAAGCACACACCGTCAACATCTCAACGATGGCCGCCCTGGTGACCGCAGCTGCTGGTGCACCGGTGGTCAAGCACGGCAACCGTGCGGCGTCCTCCCAATGCGGTGCCGCGGATGTGCTCGAAGCACTCGGTGTCGCGATCGACCTCGGCCCGGATCAGGTGGCGCAGTGCGTCGCCGAGGTAGGAATCGGGTTCTGCTTTGCACCTCTGTTTCATCCCGCGCTGCGGCACGCAGCCGGAGTGCGCCGAGAGATTGGTGTCCCCACGGCGTTCAACTTTCTCGGGCCGTTGACCAACCCGGCGCAACCCGCGGCTGCACTGGTGGGCTGCGCGAACCTGCGAATGGCGCCGGTGATTGCCCAAGTGCTCGCCGATCGTGGCGTCAGTGCGCTGGTCGTTCGGGGTGACGATGGGCTCGACGAGGTCACCACCACGACCACTACCTCGGTGTGGGTGGTCGAGGGCGGGGTCGTCAGGCGTGATCAGCTGGACCCGGTTGTGCTGGGCGTGCCGGTGGGCCGGCGGGAGGATCTACGTGGTGGTGACGCCGCGGCCAATGCTGACGCGGTGCGACGGCTGCTCGCCGGAGATCCCGGTCCGGTGCGGGACGCGGTGTTGCTCAACGCCGCCGCGGCGCTTGTCGCCCACCGCGGACTCGCCGGGGATCTGCTCGACAATTTTCCAGAAATGGCTCAGCGTGCCGCCCAAGCCGTTGACTCCGGTGCCGCAGCGGCCCTGCTGGAGCGCTGGATGGGCCTAGCCAATGAGCTGTCTGCAACGCTGCGCTGACGCAGGACACCGCTGACCAGCAGGCGACTCTAAGCACCTTTGATTTGTTGTAACGCAGTGTAATGGTAGACAAGATTGTGCCGCCGTGGAGTGGCGTCGCAACTTCTTTGGAGTGAAGAGACGCGACCATGTGGCTCATTGGGCCGTTACGTCAAATAAGCGGGATGATCTCCCGTTAAGAGTCACGCCTTCGGGCCTGTGGTCCGAGAATAGGAGAAGTCCGCTGGTGGTGTTCCATCGTCAGAACCGCGTGCTCCGTAACGTGGCGGCTGGCGTGGCCTTCGCTGCCGTGCTGAGCATGCCACCAGCGACCGCGGCCGCCGATCCCGCCCCCGCACCCGATCCGACGGGGACCGTTACTGAGGCTCGTGCGTTGAGCCGTCAGGCTGAGGTGATCACCGAGCAGTGGAAGTTGGCTAGCGATCGGCTGCTGGCCCGTCAGGCCGATGCCGACCGGGCGCATCGCGATGTAGCAGCCGCTACTGCCACGGCTGACCAGGCCCGTGCGGCCCAGCGCGAGTTCCGCGCACAGGTGGATCGGCTGACCAGCGCCACGTTCGAGGGCGTCCGTATCAGCAGCTTGACCGCCATGTTGATCAGTGATTCGCCGCAGCAGTTCATGGATCAGATGTCTGCGTTGGATGTGCTGGCGGTGAGTAACCGAACGGCGATGGACAAGCTGGCCGGCGCTGTCGCGCGTACCGAGCAGGCAGAGCTTGCTGCCACCGACGCCGAGACGCGTGCGGCCGTCGCGGAACTCGATGCCGCTCGGATTGCCGGCGATGTGGCGAAGGCCCGGCTAGAGATGGGCCGCCAGATCAACCTGGTGCAGGAGCGTCTTGGCAAACTCACCGCCGACGAGTTCGCCCACTATGCCTCCGAAGGATTCACCGACTACCCGATTGACCTGGTCGGTGACACTCTGGGAATCAGAGCTCTGCGTGCCGCGTTGACCCGGCAGGGAGCGCCCTACATCTGGGGCGCCGAAGGGCCAGGTACCTTTGATTGCTCGGGTCTGGTGATGTGGGCCTACCGTCAGGCTGGGGTTAGCCTACCGAGGGTGGCCTTCGACCAGGCCAGGGTGGGCACCGCGGTGGTTTCAGCCCTCTTACCCGGTGATCTCATTGCGCTGTACTCGCCGGTGAGCCACATCGGCATCTACGTCGGAAACGGTCTTTACATCAACGCCCCGCAGAGTGGCGATGTGGTGAAGGTCGCCAGAGTCCCATGGCGCGAGGTGACAGCGATCCGCCGGATCGGCTGACCGCTGTCCACCAGCTACCGGATCAGGAGTATCGCTGGCGCGAGAATGTCGGTGGTGCGGTCTACCGTCCGCAGTGACGAGATCACGAGCGAGATGGAGCCCGACATGATTGTGGATTGCGACCGGTGTGCCGTGCGTGGTGGCGCCTGCCAGGACTGTGTCATCACCGCCCTGCTGGGCACGCCGCCCGGTGGTGTCGAGTTCGACGGTACTGAGCGTTGGGCGCTGGACACCCTGGCTGAGGCCGGCATGGTGCCGCGCTTGCAACTGGTGGATCGTTACGAGGTGCACAGAACAGGCGCGGCAGGGTCCGATTGCGGTGACCACCAGCCCGACGGCGTTGAGCGGTCTGCGAGGGGCGTTGAGCGGTCTCGGCGGTACGTAAGCTGATCGGTGGAACCGAACACTGCTCCGTGGGTGATGACGTCCATCGTGCCCAGCGGCCACTTTTGTCTTATTGCTGGCGCGTCGGTGGTGACAGTGTCGGTGACTTTTCGTAATCTTCCCGAGACTTTGCGGTAGGTGCCTCCCAAACGGGCGGCGACGCAGGTCGCCGCCGAATCGGCTTGCGTCGCCAGGTGGATCGTCGCCAGTGGATCGTCGCCAGCCGAGCCGGGGATCCACCTTTCCCCCGGGTGAATCCGGGTGGGACATCATGCCCGCTCGGTAGGGCTGCTCCACACCGGCCCGAACCCATCAGCTGAACCCGGTAGGCGGTCCAAGGGAAGAGGAGACAGCCGCGACGTGTCGTCGCATCATCTGAAGTCCGGTGTTGTGGGTGCTGGTGGCCGGGGGTCTGATAGCAGCAGACTCCGGGTCCTCAGACGACTCGGGGCGGTGAGACACGGTGTCGTGAAGCGCGGTGTGTCGGCAACGGTCACCGCCGCAACGGTAGGTCTTCTGGCGAGCGTGCTGCCCACCACGGCGACCGCCGACCCTGCGGTGCCAGGGGATGGCCAAACTGCGCTGGAGCAGCTCGCTGCGCTGAATCGGCAGGCAGAAGTGCTCACCGAGAGCTGGCACTACGCTCGTGATCAGTTGAACGCCCGCCGTACTGATCTGGACCGAGCTAAAGCAGATGCCAACGCTGCCGCCGCCTCGGCAGATCGCGCCCGGGTAGTCCAGAGTCAGTACCGGGGACAAGTCGACCGGCTGACCAGCGCGTCGTTCCAAGGTGTGCGGCTGTCCCGGTTGTCAGCTCTGCTGGTCAGTGACTCGCCTCAAGATTTCCTGGACCAGATGTCGGCGCTGGATATGCTCGCTGTGGACAGTAAGCATGCACTGGATCGGCTCACCGGCGCCGTCGCGCAGACCCAGCAGGCGCAGCGATCGGCCAATGAGGCTGCGGGGCGAGCTGGCCAGGCCGAACACGATGCCGCCCGCCTCGAAGGTGACCTGACTCGTTCCCGCGCCGAGATGGACCGCCAGATCCAGGTGGTCACCAAGCGCCTCGCGGAGCTGACGCGCCAGACCCGCGCCGCCTATCTTTCCGGCGGCAACACCCACTTCCCGATCAATCTGATAGGCACCGGCATCCCGGTCCAAGCTGCACGCATCGCGCTGAGCAAGCAGGGCTCGTCCTATGTCTGGGGCGGTGACGGGCCCGTCACCTTCGACTGCTCGGGTTTGGTGAAATGGGCTTTCGAGAAGGCCGGCCTGCCGGGTCTGCCGCACTCAGCTCAGGAACAGGCGCGGATGGGGCGCAGCGTGAGTCAGGCCCAGCTGCAGCCGGGCGATCTGATCGCGTTGTACTCCCCGATCAGCCACATCGGGATTTACATCGGTGACGGCCTCTACGTCAACGCGCCTCAGAGCGGCGACGTGGTGAAGGTCGTCCCGGTGCCGTGGAGGCAGGTCACCGCAATGAGCCGGATTGGCTGAGCCCACCGGCGGCTATCCGGTCTGGTCACAACGGCCCGAAGGCACCATCTCAGCCAGGTCGAGGCCGCAACCCTCCGGCGACGTCAGAGATACCGTCGGACGGGTGCCGCGGATCTTGCTGGTGAGCAATGACTTCCCACCGCGACCCGGGGGAATCCAGGCATACCTGCACCAGCTGGCTATGACATTGCCCGCAGACGCGATCGCTGTCTACGCACCGGACTGGCCGGGCGCGCGGCCCTTCGATGCTCGATTGCCGTTCCCGGTCGTCCGACATCCCGGCACCCTCATGCTTCCCACACCGTTGGTCCTGCGGCGCGCGGTCGGGCTGCTGAAGGACCTTCGCTGCGAAACTGCGTGGTTCGGCGCCGCGGCCCCGCTGGCCTTGCTCGGTCCGGGGTTGCGCCGCGCCGGGGCGCAACGAGTGGTGGCCAGCAGCCACGGGCATGAGGTGGGTTGGTCGATGCTGCCCCCGGGACGGATTGCGCTTCGCCGGATCGGTGCGGATGCCGACGTGGTCACTGCCGTGAGCTCCTACACCCGCCGGCGGATCGCCTCGGCTTTCGGGCCCCGAGCCGCCCTGGAACTACTTCCACCTGGCGTGGACTGTGGAGCGTTCCGCCCGGACCCGGCCGCGCGGACCGAGATCCGGCGACGCCACCGGCTGGGGGAGGCCCCGGTGGTGGTGTGCGTGTCCCGGCTGGTGGCTCGCAAGGGGCAGGACGTTCTCGTGCGAGCGTTCTCAGAGATCCGGCGTCAAGTGCCGGGGGCCATCCTGCTGCTCGTGGGGGACGGGCCCCGGAGGGCTGCGTTGCACCGGCTGGCCGGCTCGTGTGGCGTTGCCGACGCCGTGGTGTGCACTGGTGGAGTGCCGTGGTCTGAGCTGCCCGCGTACTACGCCGCAGGTGACGTTTTCGCGATGCCGTGCCGTAGTCGGGGTCAGGGGCTCGACGTTGAAGGGCTCGGTCTGGTGTTCCTCGAGGCTGCGGCGACCGGATTGCCGGTTGTGGTGGGCGACGCCGGAGGGGCGAGGGAGACCGTCCTGCCCGGTGAAACCGGAGAACTGGTCAACGGTCGGGACATCGAGGCGGTGACCCGAGCCGTCGCGATGCTACTGGCCGATCCGGAGCGGGCAGCAGTGATGGGCCGGCGCGGGCGAGGGTGGATGCTGCAGGATTGGCAGTGGTCTAGCCGCGCCGAGCGGGTAGCCGCTCTGTTCGGCTGAACTCATCACACCGTTTCGCACTCACGTCGCGTACAACGCTTCTATCTCGGCCGCGAACTCCTTGGCGACCACCCCACGCTTCATCTTCAGACTCGGAGTGAGCTGGCCGTCCCGTTCGGTGAAGTCGACCGGCAGAATCCGGAACTTGCGGATCGTCTCAGCCTTCGACACGGTCTTGTTGGCGTCGTCCACCGCGCGTTGTATCTCGGCGCGCAGCTCCTCATCATCAATCAGATCGGCAGCGGAGTTACCCGCGGGCTTACTGTGCTCTGCGCGCCACGCCGGTAGCACCTCGGCGTCGATGGTGATCAGGGCGGCGATGAAGGGCTGCTGGTCGCCCACCACCATGCATTGGCTGATCAGGCGGTGGGCTCGGATCCTGTCCTCCAACACAGCCGGGGATACGTTCTTGCCACCGGCGGTAACAATGATCTCTTTCTTCCGTCCGGTGATCCGCAGGAAGCCGTCTTGATCCAGCTCGCCGAGGTCGCCGGTATGCAGCCAGCCATCGACGATCGCTTCCTTGGTGGCCTGCTCCTCGTGCCAGTAACGGCGCAGCACCCCAGGACCTTTGATCAGCACCTCGCCATCGTCGGCGATCTTGATCGCCACCCCGCCCAGCGGTCTACCCACGGTGCCGATCTTGAGGTTCTTCTCGGTGTTCACCGCCACGGGCGCGCTGGTCTCGGTCAGCCCGTAGCCTTCGAACACCGTCACTCCGACACCACGGAAGAAGTGCCCGAGCCGCTCGCCCAGCGGAGCACCACCGGAGACCGCCGCGATACACCGACTGCCGAGCACCACCCGGAGTTTGGAGTAGACCAGCTGGTCAAACAACGCGTGCTTCGCCCGCAAGGTAAGTCCGGCCCCACCGGTGTCGAGTGCTCGGCTCCACTCGACGGCGGTGGAAACGGCGATGTCGAAGATGCGGCCCTTGCCCTGCGCATGTGCCTTCTGCCGAGCCGAGTTGTATACCTTTTCGAATACCCGAGGCACCGCGAGCACGAATGTGGGCCGGAATTCAGCCAGCTCGGCGACCAGATTCTTCACACCGAGAGCGTGACCAAGAGTGATCCGGGCGTACACGCAGATCGTCTGAATGATGCGCGCGAGAACATGTGCCAAAGGCAGGAACAACAGCACCGAGTTGCTTGGCTGCATCAGGCGTGGAAACTCGACCAAGGCCGACCGGGTCACGGCGAGCAGGTTGCCGTGGGTGATCTCGCAGCCCTTGGGTCGTCCAGTGGTGCCTGAGGTATAGATCAATGTTGCCAGATCGTCGGCGCCCACTGTGCCAGCGCGCTCCCGCGCTGCGTCGGTAGAGATCTCGGAGCCCAGCGCGGTGAGCTGCTCGATCGCGCCAGCCGGGTCGCCGCCGCTCGGTCCCGGGTCGATCTGCCAGACCTGGGCAGGCTGGCCCAGCCGATCCGCCAGGGCCTGGACCATCTCGCGGTGTGCGAACGTTTCGACCACGATCGCCTTGGCTTCGGAGTCCGACAGGATCCACTCCACTTGTTCGGGAGCGGATGACTCGTAAACCGGCACCGTTGACGCGCCGGCCGCCCAGATAGCGTAGTCCAGCAGGGTCCACTCGTAGCGCGTCGTGGACAGCAGCGCGATCCGATCCCCCCGCTCAATGCCACCTGCGATGAGGCCCTTGGCCACCGCGGTCACCTGATCAGCAAATTCCCGCGCTGTGATGTCTACCCAGCCGCCCTCTACCCGGCGGCGGAAGCTGATGCTGGCGGCGAAGCGCTCGGCATTGGCCCACACCGCATCGGTAAGGTTCTCCTGATCAGCCACCTGAGTGGTGGCGGGAACCGTAAACTCCCGCACGGGTACCTCCGCAGCTCGCAATTCTTCTAGTAGTCCCTGGCAACGTATCGCGCCCGGTGATTTGTCCAACAGTCCCGGCGTCCGGCAATGGCGCCCGCGCCCCGCCAGCGGGGCCGCCACCGATGGTTGGTCGGCCGAGGCGCTGCTGGCGCCAGGTAACCTCCCTCATTGTGCGGGTCCACGTGGTATCCGACGTGCACGGTAACGCGGACGCGCTGGCCAGGGCGGGTGAAGGCGCCGATGCACTGCTGGTGCTCGGAGACCTCCTCGATTTTGTGGACTACCACGATCATTCCGCGGGGATTCTCGGCTCGGTATTCGGGCCTACCGCCGTTCACCGGTTCGCGCAACTGCGCTGCGGTGGAGCGCCAGGCGCGGCGTCAGCGTTCGTGCGGGACTTGTGGGCGCAAGTGCCGGACTCCCGCGAGGTCGTCCGCCAAGCCGTCACCGAGCAGTACGAGCGGCTGTTCGCGGCGCTGCCCAGCCCGACCTACGCCACCCCCGGCAATGTGGATCTCCCAGAGCTGTGGCCGCGGTTCGCGCACGCCGGTGTGCACGTCCTCGACGGCCAGAGCATCCAGATCGGCGGTCTGAACTGGGGGTTCGTGGGGGGTGGCCTGTTACCTGAGGGCTTCATCCCCCAGGGGGAGCCGGTGTTCCGCTCCTACCTTCGGACACCAGATCAGTACGCGGTGGCCGTCGCGGCGCTCGGGCAGGTTGACATGTTGTGCAGCCACATCCCCCCGGCCGTCCCCGAACTGGTCTACGACGTGCAGGCCCGGCGGCCCGAGACCGGCTCGCAGCACCTACTCGCGGCCATCCGACGGGATCGACCCCGTGCGGCACTGTTCGGCCACGTTCATCAGCCGCTGGCCCAGCGGGTGCGGCTAGGGCGAACCGAGTGCGTCAATGTCGGGCATTTCCAGCGGACCGGCGCCCCGCACGTGGTGCGGTGTTGACCACTCCCTGCATCGAGATGACCGGTAACCTGCGCGGCATGGCCGACCACTCGACCCAGTCCATCGTCGTCAATGCCGGACCCAAAGCGATCATGGATGTGATCGCAGATTTCTCCGGCTACCCGCAGTGGGCGATGGCGGTGAAGAAGGCTGAGGTGATTATTCCCGGAATGGATGACCGTGCGGAGCGGGTACGGTTCTCCTTGGACGCCGGCCTGATCAAGGACGAGTACGTGCTCGATTACGTGTGGTCAGCGGACGGACTGACGGTGGCCTGGGAACTGGTCGAGGGCCAGCTGCAAAAGGCGCAGCACGGGTCTTACGTCCTGGAACCTGCGGGCACAGCGACCAAAGTGACCTACAGTCTCACGGTGGACCTCGCGATTCCGATGATCAAAATTATCAAGCGAAAGGCCGAGAAGGTCATCATGGATACCGCGCTGAAGGAGCTCAAGCGCCGGGTGGAGCTCCTGGCCTGATGCGGTGAGCCTGATACCTAGAGCCGTGCCCCGTCGTCTGATCCCTCCGGTGGAGGATCAGGTCGCAGGCCGATCACCAGCCACCCGATCCCGGCGGTGAGAGCGAGCAGACCCAGCGGTGTCGCCACACGCTCACCGAGACCCAGCAGGCCCGGTCCTACCAGCAACAACACCCCCATGGTGAGTGTAAGCACGCCGCCCACTGTGCGAGGGCGAGGTGTGGGGAACGGTGGTGGTTCTGGTGGCTCGAAGTGATCCTCGCCAGCGTGCCGGGCGGGCTCCGGTGCCGGGTCGAGTGCAGGCCAGCATGGTTCGGGCTCGGCCCGCAAGCCCGCGACGATACGGTCGAACGCGGCGTGGGTGTCTCCCAGATCGTCCTCCGCGCGGTCTTTCGAACGGCCCCGCGATGCTTGGCCGTCACGCTCCTGCTCGTCCGGATCGGGGTAGGTCAACCGGCGGCACCACTCTCCGTGCTCGGGGGCTTGCTGCGGAGTCGACAGTACCCGGGACCCCGAAACCGGCCACACCGTAAATACCTAGCAATCGGCGAACCAGGGGTGACCGGCGACGCGTACGCCAGGATGGGTGGGGGACCGTTGTGCCGCGGACGGCCTCATCCGTAGGCTTGCTGCTGTTGCGGCCCGCGAGGGCAAGGGAAGGATCGGTAGGCGGTGTTCTACTGGGTGCTCAAACACCTGCTGCTTGGCCCGCTGATGAAGCTGGCATGTCGCCCGCAGGTCCGCGGATCCGAGCACATTCCCCGGCGCGGTGGAGCGATTCTGGCCAGCAACCACCTCGCGGTCGCCGACTCGTTCTTCCTGCCGCTGATGATCCGGCGCCGGCTCACATTTCTGGCCAAGCGGGAGTACTTCACCACGCCCGGACTGCGCGGATGGCTCAAGCGGCGGTTTTTCAGCGCCGCAGGCCAGGTTCCCATCGACCGCTCCAGCGGGTCCGCCGCCCAGGCCGCCCTCGATACCGGAGTGCGGTTGCTGGCCGCGGGTAAGTTGCTCGGCATCTATCCGGAAGGCACCCGGTCGCCCGACGGGCGGCTGTACAAGGGTAAGACCGGCGTCGCCCGGATGGCGCTGGAGGCCGGCGTTCCGGTGATCCCAGTCGTGATGGTGGGCACTGACAAAGTCAGCCCGGCCGGCACCAAGATGTGGCGGCCGCATCCGGTAGAGATACGTTTTGGCGCCCCACTGGACTTCTCTCGTTACGCGGGTCTGGCCGGTGACCGATTCATCGAGCGGTCCCTGGTTGACGAGATCATGTACTCCTTGATGGATCTCTCCGGTCAGGAGTACGTCGACATCTACGCAACATCGGTGAAGGAGCGCGAGTCCGCACCGCCGCGGCTGACGCTCAAGGCGTCCTGATCGAATCCGGTAGGCCGGAGCTGCGTAGGCTAGTCGGTCGTGCGGTTCTTCTACGACTGCGAGTTCATCGAGGATGGCGTCACCATCGAGCTGATCTCGATCGGCGTGGTGGACGAGCACGGTCGGGAGTACTACGCGGTATCCACCGAATTCGACCCAGAACGGGCCGGAGACTGGGTCCGATCACATGTATTGCCCAAGCTGCCACCGCCTGCGGACCGGGCTTGGCGCAGCCGGGCTGCTATCCGGGACACCCTGCTGGAGTTTCTCACCGCGTCCGGTGAGCGGGTGGAGTTATGGGCCTGGTTCGCCGCCTACGACCACGTCGCCCTTGCGCAACTATGGGGGCCCATGCCAGCGTTGCCGAAGGCCCTACCACGGTTTACGCGGGACCTCAGGCAGCGTTGGGAGGACGCCGGCAAGCCGGCACTGCCCCAGCCACCCAGAGACGCCCACGACGCCGTAGCCGACGCCCGGTACAACCTCACCCGGTGGCGGCTGATCGAGCAACACCGCATGGCGAAGCAAAGCCGTTCGCGCTGACCTGTCGCTTTGCTGCATCGATCGAGCCGTGCCAGGCTTTCGCCCGTCAATCCGGTACATCAGTGGGAAGGCGAATCGACATGCGCATCGGCGTACTCACGGGGGGTGGTGACTGCCCCGGCCTCAATGCGGTGATCCGTGCGGTCACCCGCAAGGGCATCGAGGCCTACGGGCACGAGATCATCGGATTCCGGGACGGCTGGCGGGGTCCGATGCAGGGGCTGATCCAGCCGCTCGGTCTCGCCGACGTGGAGGACATCCTCCCGCTCGGCGGCACCATCCTGCGCACTTCGCGCACCAACCCGTACCGCGATGGCGGTGCCGAGCAGGTCAAGCAGACCCTCGCCGAGCACGGCGTGGACGCCCTGATCGCGATCGGCGGCGAGGACACCCTCGGCGTGGCCAGCCGGCTGAGCGAAGACGGGCTTTTTGTGGTGGGCGTGCCCAAGACCATCGACAACGACCTGAGTGCCACGGACTACACCTTTGGGTTCGACACCGCAGTGCACATCGCGACCGAGGCGATCGACCGGTTGCGCACCACCGCCGAATCTCATCACCGCGCGGCCGTCGTCGAGGTGATGGGCCGCAGCGCGGGCTGGATCGCGCTGCACTCCGGGATGGCCGGTGGGGCGAATGCGATCCTGATTCCGGAACGCCCCTTCTCCGTCGACCGGGTGTGCCAGTGGGTCGTCCGCTGCCTCGAGCGCGATGACGCTGCGATTGTCGTAGTGGCCGAGGGTGCAGTACCAGAAGGTGGCGCGGAGTCGCTCGCGGCCGCGGAGGTCGATGCCTTCGGCCACAAGCGCCTGGGCGGCGTCGGGAACTGGTTGGCGGAGGAGATCGCCCGTCGCACCGGCGCCGAGTCTCGCGCCGTGGTGCTGGGGCACATCCAGCGCGGCGGCACGCCCACCGCCTACGACCGGGTGCTGGCCACTCGATTCGGCGTGCATGCGGTCGATGCGGTGCACGAGGGTGACAGCGGCGTGATGGTGGCGTTGCGCGGCACCGACATCATCCGGGTGAAACTCGCGGAGGCCACCGCGGTGGTCAAGACGGTTCCGCAGGGCCGCTACGCGGAGGCCGAGGTGTTCTTCGGCTGACGAGGGCCGTCGACAGGTTCGTCAGTGGGTTCGTCAGTGGGGCCACTGAACCGACACCACACATCACCCCATACGCTCAAGCACCGTGAACTGGACCGTGGACGTTCCGATCGACACGCTGCCGGAGTTGCCGCCGCTGCCCGCTGATCTGCGGGCCAAGCTTGATGCCGCGCTATCTCGACCAGCCGCGCAGCAACCAGGCTGGCCCAACCCGGATGTGGTGCGCAGCATCCGCACCGTGCTGGAAAGTGTCCCGCCGATCACGGTGCCGCCTGAGGTGGATCAGCTGCGGGATCAGCTTGGTGCGGTGGCTCGCGGCGAGGCGTTCCTGCTGCAGGGCGGGGACTGCGCCGAGACGTTCGCCGACAACACCGAGCCGCACCTGCGGGGCAACATCCGCACGCTGTTGCAGATGGCGGTCGTGCTCACCTACGGATCGAGCATGCCGGTGGTGAAGGTGGCCCGGGTGGCCGGGCAGTACGCCAAGCCGCGATCTGCCTCGACCGACGCGCTCGGCTTGCCGTCCTACCGCGGCGATATGATCAACTCTTTGATCGCCAGCCCGGCGGCCCGGGTACCCGATCCATCGCGGATGATCAGGGCTTACGCGAACGCCGCCGCGGCGATGAACCTGGTGCGGTCGCTGACCCTGGCCGGTATGGCTGATCTGCACAAGGTGCACGACTGGAACAAGGATTTCGTTCGTCGATCGCCGGCCGGGGCCCGCTATGAGGCGCTGGCCGGCGAGATCGACCGTGGTCTGCGCTTCATGTCGGCGTGCGGGGTGGAGGACTCCTCGCTGCACTCCACGGAGATCTACGCTAGCCATGAAGCGCTGGTGCTCGATTACGAGCGTGCCATGCTCCGGATGGACTGCACCGGTCCGACCCCCAGGCTTTACGACCTATCCGCGCATTTCCTGTGGGTGGGGGATCGGACCCGGGCGCTGGACGGGGCGCACATCGCGTTCGCCGAACTCCTGGCCAACCCCATCGGGCTCAAGCTGGGTCCCAGCACCACGCCGGATCAGGCCGTGGAATACGTAGAGCGCCTCGACCCGCACGGCCTTCCGGGCCGGCTCACGTTGATCTCCCGGATGGGAGCGCAGCGAGTCCGGGACAAGCTGGCGGAGATCGTGCAGAAGGTCACCGCCACTGGTCACCAGGTGATCTGGCAGTGCGACCCGATGCACGGCAACACCATCGAATCCTCCAGCGGCTACAAGACCAGACATTTCGACTGGGTGGTCGACGAGGTCCAGGGTTTCTTCGAGGTGCACCACGCGCTGGGCACTCATCCCGGCGGCATCCACGTGGAGCTCACCGGCGAGGACGTCACCGAGTGCCTCGGTGGTGCTCAGGACATCTCCGACGCTGACCTGTCCGGTCGCTACGAGACCGCGTGTGATCCCCGCCTGAACACCCAACAGGCGCTGGAATTGGCGTTCCTGGTTGCCGAGATGCTCAGATCCTGAGTCTGCGAGCAACTCTCAGAGCGTGTTGAGCGTCACCGTCGCGCCGGGACGTACGGGCTGGCCGGGTTCGGGTGATTGGGAGATCACCCGGTTTGAGAAGCTGCCGAGAAACGGTAATCCACCCAGAGACCCGCTGACCGTGCTGTTCAATCCCGCGTCAGCAAGAATCTGACGGGCCCGCTCGACCGGCATCCCGACCACGTCGGGAACCACTGGTGCCGTGCTGACCAGCAGGATGACGGTGGCGCCCCGGGCCAGGCCGGTGCCTGACCTGGGGTCGGTGCCGATCGCGCGCCCACCGGCTATCTGGTCGTCGAGCTGGCGCTGCACCTGTGCGTTCAGGCCGGCCCGGCGCAGCACAGCGATCGCGTCAGCCTGGCGCATCCCCCGTACCTCTGGCACGGTGGCCGGGGCCGGCCCCTTGCTGATCACCACAGTTACCGGCGCGCCGACCGTGAGTACGGTGCCCGGCGCTGGCCGCAAGCCGATCACCGAGCCCGCGGGTACGGTGTCGTCGAATTCCTCGGAGTTCGGGCCTGTTCGCAGACTCAGATCCGCTTGCCGGATCGCCTGCTCGGCCTCGTCGAGGGTGGCGCCCGCAGCCAAGTCGGGCACCACCGGATGCCCCAGTGAGATCACCACGGTGATGCCCGAGCCACGGGTAGCCCGCTGACCCGGTGCGGGGTCGCTACGGATCACCGTGTTGCCGGGGACGGTGTCGTTGTGGTCCTCGACGACGTTGGCTTTGAGGTCTGCGGAGGCCAGCGTGGCCGCCACCGCCCCGCGTTGCAGACCAGCGAGGTTAGGCACCACAGTCCACCGGCCGCTGCCCAGCCACCACGCACCCACCCCTACCGCTGTCGCGAGGATCAACACAATAACCAGCCACGCGATGAAGGCGCGCCGGTTGCGGGCACGCTCGCGCAGGTAAGGATCGTGACGAGGGCCTAACGTGACAGGTAGGGGCCCGGGCGCGGTGACCACGGGCGACCCGGGCGGCTCGTCTTGGCGCACATCCGGTCCGCCCGCTCCCGCATCGGTTCTGGTGAGAGCCCGGGTTCCGCCCGGTCCGACCTCCAGGGGGGCCAGTTCTACGCCGGCAGATCCAGCCGCGTTGGGCACGGGTACGGGTACTTGATCGATTCCGAGGTTCATGCGGACCTCCTGAAGCGCGCTCAGGAACGCCGCCGCGTGCGGTGGGCGGGCTGCCGGGTCTCGACGGGTGGCCCGCACGATCAGCTCATCCAGCGGTGCGGGCACTGCTGCTCCCGCCGTGTTCGGAGCCGGCATGTCATCATTGACGTGGCGGTAGGCCACCGACAGCGCGGTCTCGCCGGTGTAGGGCGGCGCCCCCGTCAGCATCTCGAACAGCAGCACCCCGGTGGCGTAGACGTCGCTGCGGGCGTCGGCCGCCCCCGTCGCGACCTGCTCGGGGGAGAGGTAGGCCACCGTCCCGAGGATGACGTCCCCGGTGCTGTTGCTGGCCTCGGCAGCGGCGCGGACCAGCCCGAAGTCGGCCACCTTCACCACACCACCAGGACCGATGAGCACGTTTTCCGGCTTGATGTCGCGATGGACGAGACCTTCCCGGTGCGCCGCGGCCAGTGCCGAGAGCACCATCTCGGTCACCGAGAGTGCCAGCGGTACTGGCAGCCTGCCGTACTGGCGCAGCAGGTCCCGTAAGGTTCCGCCATCCACCAGTTCCATTACCAGGAACACGTAGTCACCGGCAGGGGAGGAGTCGAACCCTTGATCATGAACCCCGACGACACCGGGGTGGTGCAGCCGAGCGGCGGCGCGGGCTTCCCTACCGAAGCGCTGCAGGAACACCGGGTCGGCGGCGAACCGCGGTGCCATCACCTTGATGGCAACAGGTCGCTCCAGGCGGGTGTCCGTGCCGCGGTAGACCGTGGACATACCGCCGCGGGCCAGCACCTGACCAACCCGGTAGCGCCCCTCCAACAGGGTGCCGACCAGGTTCCCGTCGTGATCGGACCCCTGCGCTTCCACAGTTCGAGGATCGTACGGACTCGCCGCGCTCCCCGAACGGCGGAAGGGCGCTGGCTGGTAGGTATGGCATGGTGACCACTGTGAGCGACCTACCAATCGCCCCGGATGTGCTCGATCCCGAGGTGGTGGTGCTGCCGCTACCCGATGTGGCGCAACGGCTCGGACTGGCGGTAACCCGGGTGCACCAGATGCTGCGCGATGGGCAACTACTGGGAATACGCCGTCATGGCGTGGTGGTGGTACCTGCGGAGTTCCTCAGCGGCAACGCCGTGGTTAAGGGGCTGCCCGGCACGATCACGTTGCTGCGCGACGCCGGCTACCCCCCCGAGGAGATCCTGCGTTGGTTGTTCACCGCGGAGGATTCGCTGCCCGGCACTCCCATAGGCGCGTTGCGAACCGATCGGGGTCGCGAGGTGAAGCGTCGCGCCCAGGCAATGGGATTCTGACCGGCAACGGGCGTCAGGGAATCCTGACTGAGGATCCTGACTGGGGGATTGTGGCTGACTTTGCCCGACCATCCTCCCGGGCTCGACCGGGTCGCGGTATCCTCGCCACTTCGCGGTGATCTCGTGGAAATCGTGGTTGGCCAAGGGAGGAACAATGCTGGGGAAGCTAAGGAAGCTTGTAATTCTGGTGGGGCTTGTGGAAGGCGCTCGCCGTTTCGCGAAGGCCAACCCCGAGGCGGCCGCCAAGATTGCCGTGCAGGCTGCCGGTCTCGTCGATAACCTCACCAAGGGCAAGTTCCACGACCAGATCGACGGCGTGGTCCGCAAGCTCCAGGGCGGTGAAGCCTGAGGCAGGCTAGCGATACTTGATCACGGCCGCTGATCACGGCGCGAAGCCCGGCCCGTCGAACCGATCCACGGTGGTGAACTGGTCGACGGGCCTCCGGCGCAGCTTGCGCACTGATCGCACCGGGTGCCCCAGTGCGATCAGGCCGGCCACCGCGTGGTCGTCAGGGATACCGATCAGCTCCCGTACGGCTCCCTCCTGCCGGACCAACACCGAGGTCAGCACGCCACCGAGGCCCTCATTGCGGGCTGCCAGCAGGATGTTGTGCCCGAACGGATAGATCGACCCGCCACCGACGATGCTCTGCCGATCCAGCCCGTTGTCGACGCACGCCAGCGCACCGAGACGGGCGATCAGCAGTAGCAACACCGGGACGGTGTCCAGGGTGTCAGCGAAGTCGTTGGGCCTCGGTAGCTGACGGGCCGCGTCGAGATCGACCGCTGGACCAGTCCAGCGGCCGTCCTCGTGCGGGGCGAACGGCACCACTCCCTCTTCGACGTGTGCGGTGTATTCGCGCCAACCCAGGCCGTAGAGCTCTCGTATCCGGCGTCGAATCGCGGCATCCCGGAGCAGGACGACATGCCATCCCTGCCGATTGCCCCCGCTGGGTGCGAACCTGGCGTGGTCGAGGATGCGATGCACTACCGCGTCTGTCACGGCCTGACCGGTGAACGAGCGGGTTGCTGGCGTCGTCCGCATCACCTCGTAGAGCTCCACGATTTTCCAACCTACCGACTTTCGCAGGGCTCTCACCGAGCTAGCACATGTGATGGGAAACTTGCTGGCATGGCAGTGAACTCGTTCATGGTCCCGCTCGGCACGCCGGCGCCGCCGTTCGCTCTGCGGTCTCTCGACGGTCAGCTCGTCAGCTCGGAGGGCCTCGCCGCCGGTCGGCCGTTGTTGGTGATGTTTCTGTCCAACCACTGTCCCTATGTCCGGCATCTCGAGCGACAGCTCGCCTCGCTCGTCACCGACATTGCCGGCGAAGTGGCCGCAGTGGCGATCTGCAGCAATGACATCGCAAACTATCCCGATGATGGTCCGGATGGGCTGACCGAACAGGTTCACCGCGCCGGGTTCACCTTCCCCTACCTACTCGATGAGACCCAGCAGACCGCACGGGCCTACCGGGCCGCCTGCACCCCGGACTTCTTCCTCTATGACGCGGGAGGCCAGCTCGCCTATCGGGGAGAGTTCGATGAGTCCCGGCCTCGCAACGACATTCCGGTGACCGGCGCGGCATTGCGGGCGGCCCTGGAGCTGGTGCTGGCGGGCAAGCCGGTAGGAGAACCGCAGATGCCCAGCCTCGGATGCGGGATCAAGTGGAAACCAGGCAACGCACCGAGCTGAGAAGTCCCCGCCGTTACCATCGGTCGGATGTAACATGGCGAACACCCCCTGTTACATCCTGTTCACACCGACGGCCTAGTCTGCCGCGCCGTGGCCTCAGAGCAACAAACGGGGGGACATCGCTCCGCCGACGATCTCGTGGTTGGCCTCACCGGCGCCCGATTTGGGGGGGCTGCGGGCCGTCGTAGCCGGGCGGCGTCGCAGCCGCCGAAAGAGCAAGACGACGCCGTAGCGGCCCAGCATCGCCGCGCCGGACAGCCACCCGTCGGGCAGACCGGCGCCCGGTTCTCAGCTGGTTTGAAGCGTTGGCGGCGTAGGGGGCCCGATTCCGAACGCCCCGATTCCGAACGCCCCGATTCCGAACGCACAGAGCCCGAACGCACAGATACTGGGCTGCAGACCTCTGGCTCGCGTTCGAAGACCACTGGCGTCGAGCGTCAGCCGGAGACCACACCGTTGGTGGCTGAGCCAGCGTGGGCCGACGGTCCTGAGTGGCTTGGCTGGTCCCCTTGCGAAACAGGCACCGGGGGTTTGGTGCGGCCCTACTTCTGGACCGGGGGACGGACCGCGTCGCCATGTGAACTCTCTCTCGAGACCCTGGTTTCGGCAATCGATCAGCCGATCGACCCAACCGCGCCACCTGAGCACCGCACCATCCTGACGCTGTGCGCAGCTCCACGTTCCGTTGCCGAGCTCGCGGCCCTGGTGTCGATTCCGCTGGGGGTGGCCCGAGTGGTGCTGGGAGATATGGCTGAGGCGGGTAGCGTCGTGGTGCATCGCACCGTGGGCTCCGCCGATGCGTTCCCGGATATCGTCCTGATGCAGCGGGTGCTCAACGGCCTCCAGCGGCTGTAGATCCGCCAGTCTCAAGCTGGGCCGACTGTGGTCACCCGCAGCACGGCGGTCCCGGTCTCGTCGGAGGCGGCCAGGTCGACCTCTGCATTAATGGCCCAGTCGTGGTGCCCCGCCGGATCGTCCAGGATCTGCCGCACTACCCACCTGCCGGGCTGGTAGTCGATGATCAGTAAATGTGGGCCGCGGGCGTCTGCGCTGGTGCCGATCTCGGCATGGTCGTCGAAGTATGGTTCCACCGCGTCCTGCCAGGCCTGCGCATCCCACCCGGCGTCCACGTCGAGCTCACCCAGCTCGGTCCAGCGCCGGCGGGCGGCCAGCTCCACCCGGCGGAACAGGGCATTACGCACCAGCACCCGGAAGGCCCGCGCGTTGGCCGTGACCGGCGGCGGTCGGTGGTCCACCGGCGCCGGCACCGACCCCGGCTCCTGGGGATTGCGCAGCTGCTCCCATTCGTCCAGCAGGCTGGAGTCGACCTGGCGGACCAGCTCACCGAGCCACTCCTCCAGGTCACGCAACGGATCGGTCTTGGCGTCGGCCGGCACCGTGCGCCGCAGCGCCTGGTAGGCGCCGGCCAGGTAACGCAGTACCAGTCCCTCGGATCGGGCCAGACCGTAGAACCCGACGTACTCGGTGAAGGTCATCGCCCGTTCGGCCAGATCCCGGGCCACCGACTTGGGGGACAGCCGATGGTCGGCCACCCACGGGTGGCCCTGCCGGTAGGTCTCGAATGCGGCGTCGAGGAGCTCAGCCAGCGGCATCGGGTAGGTGATGTCCTCAAGGAGGCGCATCCGTTCCTCGTACTCGATGCCCTCGGCTTTCATCGCCGCCACCGCCTCACCCTTGGCTTTGGATAGTTGCGCCCCCAGCACTTGCCGCGGATCGTCCAAAGTGGCCTCGAGCATGGACAGGACGTCCAGCGGGTAGTCGAGCGAATCCCGATCCAGCAACTCGATCGCGGCCAGTGCGAACGGCGAGAGCGCCTGGTTGAGCGCGAAGTCGAGCTGCAAGTCCCCGGTCAGCCGCACCGTGCGGCCATCGGCATCCGGGACCGGCAACCGCTCGATCACGCCGGCGGCCAGCAACGCGCGGTACATCGCGATGGCCTGGCGGATCAGCCGGCGCTGCACTGGCCGGTCCTCGTGGTTGTCGGTGAGCAGGTGGCGCATCGCGGCGAACGCGTCACCGCGCCGGTTGGCGACGTTGAGCAACATCGCATGGCTGACGCCGAAACTGGAGTTCAGCGCTTCCGGCTCGGCCACCACCAGCCGCTCGAAGGTGCGGTCGCTCCAGGACACCGCACCCTCGGCGGGTTTCTTGCGGACAATCTTGCGGAGCTTGCGGGGATCGTCGCCTGCCTTGGCCACTGCCTTGGCGTTGTCCACCACGTGTTCGGGAGCCTGCACGACGACGGAGCCGGCGGTGTCGAAGCCGGCCCGGCCGGCCCGGCCGGCGATCTGGTGGAACTCTCGTGCGGTGAGGTGACGGGTTCGCGTCCCGTCGTATTTCGCCAGCGCGGTGAGCAGCACCGTGCGGATCGGCACATTGATGCCCACCCCGAGCGTGTCGGTACCACAAATGATCTTGAGGAGGCCGGACTGGGCGAGGCGCTCGACGAGGCGGCGATACCGCGGCAGCATGCCCGCGTGGTGAACCCCGATCCCGTGGCGCACCAGCCGCGACAGCGTCCGCCCGAAACCGGCGGTGAACCGGAATCCACCGATCAGCTCGGCGATGGCGTCCTTCTCCGCGCGGCTGCAGACGTTGATGCTGGTCAGCGCCTGTGCTTGCTCGGCGGCGGCGGCCTGCGTGAAGTGGACCACGTACACCGGCGCCGAGTTGGTGGCCAGCAGCTCTTCCAACGTCTCGTGCAGCGGTGTGCTCACGTACCGGAAATGCAACGGAACCGGCCGCTGGGCAGAGCGGACCACCGCGGTAGAGCGGCCGGTGCGCCGGGTCAAGTCCTGCTCGAATCGGGTCACCTCGCCCAGCGTCGCGGACATCAGGAGGAACTGGGCGTGCGGCAGCTCCAGCAGCGGCACCTGCCACGCCCAGCCGCGATCTGGGTCGGCGTAGAAGTGGAACTCATCCATCACCACCAGGCCGACGTCGGTATCCGGCCCGCTACGCAGCGCCATGTTTGCCAGAACCTCAGCCGTGCAGCAGATGATGGGTGCCGCGGCGTTGACGCTGGAGTCACCGGTGAGCATCCCTACCTGGTCCGCACCGAAAACACCGCAGCACGCAAAAAACTTCTCTGACACCAGCGCCTTGATCGGTGCGGTGTAGACACTTCGCCTGCCCTGCGCCAACGCGGTGGCGTGCGCCCCCGTCGCCACCAGGCTCTTACCGGATCCGGTAGGAGTGGCCAATATCACATTCGAGCCCGAGACGATCTCGATCAGTGCCTCTTCCTGGGCCGGGTACAGGGCTAGACCCTGTCCTGACACCCAGGCTGCAAAGGTATCGAACAGTTCGTCGGGCCCGGAACCGCTGGGCAGTGCTTCGGTGAGAGTCATGGTGGTCACGATGGTGCCTGGAATCTCCGCCCCGGGGCGAGGCGGGGCTCCCGGGCTGCGCGCCAAACCCGGCTGGTGGGCGGTAACCTGGCTCTGGTCGGGGACTTAGCGCCCATGCGGGAAAACATGAGGGAGTGACCGCATATCGACACGGGTCAGCTGATCGCCGGCCACTACCGGGTGCTCGACCGTATTGGCAGCGGCGGCATGGGCGTCGTCTGGCAGGCCATGGACGAGCGGCTGCAGCGGCTGGTGGCGGTGAAGCAGCTGTTGTTGCAGCCGGAGCTGAGCCCCAGGGCAACCGACGAAGCGAGGGCTCGAGCGCTGCGGGAGGCGCGCATCGCTGCCCGGCTACAGCACCCGAATGCCATCATCGTCTACGACGTGGCCGAGCACGACGGCGAACCCTGCCTGGTGATGGAGTACTTGCCCTCGCGCAGTCTCGCGGCGGTGCTCGGCGATCGGTGCTGCCTCCCGGTGCCCGAAGTCGCCTCGATCGGCAGGCAGATCGCCTCGGCGCTGGCCGCTGCCCATGCGGCGCAAATCGTGCATCGGGACGTCAAGCCTGGGAATATCCTGATCGCCGAGGACGGCACCGCCAAGATCACCGACTTCGGTGTCTCGCGCGCGGTCGGCGATGTCACGGTCACCCAGACGGGGATGATGGCCGGCACTCCGGCCTACCTCGCTCCAGAGGTCGCACGTGGTCAGCTCCCGACCGCGGCCTCCGATGTGTTCTCTCTCGGCGCCACGCTCTACGCGGCGCTGGAAGGGCAGGGTCCTTTCGGGGACAGCGACAACCCGCTCGCACTGTTGCACGCGGTGGCCAACGGGCAGGTGGTGCCACCCCGGCACGCGGGCTCGCTGTCCGCGGTGCTGATGAAGTTACTGGCCAAAGACCCGGCAGCGCGCCCCGACATGCATCGCGCCAGCATGGAACTCGCCGCAGCGCCAACCACGCGACCGGTACGCCGGGCCGCGCCGACCGCTAGGCAGGGCCGGAAGGAGTCCTCAGCTGCCGCGCTCCCGCCTACGGTGGTCTCCGCACGTTCGTCCGGCCCTGCGCCGCAGCTGGCTCCCTTGGCCCCTGTCACTTCCCGGCCGCACGCGCCGCGACGGCGCGCTAACGTCGGCGTGCTGGTGGGAGCTGTTCTAGCGCTGCTTGCGTTCGCCGGCGGCGGGGTGCTGGTGACGCGAGGCTTGACGGGAGGACAGGCCGCGCAGTCGGCTGGTTTAGGATCCACCTCGGCACCTGCGGCGACACCGGCACCGCCGGTGACACCGTCACAGCAGCCGCAGATGCAGCGAGTGGATCATGCCCAGCCAATCGCGTGGCGGGACGCCGGGCAGCTCGTGATCGATTACTACAACGGCCTGGACAATATGTCGTCTGCCTGGCCGCTGCTGTCGCCCGCCGCGCAAGCAACCTTCGGCAACGAGCCGCAGTTCCGGTCGTACTGGAGCGACTACTCCTCGGTCAGCGCTCGCAATGCCTTCGGCCTCACCTACAATCCCGACGGCTCTGTGCGGGTACCCGTCGAGGTTACTTACAACAAAGGCGGCAACGCTGAAGTCGTCAAGCGGGTGTTGCGAGTGAGCCGTTTGGATGGCCGTCTGCTCATTGACTCGGATCCGCGGTGATGCCGTCCCTGGCCACGTCTGGGTGCCGGCACACATAGGTCATCGCCGGTGGCAGGTGCCGCCACATGGTGCGGGTTGGCAACACCTCGCCGAAAACCCGCCCCAGCTCGCAGCGAAACCGGCGAGCCGCGGGCATCCAATAGCTCAGGCTGTAAGCGGCCGCGGTGAACACACCGTCGGCCTGCAACGCCGCCGCAAAGATCGCCAGAAACTCGCGCTGCTGTTCGGGACCGAACAGAGTCCACGGCAGCACCGAGACGATCACGTCCGCGCGATCCACGCCGTGCTCGGCGAGGATGGCTGGAAGCGTCGCGGCGTCCGCTGTGACCACCCGCACGCCCAACTCGCGGGAACGCAGCCGCTCGGCGAGCCCTGGGTCCTTCTCGACCGCGATCACCACCGCACCCTGGTCCGCCTGCTCGGCGATCGCCGCGGTGACCGCCCCCGCGCCGGCACCGATCTCCACCACGACCGCAGGTCGCTCACCGTGGCCGGCTCCGGGCACCACGGCGGCCAGCCTCCGGGCCAGTTCGGGCCCGGAGGGCAGCAGCGTCCCCACATCGCGGGGAGACCGCACTGCTGCCGCGAGGAAGGCACCGCGCCCCCCGCTAAACGCGCGCTGCACAGGATCTTGCGGATGTGAGGCGGAATGCGAGGCCATGGGTCACAGTGCACACCACCCGGTGCGCCGCCGCACTATCAACCTTGCAGGTGCCTTAAGTTGCAAGTCGAATCGGACCACGGGAGGGCATCTGATGGCACCGCTGCGCGACGATCGGTACCTTGAGGCATTGACGGCACAGTCCGCGCTACTAGCTGAGGCGCTGGCCGGTGCAGATCTGGCGCTGCGGGTGCCGAGCTGCCCCGAATGGACGTTGCGGCAGCTCGTCGAGCACGTGGGCCTGGCCCATCGGCGGGTAACCGCGATCGTCACTCGACGCCTCACCACTGCGCCCGATCTCGACACGCTCAGCGTGCTCGCCCCCGACGACGCAGGCGGGTTGCCCACCTGGTTGGTGGATGGTGCTGGTGAGCTGGCTGAGGCGATCCGGTCGGTGGGTCCGCAGACCCTCATCTGGAGCTGGGCCGACGACCAGAGCGCCGGGTTCTGGGCTCGCCGGATGGCTCACGAGACTGCGTTGCACCGCGCCGACGCCGAGCTGGCGCTAGGTCGCGAGTTCGCATTGGAGGCCGATCTGGCCGCCGATGCGATCTCCGAGTGGTTGAGCCTGCTCGGCTTGCCGCAGGCACTCGAGTATCGGCCTGAGCTCGCCGAGCTGCGCGGTGAGGGCCAGATCCTGCATCTGCACTCCACCGACCCGGGGCTGGGCGAGGCCGGGGAGTGGATCGTGCGCCGGACCCCGTCGGGTCCGGTCTGGGAGCCTGGCCACGCCAAGGGCGATGTCGCGGTTCGGGGCGCGGTGGTGGACCTGTTGCTGGTCATGATGCGTCGTGTCGCACCGGACGAGTCACCGGTCACGGTGCTCGGCGACGCGAGCGTTCTGGACCACTGGCTCGCGCACACCCGGTTCTGAGGCCAGTCACCCGCCACGGCTACCCTCCGGCGACGTGAGCTTCGCGCGATATGACCTCATCGTCGTCGGTTCCGGCTTCTTCGGCCTTACCGTGGCCGAGCGTGCCGCTACCCAGCTGAACAAACGGGTTCTGGTGGTGGAACGGCGCCATCACCTCGGCGGCAACGCTTACTCCGAGCTTGAACCAGAAACCGGGATTGAGGTGCACCGCTACGGCGCACACCTGTTCCACACGTCGAACAAGCGGGTGTGGGACTACGTGAACCAGTTCACCCGCTTCACCGGGTACCAGCACCGGGTGTTCACGATCCACCGTGGCCAGGTCTACCCGCTCCCGATGGGCCTGGGACTGATCTCGCAGTTCTTCGGTCGCTACTTCACCCCCCTGCAGGCGCGCGCGCTCATCGCCGAACAGGCCGCCGAGATCCACGGCAAGGACGCCACCAACCTCGAAGAGAAAGCAATCTCCCTCATCGGCCGACCGCTCTACGAGGCATTCGTCCGTGACTACTCGGCCAAACAGTGGCAGACCGAACCCACCGAACTACCGGCCGCGACCATCACCCGGCTGCCGGTGCGCTACACCTTCGACAACCGTTATTTCAACGACACCTTCGAGGGCCTCCCGGTGGGCGGCTACACCGCATGGCTCAAGGCGATGGCTACCCACCCAAACATCGACGTGCTGCTGAACACCGACTACTTCGAGCTGCGCGACGATCTCCAGGCTCACACCCCGGTCGTGTACACCGGACCGTTGGACAGATACTTCGACTACTCCGAGGGTTGGCTTGGCTGGCGAACCTTAGACTTCGAGCAGGAAGTCTTGCACGATCGCGGTGATTTTCAAGGCACCCCGGTCATGAACTACGCCGATGCCGACGTCGGGTTCACTCGTATCCTCGAGTTCCGCCATTTTCACCCGGAGCGGGACCACTACCCGACCGACAGGACCGTTATCGTGCGAGAATTCTCGCGGTCCGCTGGTAAGGAAGACGAGCCGTACTACCCGATCAATACTCCCGAGGACCGGGTCAAGTTGGGACGCTACCGCGACCTGGCGAAAGCTGAGACGGCGCAGCGAAATATCCTGTTCGGTGGGCGCCTGGGCACCTACAAGTACCTGGATATGCATATGGCCATCGGCTCCGCGCTGACGATGTTCGACAACAAGATCGCTCCGTACTTTGCGCACGGCCGCGCGCTCGAGGGCGCCCTCGATGACTAGAACGGACCCTCGGTAACTAGATCGAAACTAGCGCAACTCAGCACACGCCGTACGGTGTCGATGAGGTGATGCAGGGTGTCCGAGCGCCGGCCGGAGAGTCCCGTGCGGGATCCGGCCGATCGGCTGCTCACGGTGCCCAACGTGCTCAGCCTGCTCAGGCTGGCTGGCGTCCCGTTGTTCTTGTGGCTGCTGCTCGGCCCGCACCACGATCTGCTCGCGGTGCTGGTATTGGCGCTGTCAGGCCTCACAGACTGGCTGGACGGCAAGCTCGCCCGCTTACTGAACCAATCCAGCAGGCTGGGCGCGCTTCTTGACCCGGCGGTCGACCGGCTGTCCACGGTGAGCATCCTGCTCGCCTTCGGTGTGCGGGACATCCTGCCGTGGTGGGTGATCGCCGCGCTACTGGGACGGGATCTGGTGCTGATATCGACGCTGCCCGTGCTGCGCCATTACGGCCATGGTCCGCTGCCGGTGCACTATCTGGGCAAGGCCGCTACTCTCTGCCTGCTTTATGCATTCCCGCTGCTGCTGCTCGCCCACGACGTGCACGGTTGGGTAGGTGCAGTGGCGCACGCGTTTGCGGTGGCGTTCATGGGGTGGGGCGGTGCACTGTACGTCTGGTCAGGAGTGCTTTACCTCGTTCAGGTCCTGCTCACGGTCCGCGCTGCGGGAGGCGCGATCCGCGCATGATAGGAGGTCGCGGTGGTTCCCGAGGAGTTGCGGTATACCCCGGGGCACGAGTGGGTGCGTCTTGGAGCGGACGGCACCGTGCGGGTCGGAATCACCGACTACGCACAGACGCAGCTCGGCGATGTGGTCTACGTCCAGTTACCGCCGCTCGGTGACTCGTTGTCAGTGGGGGAACCAGTCGGTGAGGTGGAGTCCACAAAGAGCGTGTCGGACCTGTTCGCGCCGCTGTCAGGCGAGGTGGTAGCCCGCAACGATGCCCTGGACGAGCACCCTGAATTGATCAATTCTGATCCCTACGGCGAGGGCTGGATGATCGATATCAAACTGTCCGAAATGTCGGCGGTGGACTCCTTGCTGCTTGCCAAGGAGTACCGTGCGCTCATCGAGGAAGGCTGAGACGGGCGCCTACCTCCGCCTCCGCATCGCGCGCAGTGGCACGGTAGGTTGTGATCCGATCAACTGCCACCACCCCGCGAAGGAGAGCCCAGCGTGAGCACGAACGACGGGCCCGGCGTACCACCAGAGCGGGGCCCGGAGCAGACCTCGACGTTCCGGGCCGATTTCCTGTCCGAGGTCGAGAGTGCTGAGTCACCGGCCCCTCCCATAGCCGGTATCGACGCACTACCGGCGGGCTCGGCATTGCTGGTGGTCCGGCGTGGCCCTAACGCCGGTTCCCGGTTCCTCCTCGATCGGCCTACCACGAGCGCGGGCCGGCATCCGGACAGCGACATCTTCCTCGATGACGTCACGGTATCCCGCCGGCACGCCGAGTTCCGCCGAGAGGGCGGCGAGTTCGTAGTGGTGGACGTGGGCAGCCTGAACGGCACCTATGTCAACCGTGAGCCGGTAGACACCGCGATGTTGGCCAACGGCGACGAGGTCCAGATCGGCAAGTTCCGGCTTGTGTTCCTGGCCGGTCCGCGCGCCGGGAGCCGAGGAGCTGACCAGGGGTCTCGGTGACGGCCCCGCGCCGCTCGGGCGAACGTACCGGGGCGAGCATCGGCTCGGTACTCGCCCAGCTGCGGGCGGAGTTCCCCGATGTCACCATTTCCAAGATCAGATTTCTGGAGTCCGAAGGGCTCGTCCAGCCAGAACGCACCGCTGCCGGATACCGGCAATTCTCCGCAACGGATGTGGAACGGCTGCGCTATGTGCTCGCCGCCCAGCGCGATCACTATCTCCCGCTGAGAGTCATCAAAGAGTATCTGGACGCGCGAGACCGGGGTGAACCCGAACAGCCACCGCAAGGATGCGCCGAACGGTCCGCAAGGCTCACCGCCCAGCGCTGGCCGCAGGCGACGGAACGGGGAGGGCCGGAAGACCTCCATGCAGCTGATACGGCGCGGATGACCCAGGAGGAGCTACTCGCGGCGGCCGGCATTACCAGGGCCGTATTGACTCAACTCGAGCAGTTCGGCCTGGTTCGGCCGGGGCCGGCCGGCTTCTACGACACCGATGCGGTGTTGGTGGCTAGGACCACGCAAGCGATGACTGATTTTGGACTAGAACCCCGGCACCTGCGTTCCTTCCGGGCGTCGGCGGACCGTGAGGTGGGCCTGCTGGCGCAAATTGTCACTCCAGTGAGCCGGCAACGGGATCCTGACGCGCGGGCCCGCGCCGATGAGGTGGTCCGGGAGCTGGCCATGCTGTCCTTGCGACTGCATGCCCTCCTGGTCAAAATCGGTTTGCGTGGTGTCATCGGGAGCTGAGGCCGGTGGCAGGCCACCGAGAAGCCTCGAGCACCAGGAGCCCAGGAGAAGGCAAACCGTAGGAATTTGGGCCGCCGCAGGACTCGGCATCGGGACGGTGCCCCGTGTAGCGTCTCAAGGGTAGCGATGGTGGAGACGCGACAGGGCTAGCAGCAACTGGCGGCCATCCACCGCTGAGCACGACGGTCCTCGAGGCGCCCGGTCCAAAGGGTGCACCGGGAGGGAGGCGCAACGCGATGAGCGAGATGCGTGTCGTCGGGGTCCGGGTGGAGTTGCCAGCGAACCAGCCGATCCTGCTGTTAAGGGAAACCGAGGGCGAGCGCTACCTGCCGATCTGGATCGGTTCGGGAGAGGCGACTGCCATCGCGCTGGAACAGCAGGGCGTGCAACCGGCTCGGCCGATGACCCACGACCTGCTCCGTGACGTGATCCGTGCGCTGGGCGGGCAGCTGAAGCAGGTCCGGATCACCGAGCTGCAGGAAGGCACCTTCTTCGCCGAGCTGGTCTTCGACGGCAATGTACGGGTCTCTGCCCGGCCGAGCGACTCGGTTGCGCTGGCGTTACGGGTCGGCGTTCCCATCCATGCCGACGAGTCGGTGCTCTCCGAAGCTGGTTTGATCATCCCGGATGAGCAGGAGAACGAGGTGGAGCGGTTCCGTGAGTTCCTCGACTCCGTCTCCCCGGAGGACTTCCGCGGAGCCGATACCTGATTGACTGCCGCGGTGCGGGCACCGGATGGGGCACTGCGGACCTCGATCTCAAGTTGAGGGTGAGGGCTCTGCCGCGCGTCGTATTGACCGACCACCCGGTGGCGCCTACCGTCGAGCATCACAGTGAGTCGCGCCGGTGTGATTTGCCCCGGAACGGCCGCCAGATAATGCCGGGCCACGTACTGGACGGGGCATCGGCGCGCACGGCGTGGGAGGCATGGGTGGTCGATGGACCGCGCGGCGCAGCGGACACTCCGGCGCATGACCTCAAGTATCCCGAGGCTCACGGGCCCGTCGAGCAAGGCACCCTGTTCCCAGACTCCGTCCTGGCCGATCCGCACGGAATCACCGACCATCTGCTCGGCTATCGGGGTCCGGCGGCATGCCAGATCGCCGGGATCACCTACCGCCAGCTGGACTATTGGGCACGAACCAATCTGGTAGCGCCATCGATTCGAGGAGCCTCAGGATCGGGTAGCCAGCGGCTGTACTCGTTTAAAGACATCCTGGTCCTCAAGGTGGTCAAACGGCTACTGGACACCGGGGTCTCACTGCAGAACATCCGAGTCGCTGTCGAGCACCTGCGCCGTCGCGGAGTGCACGACCTGGCTCGTATCACCCTGTTCAGTGATGGCACCACGGTCTATGAATGCACCTCTCCAGAGGAAGTAGTCGACCTGCTGCAGGGTGGCCAAGGAGTGTTCGGCATCGCCGTCAGTGGCGCGATGAAAGAGATCGCCGGATCAATCAGCCGTTTTCCCCCGGAGCGCGCCGATGGCGGCCACGTCGAGGCAGCTCCGGAGGACGAGCTGACCAAGCGCCGACGAGCCCGCCGGATCAGCTGAAGTTCCCGGGTGTTTGGTTATGCAGCTGTGTAGCCGGTCACAGCGGCATGCCGGCACCCGGGGATGGGCTCCCTTCGCCTGTACGCTGGCTGCGTAGTCGCCAATCCCGCACGGGAGAGTTCTCGGCCGTAGCTGCCCGGGCGCCAGAGGAGCAAGCCCTTCCCGAGGTCCGGAGGTCGTGCTGATGAACGTTCCCGATCGGCCCGCACTGTCCGAACTGGAACACGGCACTCCGTTCGCCGACCGGCACATCGGGCCGCGCCCTGCCGAACTCGCCCGGATGCTGGACGTCATCGGCGTGCAGTCGTTGGAAGAGCTCGCGCGGCTGGCGTTGCCGTCCGCCCTCGCTGATCCAGAGGCCATCCCGGAGCTACCGGCTTCGGCCACCGAGGTAGAGGCCCTAGCCGAACTGCGCGAGCGTGCGACGCGATGCCATCCGCGAGTGCCGATGATCGGCATGGGATACCACGGCACGGTGACTCCGCCGGTGATCCGCCGTTCTGTGTTGGAGAATCCGGCCTGGTATACCGCTTATACGCCCTACCAACCGGAGATCTCCCAAGGGCGGCTCGAGGCACTGCTCAACTTCCAGACGATGATATGCGACCTCACCGGTCTGCCAGTAGCCAATGCCTCGCTGCTTGACGAAGCCACCGCGGCCGCCGAGGCGATGACTTTGCTGCACCGGGCGGACCGAGGGTCCTCCTCGCGTTTCGTCGTCGACGCCGACACGTTGCCGCAAACGCTGGCAGTGCTAGCCACCCGCGCGGAACCGCTAGGTATCGAGCTGGACGTCACAGACCTGTCCGGCTCCCTCCCGGAGGGCGAGTTCTTCGGCGTGTTGCTGTCCTATCCGGGCGTGTCCGGTGCGGTACGGGACCATGTCAGGCTGATCGAGCAGGCGCATCAGCGCGGCACTGCGGTGGCGGTCGCTGCCGATCCGCTGGCGTTGACGCTGCTGGTACCGCCGGGCGAGCTCGGCGCCGACGTGGCGTTCGGATCCACCCAGCGCTTCGGTGTGCCGCTGGGCTTCGGCGGGCCCCATGCCGCCTACCTGGCTGTGCGCAGCAGCTTGGCGCGTCAGCTCCCCGGCCGGCTGGTCGGCGTGTCCCGCGACGCCGAGGGGTCACCAGCGCTGCGCCTGGCATTGCAGACCCGCGAGCAGCACATCCGCCGGGAGAAAGCCACCAGCAACATCTGCACCGCGCAGGTACTGCTGGCCGTGATGGCCTCGATGTACGCCGTCTACCACGGAGCTGAGGGGCTGCGCAATATCGCATACCGGGCGCACCGGATGGCCGCGGTGCTCGCCGCGGGGTTGCGCGACGGCGGTGTGGAGGTGGCGCCCGAAGCGTTCTTCGACACGGTGCTGGCCAGGGTGCCTGGCCGGGCCGTCGACGTGGTGAGCGTTGCTCGGGCGGCCGGCATCGATCTGCGCCTGGCCGACGCCGATCACGTCGGGATCAGCTGCGCGGAGACCACGACCAGGGAACACCTCCGGAGGGTGTGGGAGGCCTTCGGCGTACCAGCGGCCGATCCGGACGTCCTCGATCGGGAAATTCCAGACCTCATCCCGGCTGCATTACGGCGGAGCTCATCGTTCCTCACCCAGCCGGTCTTCTCGGCATACCGCAGCGAGACAGCACTGCTGCGCTACCTGCGCGCACTGGCCGACAAGGACATGGCGCTGGACCGCAGCATGATCCCGCTGGGCTCCTGCACGATGAAGCTCAATGCCACCGCAGAGATGGAGCCGATCAGCTGGCCACAGTTCGCGCAGCTGCACCCGTTTGCGCCCCACAAGGATGCGCAGGGCTTGCTCGAGGTGGTCAATGACCTCGAGCGCTGGCTGGCCGCGCTGACTGGATACGACGCGATCAGCATGCAGCCCAACGCAGGCAGCCAGGGCGAATTCGCGGGCCTGCTGGCGATCCGCGCTTATCACCGCAGCCGTGGTGAGGCGGCCCGCGACGTCTGCCTCATCCCGTCCAGCGCGCACGGCACCAATGCCGCCTCCGCGGTGATGGCCGGGATGCGGGTCGTGGTCGTTGGGTGTGACCGCAAGGGTGACGTCGACCTCGCCGACCTCCGGGTGAAGATTGCCAAGCACGGCGCCGAACTGGCCGCTATCATGATCACCTACCCGTCCACGCACGGGGTATACGAGCCGGGTGTGGCGCAGGTGTGCGAGCTGGTGCATGAAGCCGGTGGGCAGGTCTACGTCGACGGGGCCAACCTCAACGCACTACTTGGGCTGGCCCGCCCGGGTCGTTTCGGCGCCGACGTCAGCCACCTCAACCTGCACAAGACGTTCTGCATCCCGCACGGCGGCGGCGGTCCAGGGGTCGGACCGATCGGGGTGCGGGCCCACCTGGCGCCGTTCCTGCCAGGGCACCCGGAGACCCACCCCGATGCCGTGGTAGGCCCGGTGGCCGCCGCGCCGTGGGGCAGTGCCTCGATTCTGCCGATTAGCTGGGCATACATCCGGATGATGGGTGCGGCCGGCCTGCGTCGTGCCACCCTGACCGCGGTGACCAGCGCAAACTACGTCGCGCGTCGGCTCGGGGTGCACTTCCCGGTGCTGTACGCGGGCCGTAATGGGTTGGTGGCCCACGAGTGCATCCTGGATCTGCGGTCCATCACCAAGACGACCGGCGTCACCGTGGAGGACGTCGCCAAGCGACTGGCCGACTACGGGCTGCATGCCCCGACCATGTCGTTTCCCGTCGCTGGCACCTTGATGGTCGAGCCCACCGAAAGCGAGAGCCTGGCTGAGCTGGATCGTTTTTGCGACGCCATGATCGCGATCCGGGACGAGATCGCCCGGGTCGCCGAGGGGGAGTGGCCCGCCGACGACAACCCGCTTCGCTGCGCGCCGCACACTGCGAGCTGCCTGGCCGACAAGTGGGACCACCCCTACAGCCGGGAACTCGCCGCCTATCCGATGGGCCGGACAGCTATCAAGGTGTGGCCACCGGTACGGCGCGTCGACCAGGCCCACGGGGACCGCAATCTCGTTTGCTCTTGCTCGTAAGTGGCTCTGGTACCGGTCGCCGCTCACGAGACGTGAGTCCCATCACGCACAGTGCCCACGTATTCCTCGACCAGGTCCTCCAGTGCGACGACCCCTTGAGTGCTCCCATCCGTGCCCACGACCCGGGCGAGGTGGCTTCGTGAGCGCCGCAGCAAGGCCAGTGCCTCGTCGAATCTGGCGCTAACGGGCACTTCGGCTAGCGGGCGCGCACTGCTTGAGGGCACCGGTGTGTCCGGCGGTTTGCCGAGCAACGGCAGTACGTCCTTCACATGGAGGTAGCCCACCAGCTGGCTGCCGGCTCGCAGCGGAAAGCGGGAGAAACCGGTCTGTGCCACGGCGCGCTCGATGTCGCCCAGAGTGGGTTCGGCGGGCACCGTGGTCAGTCCAGTGATCGGGACCAGCACGTCGGCGACGGTTCGCTCCCTTGTGGACAAGGTCTGCGTCAGCCTGCGGTGTTCCTGGCTGTCCAGCAGTCCCTCGCGGCTGGAGTCGGCGATCAGGTTGGCCAACTCGTCGGGACTGTATGCGCTGTCCAACTCGTCGCGGGGCGCTACGCCGAACAGATGCAACACCAGCCGCGCGGCCTGGCTGAACAACGCGATGACGGGTCGCGTCACGCGCATGAAGGCAACCAGCGGCGGCACCATCCACAGGGCGGTGCGCTCCGGACCCGCGATGGCGATGTTCTTAGGCACCATCTCGCCGAGCAGGATGTGCGCCACCGTGACGATGCCCAGCGCGACGACGAAGGCAATGGTGTGCAGCACCGCGTCGGGTATCCCGAGTGGGCCGGTCAGCCATTCCAGCAGGTGGGCGACGGCTGGCTCACCCAGCGAACCCAGCACCAGCGAACTGATCGTGATACCGAGCTGTGCCGCGGCCAGCATCAGCGGCAATTTCTCCCCGGCCCGGATCACGGTGCGAGCCCGCGCCACCCCGCTTGTGGCCATCGCCTCCAGCCGGTCGCGCCGGGCGCTGATCAGGGCGAACTCGGCACCGACAAAGAATGCGTTACTGGCCAGCAGTAACAGCGAGACGAGTAGCGCGGCGCCACTCACGGGGTCACCTGCGGGACGAGGGTAGTCTGGGTGAGCCGGAGATCGGCGATGCGGCGCCGGTCCATCCGCGTCACGGTCAACCGCCACCCGTCGAGCTCGATCTCATCACCGGCGTCCGGAATGCGGCCTAGCCGTTCCAGTACCAGTCCGGCCACCGTCTCGTAGCCGCCCGCGGGCATCACGAATCCGACAGCGTCGGCGACCTCATCTGCGCGCAACAGACCGGAGATGATCCAGCTCTGCTCATCCAGTGGCTGAACCTGGGAGACTTCCAGCCGATCATGCTCGTCGCGGACGTCACCGACGATCTCCTCCACCAGATCTTCGAGGGTGACGATGCCCGCGGTACCGCCGTACTCGTCGACCACGATCGCGACCTGGAGGCCCTGGCCGCGTAGCGCGTCGAGCAGCGCATCTCCGTCCAGCGAACTCGGCACGGTGGGGACCTGGCTGGCCAGCGTGCCGACCCGGACGGTGGCGCGGTTGCCGGCTTGCACCGCAAAGGCCTGCTTGACGTGCACCACGCCACGCACGTCGTCCAGGTCGCTGCCATAGATCGGGAAGCGGGAGAATCCGGATCGCCGGGCGGCGTCGACCAGCGCGAGCACCGGCTCGTCCGCGCGCAGTGCTTCCATCTGCATCCGGGCCGTCATCAGCTCCTCAGCGGTGCGTTCACCGAAGCGCAGCGAGCGATCCAGCAGGGTAGCGGTTCCCTCGTCCAGGGTGCCGTGCTGCGCGCTGCTGCGAACCAGCGAACCGAGCTCCTGCGGCGAGCGTGCCGAGCGCAGGTCCTCGGCCGGTTCGATACCCAGCCGGCGGACAATCCAGTTCGCTACCCCGTTCAGCGCGGAGATCAGCCAGCGGAACATGACGGAGAACGCATTGAGCACTCCAGCGACCTGCCGGGCGGTCTGTAGTGGTCGGGAGATGGCCAGATTCTGCGGGACGAGCTCGCCGAACACCATCGACAACGCTGTGGCTAGCGCCAACCCGATCCCCAGGGACACCCCGCTCGCGGCGCTGAGGGGGAACCCGAAGGCCGCTATACCGGGCCGGATCAACTCGGCGATGGCAGGTTGGGCGACGTAACCGGTGAGCAGGGTGGTAATCGTGATGCCGACCTGAGCTCCGGAAAGCTGGAAAGACAATGTGCTGCGGGCATGCTGCACCTGGCGCGCCCGGCGGTCACCGACTCGCTGGACATGCGAATCGACGGTGCTGCGTTCCAGTGTGGTGAGGGAGAATTCGCCCGCGACGAAGACGAAGGTGCCAGCGGTCAGCGCGGCCAACCCGAATAGGCCCCCGAGTGGGCCCCAGAACAGCTCCCAGATGCTGCGCAGGACATCCATCACATCGGCCACGAACGCGGTGAGTAGGGGTGGCCGGGCCAGTGGCCCGGCCACCTACTACAGCCAGGCGTTGCTGATGCAGGCACCGGGTTCGTCACACTCCCTCGGGGGCCAGGTGCGGCCGATTCTACGGTCGAATGCTGGGTTGTCGAACTCCGGTCGTGCCAGAGGACGGCCATTCGGACTAACGTGTCTGTTCGTGTGGATTGGTGTAGTGGGGGGGCCTGGGCCGAGTCGCGGGGTGCCGCTCGACGAGGCTCTACGGCGGTTGGGGAAGGAGCTGGACCGGCGATGCTGGGGCATGGTGCTCTGGATACCCGTGCCGGTCTCTCCCGACACTCTCGAGCACGGAGCCGACGTCGTGGAGGTGTTTCCTCGGGGCACTGAACCGGTTAGCTGGTCCGTCGACCGGCGCGCGGTGGACGGACCGGTTGAGCGACTGGAGCTGGTGCAGCTGCTGTCCGACGCTGTCGTGGTGCTGCCCGGTGGGATCGACGTACTGGCCGACCTTCTTGCGCTGCTCACGGTGCAGGCGCTGGGACTGGGCGACAAGCCGTGCGGCGTTCTTGACCCAGCGGGCTTGCTCAATCCGTTGGCCGAACAGCTTGACGCGCTGGATCGGGCTGGTCTGCTGAGCGCGCCGTTGCTGCGGGCCGACGATCCCGCCCAACTGCTCGACCAGCTCGCCGCTTGGCGGCCCGATGGAGGGGGCGCCCTGCGCGAGGAGGTCGCCTGGCTGCGGACGAGCGATTCGAGCCTCGCGCTGGTTCCGACCTCGGCGGGGCTGGGCCTGCCCGGGGGTGTTCGCGGACCGGGGGAGCGCGGCGCCGTTGCGCTGTGCCGGCTGATGGACCAAGGCTGGTCGGTGCGGCTGCGCCCGGAGCGGCTGCGCCCGGTGGCCGCGCTGATGGTGCCGGACACCGGTGGTTGGCGACGGGTGAACTGCTACCGAGCCGACGGCCTGCAGCCGGTGGTACCGGGGGCCATATCGCACCCGGTCGGCGAGACGGCAGACTGCGAACCGGCCGCCGCGGCACTCCAGGACCTACTCCGCCGCGGACGCGTCCGCTGACGATTCCGCCACGTCATTCGGAGCCAAAACTGATTGTCCCGAGCTAGAACAAGTCCCCTTGCGCTGTTCCGAGCATTTGCTCGCGCACCAAGGGAATCGGTGGTCCGCCGTAGGACAGGAATTGGTCGTGGAACGCGCGCCAAGCGGTGCGCCCTCCGTGGGTCGCGGTCCAGTCAGCGCGCAGCTTGCGGATCATGAGCTTGCCCATCGTGTAATTGAGATAACCCGGGTCATAGGTACCGCGGGCTGCCTGCTGGCGGGCGCCCCCAGGATCCTGATAAGCCTGTTCGCGGAACATCGTCTCGCAGCTGGCCATGCTCATGCCGTGCGTGTGCAGACCTATTGCACACAGAAAGCGCACATTGCGCAGCAGCGCCTCGCTGAGCTGGCCGATATGCGCCTCCGGTGCTCCGTTACCGAGTCCCGCTTCCCACATCATCTCCTCGCTGTAATGCGCCCATCCTTCAGCGTAGGCGTAGCCGACGAACAGCTGACCGAACTCGGACGGAGAGCGGTTCGCGTGCAAGAACTGTACGAAATGTCCTGGCCATACCTCGTGCGCTGAGGTGAAGAGCAGAATCGACTGGCCCGGCACGTAGGCGTCCTGATCGGCCTTGGACCACGTTGGATCCGGCGGCGCGATGTAATAAACCGAAGGCATACCCTTGTCATAGGGGCCAGGAATGTCGATGTATGCGAAGTTTGAGCGCTGGTAGGGCGGCGCCTCCGCGACCAGCGCCTGCTCGGTGCCCGGAATGCCGACGAGGTCGTGATCGACGACGAACTGGCGGAGCACGCCGAGTTGGGCACGCGCGCCTTCCACCGCACCGCCACTAGGCTTGTCAGCGTTTACCTTGGCGACGCAGGCCTCGATCGTCCCACCCGGCAGGTATACCGCGCAGGCCTGCTTGAGGGCGGTGCTGTTGCGGTCGAGGTCGGCGCGGCCCACGCGCTCCAACTCGGCGAGCGGTGTGGTGACGCGCTCGGTCATCCGCAGCATGTCGGCGAACTTGGCCGGACCGAGCGCGAAGTTCTCGGTGGCTTGAGGATTGCCGCTGGAGAGCCAGTCCGCGAGATCCTGCATCGCCCGCGCAGCCGGTTCGATCGCGCTGGTCAGTTCGGCCTGCAGCGCCGGATCCTTCACCTGGGCGAAGACCTTCGGCACATCCTTACGGTAGAAGTCCGGAAATCCTCCGAAACCATCAACGCCGTACTTGATGAAGCTCTTCGGTAGCGGCGTGCGCAGGTTCGTCCGGATCTGTGCAGCGGCAGTGGGCACGGCGCGCGCGTAGCCGATGAAAGCTCTGAGCCGTGCTTCGGCGGGTGCGTAAGGACGGGTGAGATACACGCTTGGGTCGAGGGTGCCAAGGTAGAATTCCGGGTTCGTGAACGGCTGCTCCGCCTCTTCCAACCAAAATAGGTCTGTGTCGATGCGCGAGAGCAGGTATTGTCGCTCGAAGCGTTGGCTGGCGCTCAGCGTATTCTGGTCGAACATCTCAGCCTGTGTGCGCTGCCCATGCAACCACTGTGCCTCAGCTCGGATGCCGGCCGCGGTCCAATCAGGCAAGCGCCCATCGTATTCATGCCGGCCCTGCTGGACAGCGAACGACGGGTTCAATGCGAAGTAGCGATCCTCGAACTCGCGGACATGCTTCGTCCATTCGGCGCTGCCAGCTGTTTGTGCAGCACCGCCGGTCGGCGGCGCTGAAGTCGTGCCGCAGCCAACGGCGAGAACGGCACACAGCACAGCGAAACCACGGACAAGGCGCCGCGCAGGGATCGGACAGACCATAGAATTCCTCAACAACGTCGGGACTTGGGTCAACATAGTGGATCGGCCTGAGACCTCGCCGTCCGGCCAGTGAAGGGGATCGCATCCAGTTCTGATCGCGGCAGCGGGCGCTCACCAGCCGCCAGGCAGTGGCCGTCCCTCGGCGAACCCTGCCACCGACTGCACCCCGATCACGGCCCGCTCGGATAGCTCTGGCAACGTTCGGGCGCCGGCGTAGGTGCAGGCGCTGCGTACGCCGGCGCAGATGTAGTCGATGAGGTCCTCCACTCCTGGCCGGTGTGGGTCGAGGTACATCCGGGCTCTGGAGATGCCCTCCTCGAACAGGGCTCTGCGGGCCCGGTCGAAGGTGTCATCACTGGTGGTGCGGGCGGCGACGGCGCGCTTGGAGGCCATCCCGTAGGACTCCTTATAGGGTCGGCCGGTCTCGTCCCGCTGCAGGTCACCGGGCGATTCGTAGGTGCCCGCGAACCACGAGCCGATCATGACATTCGTGGCTCCTGCAGCCAGCGCGAGCGCGACGTCGCGTGGATGGCGCACGCCGCCGTCGGCCCAGACGTGGCCACCGCAGGCCTGGGCCGCGGCGGCGCATTCGGCCACGGCGGAGAACTGCGGCCGGCCGGCGCCGGTCATCATCCGGGTGGTGCACATCGCGCCCGGTCCCACCCCGACCTTGACGATGTCGGCACCGGCTTCGAGCAGGTCGCGAGTGCCCTCAGCGGTCACGACGTTCCCGGCTACCACCGGCACGTCCGGCCCACGCGACCGGACCGCGCGCAGCGCGTCGAGCATCTTGCGCTGATGACCGTGCGCGGTGTCGACGACCAGTACGTCGACACCCGCGGCCAGCAGCGCGTCAGTCTTCGCGGTGACGTCGCCGTTCACCCCGATCGCCGCTGCCACCCGAAGCCGGCCGACCGTGTCCAACGCGGGGGCGTAGAGCTCGGCCCGCAATGCTCCAGTGCGGGTCAGCACTCCTACCAGCCGGTCTTGGGCGTCGACTGCGAGCGCCAGCTCCAGGCGGCGGTGGTGCAGTTGGTCGAAGATCTTGCGCGGTTCGGTGCCGGCCGACACCACGACCAGGTCGGTTTGCGCTACGTCGGCCAGGCGGGTGAACCGATCCACCCCGGTAAGCTCGGTCTCGGTGACCAGGCCGACCGGATGGCCGATGCCATCGAGCACCACCACAGCCCGGTGCGCCCGCTTGGGCAACAGGTTGATGGCGTCCGCGACGGCGTCCTGCGGGTTCAGCGTGAGGGCGGTGTCCATTAGCAGGTGCCGCGCCTTCACCCATGACACCGTCTCGGCAACTACCGCCGGATCCACGTCCTGGGGCAGCACCACCAACCCGCCGCGCCGCGCCACCGTCTCGGCCATCCGGCGCCCCGCTACCGCGGTCATGTTGGCGACCACGAGAGGAATGGTGGTCCCTGAACCGTCCACCGTGGACAGATCCGCATCGAACCGGGACTCCACATCCGAGCACGACGGCACCAAGAACACCTCGTCATAAGTGAGCTCGTAACCTGCCCCGCGCCCGTCCACAAAACGCACATCACCAACGGTACCCAGCCGAACCCGCATTCAGCGGGCTCAACGGGGTTATGAACCCACCGGTTAACCCCGTGCGCCCGCGGCAGGCGGCGGGGGGCGCGGGG